>NZ_LZDE01000259.1 GCF_002009015.1 Microbulbifer mangrovi | reverse complement strand
CAACTACGTCAACAAAGGCGACTATGCGGTATATAGCATTTCCGTTCCGCAGGCGGGCAATTACGACCTCACCTATTTCGCAGGCACCGCAGTCAATGGTGGTCGCATCGATCTTCAATTGAATAGCGGTGGTACCTGGCAAACACTGGCACAAACCAGCGTACCGACTATCGGCTGGGACAACTTCCAGGCGCTGAGCGGAGGTAGCGTTTACCTGCCTGCAGGCTCGCAGCAGATACGTGTTTTCGGTGGTGGCACCAACGACTGGCAATGGAACCTGGATCGCTTTGAACTGACCTACGACAGCGCGGGCTCCGGCTCCAGCGGCGGCTCATCGTCCAGCTCTTCCTCAAGTTCTTCCTCAAGCTCGTCTTCCAGCAGTTCCAGTTCATCCGGCGGTAGCAGCTCGGGTTCTTCCTCCAGCTCGTCGAGCTCCTCTTCCAGCTCCGGTGGTTCCAGCTCCGGCGGCAGCAGCCCCGGCAATGGCAGCCCAGTCTCCGGTACCTTTACCCTGCAGGCGGAAAGCGCCCATGTAGTCGGTGGGGAGATCGATACCTATGCCATCAATGGTGGTACTGCGGTCAATTACTTCAATAGTGGCGACTATCTGGAGTACAACCTCTCACTGGATACGTCCGGCCTGTACCGGCCGAAGTTCTTCGTCGGTACCGGCAATCCCTCCGGTGTTCAGGTAGGCCTGATGGCCACTGACCACGAAGATGAGCTAGTCATCAAGAACACCACCGACGTACAGAGTCAGGGAGACTGGGATACCTTCTATCTGCTCAACGCTTTTAGCGATATCAACCTGTTCGCCGGTGATCTCACCATCCGTATCTACGGGGCGGGTACCCAGGACTTCCAGTTCAATATCGACTACGCGACCTTTGAGCGTATTGGCGATGCGGACCTGAGCCTGGATGGCGACGGCGATAGCGTTCCGGATGTCGACGACCAGTGCCCAAGTACCGACCCAGCGGAAACCTCGAACAGCGTGGGTTGCGCCCCGTCCCAACTGGACAGCGATAACGACGGAATCACCGACAATCTGGACCAGTGCCCAGTGACCAACCCCGGGGAATTTGTCAATGCAGTGGGCTGTGCCAGCCCCGGTGGCGACGACGATGACTTTGACGGAGTGCTGAACAGCGCCGACCAGTGTGCGAACACACCCTTCGGACAAAATGTTGACCCGTCAGGCTGCACCGGCTTCGCCGATAGCGACAACGATGGCGTGGCCAACAGCGCAGATATCTGCCCATCCACACCTGCCAGTGAGTTCGCGAACGAGGCCGGCTGCTCCACTTCACAGGTGGGTAACACCCACAGTGCGAGCGTCACCGTAAACGCTAATATCAAACACAGTGTCAACGGCGTGTCTGACTTTGGTCGCAAACGGCATATGACCGCGCACACCACCGTTTACGAAAATGACTGGAACGGCCATGCCGACAAACTCAACTACCTGGTAAATACACTGGATGTGATCGGCGGGCGCGATAATGGCAGTGCCACATGGAAGTTCCAGGACACCAAGGAAGATCCGAACAAAGCCAACTGGCCCGACCTGAATTATATGGTGACGCGTGGACAGGAGCTTCGCGAGGCACACGAGAACAATGCCTTCTACCAACGTTTCCCTGCAGACAAAATGGAAATGATTGCTGGCACCAATCCACACCCGACCTATCCGACGCTGAGCTGGAACCCCAATGGCCAAACCTGGCATAACTGGCAGCCAATGGATATTCAGACATCGGCGGCCTGGATGGGACAGTACATGTTGCACTACTTTGCCAACTCCAGTAATGGTCACGTAGGCGAACCATTGCCGAAGTATTGGGAAGTGATCAACGAGCCAGACATGTTGATGAAAACCGGTGCATTTATGGTCACCAACCAGGAAGCATTGTGGGAGTACCACAATCTGGTAGCACAGGCGATCCGCTCAAAACTCGGCAACGAAGCCCCGGTGATTGGCGGCATGACCTGGGGTCTGCATGACTTCTACAAACGCGACGGACTATCGCGAGTTTCTGACAACCACTACGACCAGTGGATCAGCTCCGAAGACCCAGTTGTCGAGGCGGAAGCGGAAGCCTTCTTCCAGAATGCACTGACCACAACCGTCGACGATACACGCAATGAAAACTGGTACCAATGGGATGTAATGTGGCGCGGTTTCATGGACGCAGCAGGCCACAACATGGACTTCTATGCCGTCCACGCCTATGACTGGCCGGGAGCGACTGACGATACCAAAGCGACATTGCGCCGAAATGGACACCTGCCGGCGATGCTCGACATGATGGAGTGGTATGACGTGCACAAGAATGGCTTTGCCAATCGAAAACCCATCGTGTTATCGGAGTATGGCTCTGTTCAGGGCGCCTGGACCAACCAGCCCCACCAGGAACGGTACGATATTGAAAACCTGAAGTCATTCAATGGCATGCTGCTCCAGATACTGGATCGACCAGACTACGTCATCAAATCAATGCCGTTTACTCCCGCGAAACCCCTCTGGGGCTACCTCCCTGGTGGCTGCGGTTACAAAGAGGTCCGCGACTGTACCACCCGCTACCACTATGCAATGCTGATTGAGCCTCAACTCAATCAGGGTAACTGGCAGTGGTCTTCCTATATCCGGTTCTTCGAGCTGTGGGCGGATGTGGATGGCACTCGCGTAGATACCGTATCCAGCGACCCTGACGTACAGGTTCAGTCCTACGTAGATGGCACCGACCTGTTCGTGGTGATCAATAATCTGGAGACCATCGATACAACCATTAACCTGAATGTGGCAGGTATGAACAATGCCCAGCTACAGAATGTGGAAATGCGAAAGCTGCACTACCCGCACGACACAGAGGTTGAACTGGATCGTCAGCATAAAAACGGCATGCCGAGCTCTCTGACCCTGGAAGCAAATGCCACGGTCGTCTTGCGCTACACAATGACCAACAATATTGCGGTCAACGAGACGATGGACGAGCGCAAGTTCTTTGGTGAAAGTGTCAGCGGCGGAAGCCTGCCTCACCGGGTCTCGATTACCGGAGGGCCAAGAACTTTGCATATCAATAATGTGACTGTACCGGCTGGATACGCGGAAGCGCAGTTGCGCCTTACGGTCTCTCTATTCCCGGGAGAGGACGATGTACCAGCAGGAAATCTTTCCATAGACAGTCTTACCGTCAATGGCGAAGTGGTAGCAACGCCGATTGACTGGCGCGGGCGTAGAAAGAACAGTGCGGAGCGTGTATTCACTACGCTGGAGATTCCAGTACCAGTGGACAAGCTACAAACCAACAACACCATATCTGTGGACTTCCACCACAATGGCGAGTTGACTGTAGCCAATCTGGTGGTCAAGGAGTACAGCAGTACACCGGTGCGCAATTAAGCAGTCTAACTCTTGAAAAGCACCTAAAAGAAAAACCCCGCCCTGAGAACAGGGCGGGGTTTTTTATGAGAGAACACTTCGGAAGACTAGCCCGGCGAACCGAGCATTCCAATGTAGGTTACTCGGTAACCACGCCCTTGCCCGTAGCTGCCCAGTATATACCTCCGTATAGATGTGACTTAAACATATCATCACGGTAAGAGGCCGCAATATGGCCAAGCCCCGTATAAAAGGCTCGACCGCCATCGTAGTGCTGATACCAGGCCAGCGGATGGAATACGCCCATGCCACTAGACTTTACCTCGCCCCAGTCCGCTTCCGCGTTATAGGTTGTTTCATCCACCGATAGGATATAGTTAAGGCGATCACTGTGCTCAGCGCTGTACCCGTAATACTCCTCCGTCCATAAAAATCGCGACGGCATATACTCGGTGCCGGGGAATCCTTTCTCGAGCAAATCGACCTTCGCAGACTGAATCTCGGGATGGATGACAAACGTCCTGCCAACCAGCCCGCGATACCAGGACCAGTCGTGTTCGGTATCGGCAGCGGAGTGAACCCCCACGTAACCCTTACCTTGCCGGATGAACTTCTGGAATGCATCCTGCTGTTGCTCATTCAGCACGTCACCGGTGGTCAATAGAAAAATGACCACATCGAATTGGCTTAGACTGGACTCATCAAATACGTCTGCCGTGTTTGAATGCACAACATCAAAGTTGTGTAGTTTCGACAGTGCGTTTACGGCCGACACGCCTGCCGGAATACTGTCGTGCTGCCAGCCTGCGGTCTTGGTAAAGAGAAGCGCCTTAAACTGACTAGCGGATACTGGCCCTGCCACTGTCATCAACGCTAACAGAGAGAACACCGTTTTGATTAAACGCCTTCTACGTATCATGCAGCCTCCTTAGATAAGTCCCTGCTTCATCTGCTGATCCGCATAGTCGACAGCGCGTGCTGTAAACGCCATAAAGGTGATCGACGGATTCACACAGGACACAGACGAGAAGGCAGCACCGTCGGTGACAAACAGGTTCTTCACATCGTGGCACTGGTTCCATTTGTTCAGATACGATGTTTCTACTTCACGCCCTATACAGGCACCGCCCATTTCATGGATGGCCCCTCCCGGTGGCGCCTCGCCCTCGAAAGGACGGATGTTCTTGAGCCCCGCTGCTTCCAACATTTCTGCCGCCGTCTCACTCATATCCTTGACCATTGCACTTTCATTTTCGCCATAAGCAACATCGGTCACCAGCAATGGCATACCCCATTTGTCTTTCTTGGTCGGATGCAGGTACACACGATTTTCATACCTGGGGAGGCTCTCGCCAAAGCCCCACATAGTGAAGTACCAGTTGCCCGGCTGGCTCACCTTCTCCTTGAACGCTTTACCAATGCCCTTGCCGGACTTGGCCCAGTGCCATCCCGCACGGCTTGCGCCACACTGGAAGCCATAACCGCGCTCGAACTTACCGTATTTTTTACCGATATTACGGAACCGAGGAATATACACTCCACCGGGGCGACGACCCTTGTAGTAATCCTCAAGATACCCCGGAACCAACCCGGAGGCACCACCACCACCACAGTGATCCATGATATAGCGGCCGAGCACGTCAAACCGGTTACCAATGCCGTCAGGAAAGGATTCTGACTTGGAGTTCAGCAGAATCTGTACGGAGGCGAGTGTGGAGGCGCACATGAAAACGGTCTTTGCAAAAACTTGTTTTCGTTCGCCACTGCGCACATCCACATAGGCCACTCCGGTGGCCCGGCCGCTGGCCTTGTCGTAGAGCACTTCCTGCACCTGGGCATCTGCCACCAGCGTCAGATTGCCGGTGCGTTCTGCCGCCGGCAGTGCCGCGGAGTTGGATGAATAGTAGGCACCGAACGAACAGCCCCGTGGGCACTCACTGCGCGCCTGGCACTGTACTCTCCCCAACTCCAGATGTTGTTTTTGTGGCTGCGTAAGATGCGCTACCCGCGCGGGTATAAAGTGACGATCAGGAAAGGTCTGCTCGATTTTCTTTTTCATATCCCGCTCTACCACATTGAGTGGCAGTGCTGGAAGAAACTTGCCATCCGGAAGTACATCCAGCCCTTCATAACTGCCGGAAATGCCGACAAACGGCTCCACTCGGTCGTACCACGGCGCGATATCCTCATACCGCACAGGCCAGTCGATACCGTTGCCATCCCGTTTATTAGACTCAAAGTCCAGCTTGTTCCAGCGATAGCTTTGCCTACCCCAGATCAGTGATTTACCACCGACGGTGGCACTGCGATACCAGATAAAGGGCTTCTTCTGCTCGTAGGGATGATCTTTATCGTTAATAAGGTGGTGTCGGGTGTAATCATTGTAGATATACACCTCTTTCTGGATATGTTGTTCGGCCTTGAATTCTTCTGGAACATCGCCCCGGAGCGGCATCTGCCAGGGCGCCTTACCTTCAGTCTTGTATTGGCCGTGCTTGACCATCCCGCCCCGATCCAGAACCAGAGTTTTATACCCCTTTTCGCAAAACTCCTTCGCGGCATAACCTCCACTCATGCCGGAGCCCACAACAATCACATCAAATTCTTTATTATTCATTTTCAATCCGCATCCAGTTTCTTACAGCCAGGTACGGCCGACTTCCGCAAGTTTCATTTCTTTGTAGGGACCGGGAATCGGGTCGTAGCGCAGAGCCTGTGTCGCACCTACTCGGGAAGTGTAGTAGCCGATAACGATCAGCTCCTTGAGCTTTTTATACGTCGGGTTTTCGGCTTCTGTATTTAGTGCATCATCGAGGGCCTGCACGATATTCACCTGTTGCGCCGCGTCAAGTGACAGGAACTCACCCTGCGCGAACGCCTCCGACAACCCGCCTAAGAATTCGCTCGCCTTATCCCTGGGTAGAAACTCACTCAAGTAGAAGTTGATATAGCCGGGAACTCCCGCCTGGCTGGCAGAGGGAGTATCTGTCTCAGGGATGACAATATCCGATATCCGAGATATCAGCGCTATGTGAAGCCCTGAACCGGAGCTGACTGCCCCCTTAAAAGTCAGCGCGGCGTCCACGGCCTTCAGATCCAGTGACAACGTACTGCAACCTAAAAAAATCGCCATTTCCCAAAGAAAACGTCTCCTATCCACAAGACCACTCCAATATTTTTTTACGCCAAATCGGGATCCACAACGGCAATCTTTTAATTACCGCTAGCAGATCCATTCACCAGTTTTTCTAGTGCATCTTTATGACTTTCATGATTGATGGCACATCGATTGAAGAAGTCACATATGCGCTCAAGGTCAACTTTTCCCCTATCTTCTTCGGTCACAGGGCTAAGGTCCGCTGCATCAGGGAAAACACCCATACCGCAAAGAATGTAGTGCCAAGAGTGATTGCTATAAGCACCGTCAATTTTCAGGTGCTTTAGTAACCCCGGAAGGTCACCACTGTCGAACCAGCAACTGAACACCGCTTTCACCTCTTTGCTCACCGGCCCCGGGCGCTCACGATTATCAACCCAGTACGGCGAATCTGTGCGGCTGTTCGTTAGGAAGTGGACGGAAATATAATCCCGGACGTCGTCATAGCTCTTGTTAACGGCGCGGTTGAAGATATCCACAAAATCCTGAGTCGTATTGCCGTCCTTGAACGCATGGATAAATCGGCTTATCGTCTGTTGCGTCAACGCCAGGGAGGTAGCTTCCAATGGTTCTATGAATCCCTGGGAGAGGCCCACTGCCACACAGTTTTTCACCCAGTGATATTCACGCCGACCTACACGCATGGAAAGATGGCGAACTTCCGTCCCCGCACCAGCAGCAGCGTGTGCTCGCAGTTCGGCTTCTGCATCTTCCCTTGACGTGTACCGGCTACTATACACATAGCCATATCCCACCCGGCTCTGCAGGGGAATGCGCCACGCCCAGCCATGCTTTAGTGCGGTGGAAACAGTCTCACAGGCAGGCTCATCCTCGGCGGGCATTGCAAGTGTTACTGCACTGTCGTTCCACAAAGAGTCTGCGTAGCTTTTAAAGGGAACACCCAGCGCACCACCGATCAAGAGCGCTGCAAACCCGGAGCAGTCAATAAACCAGTCCGCGCAGTAGTGCTCCCCATGCTCATCGATCACCGCTGCGATTTGACCATCGGCACCCAGCTGAACATCGCTAATCAGTCTATCAGTGTGGTTCACGCCACGCTCTACGGCAGTTTTCTTTAAAAACTGCGCCAGGAGACCTGCATCAAAGTGATAGCCATACTGAATCTCAAAAGGAAAATGATAAGGGGGGACCGGACACAGCTTTTTCTTGGCCAAATAGTGGTTATAGGAAAAAACATCCGGATGGGCATGTGCGTCTTTTCCTGCACGACGCAGAAGCGAGTTATGCACCAGTGCTTTCACATGATCGCGGTCAAAATGACTGTAAAACGGGTGAAAATAACTGTCAAAGCCAGTCTTTCCAGCCCAGCTGTCAAATGTGATGCCCGTTTTATACGTCGCGCCGCAGGCGGGCATCCACGATTCTTCCGGGATGCCAACCTCGTCAAAAAACTGTTTCAGGGCCGGAGTGGAGCCTTCACCCACCCCGATAACTCCCCGCTTGCTCGACTCGATCAGCGCAATGTCCCAGCAATCGCTAACGTATTTTTGCAACATGAGAGCGGCCATCCACCCTGCGGTGCCGCCACCCACGATAATGAGTTTTTTCTTTTTCATAAAAAAAGCCGCGCCTGTTTCCAGGCGCGGCAAATCTAGATGACAAATCAACAACGTTGAGAAAGATTAGAAGCGCGCCTGAATACCGAACCGGTAAAAAGTACCCGTTTTGTATTCTGAGGCGGTACGCCCTTTGTAGCCACCTTCCAGCGGATTACCTTCATCAAAGGCAACCAGGTTGCCATTTTCATCCGGCAGCTGAATAAAGCGGCTGGTGTAGTAGTTGCGCACCTTTTCGTCGGTGAGGTTCACCGCATTGAAAGACAGCGAGATATTGTCTGTCAGCTGGTAAGCCGCGGAGAAGTCCAGGGTACCGCGCCCTTCCTGCCACAGCGAACCGTTATCCCAGACGCGCCGGGCCAGCTGATCGGAAGTGCCCTGATAGGCCAGGCGCAACTGATGGCCATTCATTTCCCAGAATACGGTGGCGTTGTAACTATGCTCAGGGGTAAAAGCAACCGGCAACTCAGGCAGCACCACACTTGGATCAACCGCAGAGACTTCCTGATCGTAAGCACTATCCTGATAGGTGTAGTTCAACGAAGTGCCCAGGCCAGCAAACACACCAGGCAGCATGTCATAGGACTGGGTGTACTGGAATTCGGCACCTTTGATGCTGGCACCCTTACCATTGGTAATGGTGGTGGTCTGGAACTTGGCACACAAGTCTGCCAGGTCATCGGAGAACAGCCAGTCTTCCGTATACTCCTGAGTACCCTCGATGCGTCGTGGCATACAACCTTCGAGGCTGTCTGCACGTTTAATCAGGTCCTCAGTGTTGTAGGGCCCCTCGCCCTCATCCAAACCGAGACCTCGCAGATCATCCATATAGGTAACGATGGTCTGAGACTCTTCGAAGTTGGTCATGTCCTTGTAGAACAAACCTGCTGCAACCATGGCGTTTTCAGAGAAATACCATTCAAACGCGAGATCAAGGTTCTTGGACTCCAACGGATCCAGCTTGGTGTTGAACAAAGTAATCGAGTTGCCGGTACCGTTTTCATCCGTCCATACCGTCTCACGCACCTTGAAACCAGGGCGCAAGGAATCGATCTGCGGACGGGACATGGTCTTGGATACTGCCAGTCGGCCGATCATTTCATCATTGATCAGGTAGTTCAGGTTCAGGCTCGGCAGCAATACGTTGTACTCATGATCACCTTCTACTGCAAACGAGCGCCGACTGCGGTCTTCCACCGTTACGGGGTTGCCATTTGCGTCTCGCTCACCATAGATGTAGTTGGATTCGGTCGACACGTCGGAATAACGCCACAGGAGCCATTCATTCATATTTCCCTGCGTTGCCGCCATATCGTAACAAGCACCCTGACTTGCAATCGGGGTATCATCCGACTTGTCCAGCGTGCCCTTGGTATCCCAGCCCAAACCGTCCACGCGAGACCAACGCAGCTCATTTTGGCTGTCTGGGTCGCCGTAGTTACTTTCATTGAAGTCCGGAGTTGCGGGATCATCCGGAACCAACACTGGATCGTAATCCAGGATCGGAGCACATGCAGGGTTGGAGGAATTGCGCAGCTCTTGCAGCGTAAACACATCCAGTACCTTGCCCAGGTTACCGGTGCTACTGTGGAAATTCACACCGGAATAGCCTGTGGTATCAACGGTGGTGTTTACGTAGCGCAAACCTACATCACCGGACAGTTTCTCATCCAGGAACGAAAAATCTGCCTTGACGTAGATCGCCTGGGTATCCAAATCAGCGGAACGCGTCTCGGTGTCGTCCGGAACGAATTCGGCATTTGGATTATTCAATGCGACTTCGAATGCCTTTTCTGCGGAGACAGTAGTCCAGCCATCGGTCACATTACTGTCGGCATAGCCGAGTGATTGCATGAAATCATCGACAGGGAAGCTGCCGTCCGCGATAAAGGATCCATCAATATCGGTAATCCCTTCAACGATTGTGAAAGGACGCCCGGTTTCCGGATCAATTACCGTTACCCCTTCTCCGATGGAATTAAAGGTTCCGGACTGATTATCCACATACTTTTCACGACGCGTGGCCTTGGCGCCAAACTCGAGGGTATGTACACCGGCAAAATCCACATCCCAGTCTACATCGAAGTAGGCTGCCTGCTGAGTGTCGTCGACTGCGCGAACAGTACGGGCCAAGAAGGCGAGGTGCTGGGCGCTCAGGTCATCCGGGTTAAACATGGTGGTACCCAGGTTATCCCACAAGGCCCCCTGTTCCGGATGTAGTACCGTACCGTAGTCCACCAAGCCTGTACCTGCGACGAGGTTACATTTGCCGGAGCTGCAATCGTAACCTACGGGCTCGATCTCATCTGGCGTTGCCTGTCGAACAAGCCAGGCATTCACTCGGCGATAGTTCTGCAAGTTGACATAAAGGGATTGTTCTGGAATCTGCTCAGCCTTGGAGTAATTCAATCCCGCGTTTACCGTTACCGTATCGGTAAATGCGTGACTCACATCCAAAGATGCAATCTTGTTTTCATTCGAGAACTTGTTGGTCTGCTGAGTAAGGTCGCCGCCGGAGTTACGGTTCAGATACTTGGTAAACGTACGGGTATCTGAATTGTAGGTATGCCAGTCTTCCTGTGGGTCGGTCCATGTTGCCGGCTGCCCGAGCCAGAGATAGTCTTCACCCTCGACCATATTTTGGTAGGTATACAGGTCGCCCGCACGTGCCTTAGCTTCGTGCATGGTGGAGTCAACATCCTGTTTGTTCCAGCTCAGGTTTGCATTGACTTCTGTATCATCCGTAGCTTGCCACTGAAGGCCCAAGTTGACGCCCTGGCGATCGCGATCATTCTCATGCAGTTGCATACGAGTGTTATACGGAACCAGACCGGAAACATCATTAACAACGTTACCGTTTTGATCTGTAGCCCGCGAAGATGTGCGCGACACCCACTGATCCTGAGAGAACTGATCTTTACGAACAGAATTGGTCTCATCAAATGCGGTAACGATGACACCGAAAGTGTCGTCAAAGAATTTACCGGTATAAGTTGCAGAAGCCTTGTAATCTTCCTTGTCAGAGAGGTCGTTGTAGCGTCCCTGCCCATTGATATTCAGGCCTTCGGTGACTTCTAACGGCTTAGCAGACACCAGGTTGATGTTCGCACCCAGTGAACCCTCATCGTGATCCGCACTTGGGGTTTTCACTACCTCGATCTTGGAAAGAATATCTGCCGAGTAAGCAGACAAATCTACCGCCTGACTGAATCCGGTAGAACCCAGCTGCACACCATTCAGGCTGATATTGTTCTGCTGTGCGTTGGCGCCGCGCACGGTAATGGTGGTGCCTTCACCGTCGGCAGTCTGCATGGAGACACCGGTCACGCGGGACAGGGCCTCAGCGATGTTCTGGTCAGTGGTCTTGCCGATGTCTTCGGCGTTAATGGTGTCCTTGATGTTGCCGCTGTAGCGTTTGTCATCAATGGATTTTTCAATACTGGCGCGAATACCGGTCACCTGAATTTCTTCAAGCGCCTGGTATTGGCTCTCGTCTTGCTTTTCTTCTTCCTGTGCCATTGCGTGGCCGCTACAAACGGACAGCACGGCAACTGACAGTGCAGACATACGGAAGCGATTACGTACAGTGGACGTAGACATGCTCACTCTCTCCATCGGATCGCATTTTTATTATCAATTCGGCATTCACTGATACCGCTAGTGGCGCCGCCCCTAGACTCGAAGGAATCCCGATTGTTGATTTATTGGGGGTTCTTCCATCGATAGGTCAATGATCCTTCAACCCGGGAAATTATGTCAACTGTTGATTGTTAACAAAATGAATCCGTTGTTTAATGAACCTGAATGGGGCAGCGGCCGCACGACCAGTAGATGTCTTAGCCGCGATCTCGCAATCTATTGTTTTTTAATGAATTTCTACGTGGGCCGCAGAATGTCTCACGACCGGTTGTTGACAATTTACAAGGTCACCAACGGGTAGTAAAGGCGGGACTTTATCTTCCCGTGGAGCACCTAAGACAAAGCAGCACCAACTGTCTTAGCTGATTTTTGTGACAGCATTCTCGCATATCCCCCACAATGGACAATATGGAAAGGTGACCGACATGACAGATCTGGTGATTCTCGGCGAAAGCATGGTAGAGCTGAGCCAGCAGGAACCGGGACTGTTTCGCCAGTCATTCGCAGGAGACGTCCACAGTGTGGCCGTGTACTTCAAGAGACTAGCCAGTCAAGCTGACAGAGTCAGGCTGATGACAGCGGTGGGGCACGATAGCGCCAGCGAGGGGCTTATAAAGGCTCTCGAAGAGGAGCAGATCGACACATCCCTTGTGTTTCGTCATCCCTCCCGGCAACTGGGTCTGTATTCGGTAACAACTGACAAGAACGGCGAGCGCAGCTTCAGTTACTGGCGATCCGAGTCCGCCGCCCGGGAAGTCATGCTGCTGTTTCGAGAGGGCACGCAATCGGCCTGCGATGGAGCCTATTCGCCCTGTGGCTTGGCGCCTCGTCCAGACATGCTCTTTTTTACCGGCATTTCACTGGCCGTGCTGACTCCAGAAACGCGACCGGCATTCTGGGAGCTTGTCTCCGACCTGCGTGATCACGGTACACGGATAATATTTGACCCCAACTATCGCCCCAAACTATGGCCTTCTCCAGACCACACCCGTGCCGAATATGCGCGAGCGTTCGCGAGCGCACACCTGACCCTCCCCGGAATTGAGGACCTGGCGGCACTTTACGGCGTCAAGGACTTTACCGCAGCTTGCGACCTACTTACGCAGTTCGATATTGAAGAGCTGGTTATCAAAGATGGTCCCAACGGCGTCTATTACCGTGGCCCAGAGGAGCGGTTTCTCGAGCCCATCTCACCAATCGAGCGAGTAGTCGACACGACTGCCGCCGGTGATTCGTTCAATGGTAGCTATCTCGCATTCCGCAGTGGGGGCTTGTCGCCCCGCGATGCAATCGCCAGAGCCGCGAAAGTGGCGGGTGTGGTGATCCAGCACCGGGGGGCACTAGTCGAGAAAGAGCGATTTGCGGCCCTACTAGAGGAATAATACTGCCCCGCCGATGTTGGGCTCCCAATACAGTCGATGATGAATTTGCAATACAGCAGGTAAAAATAATGAAAAGACGCAACTTTCTGAAAGCCGGTACGGGCGCAGCAGGACTACTGGGTGGGGCACTCAGTCCCTCCCTCGCATCGGCGATGGCCGCCGCTCGCCCCAAGCTCGTGGATACCACACCGGTTGAGGCAATTTCTGAGGGCAAGCCACAGCACTGGCTGGGTTCCGCCTTCTGGGGTAACCGGCTCCAGGACTGGCAGAGCAACCAAGGACGTCTTGAGTGCTTGCAGGGTGGTAAGAGTTTTGAAGTGCGTACCGCAGCGCTGCTCACACGGACACTCAATAACGTGCATAAACCAGCGCGTATCCGCGCACGCGTGGGGCTCCTCACTCCCGGTAGCACAGGTTTCTGTGGATTCCTGCTGGGTGTCGGCGCAGGAAAGCTCGAGTACCGCGGCGCGGCACTCGCACAGCGCTCCAGTGGCCAAAATGGCGGGTTTATGGCACTGCTGAACACCGAGGGCGAACTGAGCTTCAGGGACTTTTCCAGCCCAGAGAATACACTCGCTTTCACCAAGATCGAGCGTGAAGGCAGCGTAGGTATTGATCAGATTGGTGACAGAGAAATACAACTGGACTGCCATATCGACCCGATCGACAAAGGGCGCTTTGATGTACGCCTGATCGCCAGTGACATAAACAGCGGAAAGGAGTTTGGCTTTGCGGTCTATAACGACGTACCAGCCGAAACTCTGCAAGGTGGCATCTCGCTGGTTTCTTCGCCAAATCGCGATGAAGATGGCGCGCGCTGGTGGTTCTCTGCGGTGGAAAGTGGCGGGGAGAAAATCGACATTCATCCGGAACACGGACTGGGACAGGTGATGGGCTGCATGCACAGCCTGAACTGCGCACCCGAAGAGCCCACCCTGAAGCTGTCTGCCCAGTTTATGCCGATCGACACCACAGCGCTTCCTGCCGCACGCCTGGAGTATCGCAGTGAAAGCGACAAAACCTGGGTAACCGGTGCAGACGCTCCCATTGGAGATGGTTATGTAGCGGCGTTTCGCATCGTCGGCTGGGATGCGCAGAGGGATCACCAGTACCGGATCGTAGACCCGGGAACCGGGCAATCACTATATGAAGGCACTATCCGCCGAGACCCGGGTAGTCGGTCCCCGCTAAAGATCGCTCTCTACTCCTGCATCATTCCCACCGCGAAAAGCCTGGATGAAACGGAATTCAAAAACCATATCCCGGAAGAGCGCGTTCTCGGCCGCTATACGGAAGACAACATTTTCTTCCCGCATAAGAAACTGGTCACGCACTGTGACAGCCATCAGCCGGACCTGTACGTATTTGCCGGTGACCAGTACTACGAAACCTTCCCTACCCGTTATGGGCGGGATACCCCACAGGCCAAGCTGGATACTCTGTATCGTTGGTACCTGTGGTACTGGACTTTTCGTGACTCTGTACGCAACCGTCCAGCTATCGTGCTCGTGGATGACCACGATGTTCTCCAGGGTAACCTTTGGGGCAACAAAGGTGATGCAACCGGAGGTCCCCGTGAGGAGGATGGAGGCTTCAAGCACGACATCGACCTGGTGAAGATGGTGTACCGCATCCAGAGTAGCCATACGCCCGATGCATACGACCCCACACCCATCCAGCACGGTATACCCGTCACCTATGCGCATTTCGTATACGGCGGCACCAGCTTTGCGATGGTAGAGGACCGCAAATTCAAGTCAGCACCAGATTACGAGGCAAACCGGTTGACGGTGAAAGGAGAACTGCTGGGACGCCGGCAGGAGCAGTTCCTGCGGGACTGGGCAGAGATGGACCCGGGGTTACCGAAGATTTGCCTTACCGCCTCCATCTGGGGCTCGCCGCAAACCGACGAGGAAGGTAATGGCCTGATCGACTACGACGCCAATTGTTATCCGCCTGACGGTCGTACCCGAGCAGTGAAATTGGTAGAGGATGCCAAAGCACTGGTGCTCGCAGGCGACCAGCACCTGGGACTTGTGGCGCGCCAATATAGCGGTGACTTCCCGGTGGATCAGGAGCAAGCCAGCGGAGCACTGTTTTTCTCGGGACCGGCCTCGGCCGCTTTCTGGCAACGCTGGTTTGAGGGGTTCGGCCAACTGGAACATCAATATGGAGACGATCCCAATACCGGCAATTTTACCGACCCCTTCGGTAATAATATGCGGGTTCTGGCCACGGCCAATCCCAAAATCACCCATGCAGACTTCAGTGATGACAATACCAGCTGGGGCAAGTTTGTTTCCGATCGCAACCTGAAAAGCGAGGGCTACGGTATTGCCGTGGTGGATCATGCGGAAGGGCATTACCGCCTGGAATGCTGGCCCTGGGATGCCGATCCGAATAGCGACCGGCAGTTTACGGGCTGGCCTCAGCTGCACCCCATCGAATCACTGCAACCTAGCTGATTCAATAGAAAGCGCGGCCAGGGCCGCGCTTTTTATTACTTCTGATTCTTCCTCTGAATCAGCTTTCGTACCTGCCCCATGGAGGCACCCAGCCAGTAGGCAGCCTGTAGATACCCATGCTGATGCATATTCACCAGCTTGTCCGCATCTAGCTTCTGCAACTTATCCTCATTCACGGTATACAGCCCCTCGTAGCGTTTCTGCTCACCACTGGCAAACTGCACATTGATATGTGCCGGCTCAATCAGGTCGCTGTCAGACAGAACGGTGAGAAATGCGGTAGTGGACTCCATACCAGCCATTAACTGCCCAAGCAGTTCACTCACCTGCTGCATAAACGGCGTGTTATTGCCTTGATCGTCGAACAGGCGCTCGCCTCCAGCATCCGCTTCCGTCACACGCTTGCTATCCAGATCCAGTGTGATAACCGCACCTCTGTCTTCACCGACAGCAGCCTCCGGGTTGCGGTATCCCACCATAAACGGCTGCCGGCGAATATGCATGGGAATATACTGGGCGTCCCAGTTATCCTCCTGCAGATAAAGGTTCTCCCCCGGCTCAAAGCCAAGCAAAGCGCACAGGGAAAACTGCCCGGTGTTAGGGTCCTTGGTAATACATACCGGATATTCGAGTACCAAATTACGCAGTTCATTAGCAACGACCGGTACAAGGTGCGTCGCTTCACCATACTCTGCGCCGCGCCGGGTAATGACTTTTAAATTGCGATGACTTTCGTTATTCAAAGCGACCGTGTTACTCATACATTTCTCTCGCTCAAATTCTCTGTAGACCGTACTGGCAAATCTTGTTGATCAAATCCCGGTGTTTCTCGAGGCCGGCCAGCATCTGCTGTGTGGCGTCCTGCTTTTGCTGCAACAGCTGCTGTGCCTGTCCGCGATGCGACGTGGACAAACCGAATGCACTCGCGTTTGTATCAAACCCCATACCGTACAGGATATATTGATAACTGGCAGCAGGGAAAACTTCCACCGCTCGATCAAAGTCTTCGTGCCATGGAGGCTGGTATCGCCACAATGTCAGTAGTTCCTGAAGACTTTCGGGAACGGTAGCGGGGTCACAGTTATCGACCCAGAACTCGCTATCGGTACGTTTGGTCAGAACATAATGTAGCTTGAGGAAGTCGATAATTCGATCCCAACGGTAGCGAAAAGTCTCGTTGAAACGGCGCGCTATCACCTCCATCGCCGCACGACTTGCGGGAAACTGCTCCGCAATCATGTTCGCGGAGATTTCCACGAGTACCAGCGCAGAGGCTTCTAGTGGCTCAAGAAAACCTGCGGACAAGCCAATAGCCACGCAGTTACGGTGCCAGAACTTTTCTCGATGTCCTGGCTCAATAGGGATCTTGCGTACCCCGAGCTTATCGAGTTCGGACTCACCAAGCTTCAGATAAGCAGCAAGTTCACGGAAAGCGCGACTTTCATCGGTGTGTGCAGAAGAAAATACGTGCCCTACCCCACGACGGTTCTGCAAGCCAATATCCCACACCCAACCAGCCGTCTGTGCGGTAGATATGGTATGTGTGGCAATGGGGCTATCTTCACTGGCATATGGCACCTGTACTGCCAGTGCTGAGTCTATAAAAAGGACGTCCTTACAGGATCGGAAAGGTATCTGATAATGATCGCCCAAGATACGCGATCGGAAGCCACTGCAATCGATATACAGGTCGCCAGTGATATCGCCCGCGGTATCGGTTTGCAGCTTAGCGATATCTCCATTTTCTGACTCAACAATACCGGTAACCTCCGCGAGAATATGGTGCACTCCCAGGTATTCGGTACAGTGCCTTTGCAGGAAACCGGAAAACTTACCCGCATCCAGATGGTAGGCATAGTTGGCTACCGCGGAATATTCCGGCGTACCTATCAGCTTGGGAGCAAGGTTATGCTCACACAGAGATTCCTGAGGACATACCGCACTGGAAAAGGAGCTCTGTCTGTCACCAGCAAGCCAATGTGAGGCGAGATTATGAGATTGGAACCCCTCTGGCAGCACCAGCGGATGGTAGTAAAAATCGTCTTCAGCACCCGTGGTCCAGCGCGCAAACTTGGCACCCTGTTTAAAGCCGACATTACACTCACGGATGAAGTCAGATTCCCTGACTCCCATCTTCTTCAGGGTACTCCGCATGGTAGGCCAAGTGCCTTCACCAACGCCGATGGTAGGGACACTGGGAGATTCGACCAGTGTCACAGAGACCGGTTGCGCGTGGTCTTTTTTGAAGCGTGCAGCCAGGGTACCGGCGGTAATCCACCCCGCAGTGCCACCACCAAGAATCACGACAGATCTTATTGGATCAGACATATCGGACCTCTTCTTATATTTTTAAGGTTACGCAAACAAAGAAGGCTGCCACAAATGTGGCAGCCTTCCCTGGCACTACTTGGCAACTCTGCCCCGAATTAGAAGCGAGCGCGAACACCAATGTTATAACGTGCACCGTACTGCTGGGCGCTTACCAACTGGTTGGAGAAGCGCCCGTGGCGACGGATGGTTTCTTCGGTGAGGTTAAGGCCTTCAACAAATACTGACACATCCTCGGTCACATCGTAACTCGCGTTCAAGTCCCACTGACCATAGGCCTCATTGAATACCGGCTGTCCACCGATCTGTGACTGGCGGGTTGCCAGCAGGAAATCATCACGCCAGTTGT
>NZ_LZDE01000258.1 GCF_002009015.1 Microbulbifer mangrovi | reverse complement strand
TACAGGGATGTATTTACAGCGGTTCCGAGAATGAATACCCAGTGCCTCGCCGCCACGCTTGCCCAGGCTGGAAGCGGCCAAAGGCGGGCGAACAATCCGAGTTGGCTAAACCCTGAACATGCGTGGATAATGGCCGGCTGATTTAACCCTCAACACGAATCCAGCCGGTCCCCAGTGCTCAGCGAAAAAGACAAAGAATCCATCCAGAACGCCTACCGTCAGTTCCTCAACGGCCGCGAGCTCAAGGCGCGCTATGGCCAGAAACTGATGATTGCCGCCATCGCCCGTGCCCTCGGCGGAATCGAGCGCAACGGCGCCGGCGAGCGGGACCATGGCAAGACCGACGGCCAGCATATCTGCGTGGTCGAAGCGGGTACCGGTACCGGTAAAACCGTCTCCTACCTGCTCGCCGCAATTCCCATGGCCATTGCCCACGACAAAACCCTCGTCGTCTCCACCGCCACGGTGGCCCTGCAGGAACAGATCATCAACAAAGACCTGCCGGAACTGATTCGCCACTCGGGGCTCAAGTTCGAAGTCTCCCTCGCCAAGGGACGCGGGCGCTATATGTGCCTGTCCAAGCTGGACCAGCTGCTGACTGAGCTCACCTCCAGTGGCGTCGGTGCCTCCATGGCCCTGTACGAGGACGAAAAGCCTCAGGTGGACGACGTCGGTATCAAACTGTACCGGGAAATGGCGGACCAGCTTGCCACCGGCAGCTGGGATGGGGATCGGGACAACTGGAAAGACACCATCGAAGGCGAAGACTGGAGCCGGGTCACCACTGACCACCGCCAGTGCAGCGGTCGCCGCTGCCCTCACGTGGGCACCTGTAGCTTCTTCCGCGCCCGCGAGAGTCTGGGTAAAAGCCGGGTAATCGTTGCCAACCACGATCTGTTGCTGGCCGATCTCGCCCTGGGCGGCGGTGCGATCCTGCCGTCACCGGAAGAGTCCATCTATGTACTCGACGAGGCCCACCACCTGCCGGATAAAGCCCTGAATCACTTCGCCCACCACAGCCGCGTCGGTGCCACTACCGGCTGGCTGGATCAAGCGAATAAAAACCTCAGCCAGTTGCTGGGTGAGATAGGCGATGGCGCCGAGCTGGATCGGGCAGGGGAAGAGCTACCGGCACTGTTTACCGCCGCCAAGCAGAAGCTGGAAATGGCCTGGCCCTTGCTGGAAGACCTGTGTGAGTTCGACGAGGACCGTCGTGGCGGCGCTGGCGGGGGCCCCGGGCGCAGTGCCCGTCACCGCTTTGAGGGCGGTGTGGTGCCTGAATCCCTGATGCAGCTGGCCGACCAGCTGCGGGAGGATTTCGACGAAATGGAAGCGCTGCTGGGCAAAATGGTGCAGGTGGCACAGCGCATGATGGAAGACGCCCACAGCCCGGTACCCATTGTGGACCTGGAGCGCTGGTATCCGGTGCTGGGCAGCTGGCACGGTCGCGCAGAGGCCAACCTGGAGCTCTGGGCCAACTACTCGCGTGAGGATCAGGGCTCGGTGCCGCAAGCGCGCTGGGTCACCCTGGTGGACTGGGGTGGTTCCTTTGATTTCGAGGTGTGCAGCTCGCCGATTCTGGCAGGCAAGACCCTTGAGTACAGTTTGTGGCGACGCTGCTACGGCGCGGTGCTGACCTCGGCCACCCTCACTGCACTGGGCCGCTTTGATCGTCTCAAGATGCGTGCCGGTACCCCGGACAACGCCAGCTACGAGATAGTGCCCAGCCCGTTTGACTTCTCCCGCGCGGAGCTGCGGGTGCCCAGGGATGCGGTGGAGGCGAACAATGCTGACCTGCACACCGATGCAGTGATCGAGGCCCTGCCTGGCCTGTTGAGCGACAACGGGGAGGGCGGCAGCGGCGGTGCCCTGGTACTGTTTGCCTCCCGCCGGCAGATGGAAACCGTATACGAATCCCTGCCGGGTACCTGGCGCAACCGTATACTGATGCAGGGGCAACAGTCCCGTCAGCAGCTGCTGGACAGCCATAAAAAGAGTGTCGACAGTGGCGGACACAGCGTCTTGTTCGGTCTCGCCAGTTTTGCCGAGGGACTGGACCTGCCGGGGGACTACTGTCGCCAGGTGGTGATTGCCAAATTGCCCTTTGCGGTGCCGGATGATCCCATCGAGGCAGCGCTGGCCGAGTGGATTGAGGCCAAGGGGGGCAATCCATTTATGCAGATCACCGTGCCCGATGCCGCGCTCAAGCTGGTCCAGGCTTGCGGGCGCCTGTTGCGTACCGAGCGGGATAGTGGAGTGATTACCCTGCTTGACCGGCGTATCGTCACCAAGCGTTACGGACGTGCCATGCTGGATTCACTGCCGCCCTTCCGGCGTATGATCAACTGAACTTGTTGGAACCTATGAAGTCGATTTATCCCGATATCGCCACCCTGTTGCTGGAACTGGAAGCGGAGATGCGTGCCGTGGAGTTGTGGGACGCGCAGCCGCCGTCTGCAGAGGCGCTGGCCAGTACCCAGCCGTTCTGTGTCGATACCCTTACGCTGCCCCAATGGCTGCAATTTGTATTTCTGCCGCGCATGAGCAAGTTGGTCGAACTGGAACAGCCGCTACCGGGCAAATGTGGTATTGCCCCGATGGCGGAAGAGTATTTCAGTGGTACGGACCTGCCCATCGTGGGCCTTACCCGCAAACTGGCGGAGATCGATGAGCGGCTGGAGCGAAGCTGAGGGCATCGCTGTTTATCCGCTGTAGCACGTCAATTTATCCGAGAGCCGGTGCAGTCGTCCGGCGTATAGGGTAATATCCGGGCTTTAAAAATTCGGGCGAACATGGACTGCCCGAGCGATATACCGCCAGGATTACTTAAAAAAACAGCGCGCGGGGCTGGTTGCCCGCCCCTAAGGTAGTAATAAAACAGATGCGGTTTTTGCCTTCAATTTGCCTGTTATTGGCCGTACAACTGCTCGCCGGTTGCGAGAGCTTCCCCTCGGCCGGCCCTGAGAGCCCGGTTGCCGAGCCCCAGCTGCCCGCGGAAACACCCCTGGAACCGGGCCAGTGCCCGCCGGCGGAAACCGTGGTGTGCGCGGAGCCGGAAGTGAAAGTGGTGGAGCGGGTGATCGAGCGCAACTTTGAAAAAGTGGTCGAGGTTCCCGTAGCCAAAGACAAGCTGGTACTGGGTTCGGAAGAGTTCTTCACTGTGGAGCCGGGTGATATTCGCCTGCGCGCGCTGGTGGATACTGGTGCAGCCACCTGTTCCCTCAGTGTGCTCGAGCTGACCCGCTTCGAGCGCGATGGCAATGAGTGGGTGCGCTTCAAGCTGGGCGACGGCAGTGATGCCGAGCCGAAAAAAATCGAGTTGCCTATCAAGCGCCATGTGCGGGTAGCCCGTCCGGGTTTTGACCGTCAGCGTCGCCCGATCGTGGATATGAGCCTCACTGTGGGTGAAGTTACCCATATGGTAGAAGTGAACCTGGTGGAGCGCGGTGAATTCGAGTTCCCGCTGCTGGTAGGGCGTAACTTCCTCAAGGATGCGGCAGTGGTGGATGTCAGCCGCAAGCAGGTTCAGGGCAAGCCAAAACTCCCTTCCTTCAGTAAATAATTCCTCCGAAACGTGAAAATGTGGGCCGGTCACTGGCAGATCTTCCAGTAACCGGCAAAAATATGTGGCCACAAGCTACTTACAATCATTAATTGGGGAAATGGCGAATGTCGCCACGGGCTCAGGTCTATATTCTCGCCGCGCTGCTCGCTCTGATGGGCGCCGGCCTCACCATATACAAAAACGTCGAGCTGGGCTTCCCGCTGTTGCCGGGAGAGTACCGCACCGTGTGGACCATCGAGGCCAAGGTGCACTTCAATGCCGACGGCGGTCCGGTCAAGGCGGCGCTCACACTGCCGCGTGCCCAGCGCAATATGGAAGTGTTGGGGGAAACCTTCAGTTCATCCGGCTACGGCTTCAATGTTATCCGCGAAGATGACGAATACCGGGCTGTGTGGGCCAAGCGTCAGGCCTCCGGTGTGCAGTCCCTGTTTTATCAGCTGGATGTACACCAGACCCCGGGCGCGGCTCTGGAGCAGCCCCTGGACCTGAGTACCAAGGTCGTGGCCCCGCTACTGGGCGCGCGTGAGCAAGAAGCGGTGCGCCAGGCAATCTTCTCGCTGGTCGGTACTGCGCGGGAGCGATCCTCCGACACCCGCACCTTTACCTCAGAGTTGCTCACCGCCCTGGGAGACAATCGCAACCAGGACCGGAACCTGATCTTTGGTTATTACAAAGACCGCTCATTTGTGGATGTGGCCCTGCTGGTGCTGGCGGCGGCAGATATTCCCGCGCACCGGATTCGCGGTCTGTACCTGGAAGATGATCGCCGCCGGCTGGACCCGGAAGACTTGCTGGAGATCTACGATGGCAAGCGCTGGGTAGTGTTCGAGCCCCTCAGTGGATCCCCCGGTGTACCCAAGAACTTCTTTATCTGGCAGCGCGGCGGCAAGAGCCTGCTGGACGTAGAGGGCGGGCGCGATTCCGGGGTGACTTTCTCGGTAATCTCCAACGATGTACCGGCCCGGGATGTGGCCATGCTGAGCACCAGCCAGGAAAAAGAAGCCCTGGTGGATTTCTCCATTTACAGCCTGCCAATCGAGCAGCAGAGCATTTTCAAGCTGATTTTGCTGGTGCCGGTCGGGGCGCTGGTGGTGGTGCTGCTGCGGGTATTTGTGGGACTGCGGACCTCCGGCACCTTTATGCCGGTACTGCTGGCCATCGCCTTTATCGAAACCCAGCTGTTTACCGGTCTCGCCATTTTCGTACTGATCCTGATCCTCGGTCTGTGGATCCGCTTCTATCTCAGCAGGCTCAACTTGCTCCTTGTGGCGAGGATCGCCGCCGTCGTAGTGACGGTGGTGATCCTGATGGGGGCGATCAGTGTGGTGAGTTACAAGCTCGGTATCGAGCAGGCACTTACAGTTACGTTCTTCCCCATGATCATTCTCGCTTGGACCATCGAGCGTATGTCCATCGTGTGGGAAGAGGATGGCCCCTACGAAGTGGTGATACAGGCCGGTGGCAGCCTGCTGGTTGCGGTTCTCGCCTGGTGGGTGATGACCAACCGCTATATCGAGCACTGGACCTTTAATTTCCCGGAACTGCTGCTGGTGCTCCTGGGCTTCATCATGATCGTCGGCAACTACACTGGATTCCGGCTCGGTGAACTGGCGCGGTTCCGCCAGCTGGTGCGCTGATGCAGCTTCCGTCCTTCTTACGCGGCGGGCTGGTTTCGCCCTTTCAACTGCGCAAGCTTGGCGTGCTGGGCATGAACGCGCGCAATGTGCACTACATTGCGCGCTACAACGATCGCGATAAATATCCCATTGTCGACGACAAGCTCAACACCAAGCGCCAAGCCAAGCGTTATCGTATTCCGGTCCCCGAACTGATTGCCGCATTCGAGACCCAACCCAGCCGCACGCGCGTGATGGAAGTCATCGACCCGCTGGAAAAATTTGTGATCAAGCCCGCCAGGGGGTCCGGTGGCAAGGGGATCCTGGTGATTGTGGGACGGGATGGTGATGAATACCTGAAGCCTTCCGGCAGCAAAGTCACTGCGCTGGATATCCAGCGTCACGTCAGCAATATTCACAGTGGTCTCTACAGCCTGGGCGGCAAGCCCGACCGGGTAATGATCGAGGCGCTGGTGGATTTCGACCCGGTTTTCGACAAATACTCCTTCGAGGGGGTGCCGGATATCCGGGTGATCGTATTCCGCGGTTTTCCAGTGATGGCGATGCTGCGTTGCTCTACCCACGACTCCGATGGCAAGGCGAACCTGCACCAGGGCGCGGTCGGTGTAGGGGTGGATCTCGCCACGGGTAAATCCTGCCACGCCGTTCAGCGGGGCATTCGTATCGACAAGCATCCGGATACGGATATGCGATTTTCCGATCTGGTCGTGCCGGGCTGGCAGGAACTTGTGCGCCTGGCGGCCAGTTGCTATGAAATGACCGGACTCGGCTATCTGGGCTGCGATATCGTGCTCGATCGCAAACGCGGCCCTCTGTTGCTGGAGGCGAATGCGCGCCCTGGGTTAGCCATCCAGATTGCCAATGGCGTGGGTCTGCGTACACGACTCGAACATATTGAAAAGATGGATCTGGAGCAGCTGGAAAAAAATGTGGAAGAGCGGGTGGCTTACTCCATGGATTATTTCTCAGCGCGTCCTCTGACCTAGGCCATACCTGTCGATAAGGCTTTGGTGCGGAGAAAAATGGCGAGCCAAAAGGCTCGCCATTTTTTTATCTGTGGAAAGCTGTGGATTGTTGATGGAATGGATGCCTGCCGGGCAACACGTACAAAGCTATTCCGCACTTCCCCGATTACGTGTGACTAGACTGACGGAACTGATATCCGGCGCCCCGCCTTGAACAGCCTGAATCTTATCCTACAGTAAGGGGTGTTTTTAGATTACATCTGAGGGTTGAAAGCATGGAAGCAAAATTACGTCAAAAAACGGGCTTCCTGCATGGGATGATCGCGATCATTTTATTGAGTGGTTTTACTGCCAAGTCTTTCGCGCAGGAATCTCAAAGTGAGAAGGACACGTTGGGCACCTTTGCCGGCAGCCTGCTGATGGCGAGCGATTACATGTTTCGCAGTATTTCCAATTCCAATGGTCGCCCTCAGGTACAGGGGGATTTCAACTGGTCCCACGATGGTGGGCTGTATTTGGGCCTCTGGGCGTCAAACACGGATTTTGGCGGCAATGGTAACAGTATGGAGATTGATCCATACATCGGGTTTACCAAAGATATTGGCGACAGCGGTTTCAATTTTGATATCGGATACTGGAGCTACAACTATCCCGGCTCTGAATTCAGTCTGGATTACGCCGAGGTATACACCTATCTCAATTACTCCAAAGAAAAATTCTCTGCCAGTCCCAGTGTCTGGTGGACGGATAACTATTTTGGCGATGATTTTCTCGACGGCGTTTCCGCGCTCGCGTATGAAATAACACTTGGCTACGAAGTGTGCCCGGGGCTGACGCCGTCACTGCGTGTTGGCGAGCAGACGTTTGGCTCCGGTTACGACAACCTGGATTTCACCTACTGGGATATCGGTGTGGACTATGTGGTGGATGAATGGAGCTTCGGGCTGCGCTGGTACGATACCGATGGTGTGAATCCCTTTCTTGCGAATCCGAAGCTGACCGATGGTGATGTCGTCATCGGTGTTACCCGCAGTTTCTAGACGTTTCCCATGGTTTTTAGGTGCTTGTAGATTTTAGGAGTCTCTCCAGAGGCGAGAGGAAAGGATGCCGGATATGGACGATCAGTTACTCTGGATTCACGGTGAGTATGTGGCGCCGGAAACAAGCCAATTTTTTGACACCATCAACCCCGCCACCGGCAAGGTCATCTGCCGCGTTGCGGAAGCCGGACAGACTGAAGTGGACAAGGCCGTCGCGTCAGCAAAGCGCGGACAGGCTGAATGGTCGGCGCTGAGTGGTGCCGAGCGCGGTCGTGTACTGGTCAAAGCGGCCCAGCTGTTGCGGGATAACTGTGACGAGCTGGCGCGCCTCGAGTCCCTGGATGGCGGCAAACCCCTGGCGGAAACCCCCGAAGCCGATATTGGCTCGGCAGCTGATTGCCTTGAGTTTTTCGGGGGGCAGGCCGCGTCACTGCAAGGGGAATACCAGGCTGTCCCGGGAGGTTTTTTCTACACCCGGCCCGAGCCGATTGGTGTGTGCGCGGGCATCGGTGCATGGAATTATCCCATCCAGATCGCCGCCTGGAAGTCCGCTCCCGCACTGGCCGCCGGCAATGCCATGGTCTTCAAGCCCGCAGAACTGACCCCACTATCGGCATTGAAACTGGCTGAAATCTACAAGCAGGCGGGACTGCCCGACGGGGTATTCAATGTAGTCCAGGGGATGGCGGACACGGGCAAAATGCTCACTGCGCACCCGGGGATTGCCAAGGTTTCACTCACCGGGGAAGTGGGTACCGGCAAGGCAGTGATGCGTGCGGCGGCGGACTCCCTGAAAAGCGTGACCCTTGAATTGGGGGGCAAGTCGCCGCTGATTGTGTTCGAAGACGCAGATCTGGACAACGCGGTTGGCGCGGCACTGCTTGGTAATTTTTATACCCAGGGACAGATTTGTACCAACAGCACCCGAGTGTTTGTACACGAATCGGTTCGCGAGAAATTTGTGGATAAGCTGGTGGCCCGCACCAGAAAACTCAAACTGGGGGATCCTTTGGATCCGGATACCGACGTGGGGCCGATGATCAGCGCGGATCATATGGCCGGAGTTCTGGGTTATATCGAAAAAGGTAAGCAGGAAGGTGGCAAGCTTTTGATCGGTGGTGGGCGCGCCACAGTCGCGGGCTGTGAAGGGGGGAACTTTGTCGAGCCCACCATCTTTGATGGACTCGACGATAAGATGACGATTGTACGGGAGGAGATCTTCGGCCCGGTGCTGTCATTGCTCGGCTTTGGTTCCGAGGACGAAGTGATTGAACGGGCCAACCAGACGGAGTTCGGGCTTGCCGGCGGTGTATTTACCAAAGACATTCAGCGCGCCCACCGCATCGCTGATCGCCTGGATGCAGGAATCGTGTGGATCAATGCTTATAACCTGACCCCGGTTGAAATGCCGTTCGGCGGTTTCAAGCAGTCGGGCATTGGCAAGGAAAACAGTCGCCGCGCCTTCGAACACTACACCAAACTCAAGACGGTTTACGTGGCCGAAGGCGATGTAGAGGCACCATATTGAATCAGCGCTGCGGGGACTTCTCCCGCTGGCTGGTTTGCCAACCCTCTGCGGTATAGCTGTCGGCATCGGATGGTGCCAGCATACCCTTTCCGCGAATATGGTCTGCTCCCTTTTCACCGATCATGATGGTGGGCGCATTCAGGTTGCCGTTGGTGACCGAGGGCATGATGGAGGAATCGACCACTCGCAGGTTCTCCACTCCGCGTACCCGGCACTCCGGATCCACCACGGCCATGTCATCTGTCCCCATTCGGCAGCTACCTGCGGGGTGGTAAGCGGTTTCAGCGGACTCCGCTACCCAGTTATCAATCTCATCGTTGCTCTGGACATCATTGCCAGGTTCAATTTCGCGACCGCGGTAGGGATCCATGGCCGCCTGGGCAAAGATTTCCCGGGTAAAATGCAGTCCTGCACGGAATGCCTGCTTGTCTTCTTCCCGGTCCAGATAGTTAAAGAACATTTCCGGCTGTTGCCGTGGATCGGTGGATTTCAGTTTCACCCAGCCGCGACTGAGTGGCTTGTTGCAGCCAAGATGTGCCTGGAAACCGTGTCCTTTGACCGCGCTGGAGCCGTCGTAGGCGATGGCGCCGGCGAGGAAGTGATACTGAATATCCGGCCATTCCAGCCCCTCGCGACTGCGGATATAGCCGTTGGATTCGAAATGGTTGGAGGCACCCAGGCCGCGCTTGAACAGCAACCACTGGAGACCGATCCTGGCCTTGGAGAGGGGGCCGAGCACCCCGTTCAGGGTGATGTTCTGGGTGCACTCCTGCTGTACCCAGACTTCCAGGTGATCGTGCAGGTTTTGTCCCACACCGGGCAGGTCGTGCACCACTTCAATCCCGTGTTCTTGCAGGTGCGCTGCGGGGCCGATACCGGAAAGCATTAACAGCTTGGGGGAGTTGAACGCACTTGCGGAGAGGATGACCTCACGTTTCGCGCGTGCGCGGAACGTTTTTCCGTGCTGTTCGTATTCTACGCCGATGGCTTTCTTACCCTCCATGATTACCCGGGTGGTAAGCGCGTGCATCTTCAGTTCGAGGTTGCGACGCTGCAGGGCGGGCTTGAGATAGGCGAGGGCGGTAGAGCAGCGGACGCCATCGCGTACCGACATGTCCATGCGTCCAAAACCTTCCTGGCGATAGCCGTTGTAATCCTCGGTGTAGCCGTAGCCCGCCTGTTTGCCCGCCTCGATAAAAGCCCGGTAAAGCGGGTTTTGCATATTGTTACCGTTACAGGCAGTGATGGGCCCCTCGCCACCGCGGTAGTCATCCTCCCCGTACACACAGGTTTCCGAGCGCCTGAAATACGGTAGTACATCGGCGTATGCCCACCCGTTTGCCCCCAGTTGCGCCCACTCTTCGTAATCGCCTTTGCAGCCGCGTACGAATGCCATGCCATTGATGGACGACGAGCCGCCAATGACCTTGCCCCGAGCCTGATGAATTCGCTTGCCCTTTAAACCCGGTTCCGGCTCGGTGTAAAACTCCCAGTCGTACTTCGGCATATTGAGCGGGATCGACAGCGCCGTAGGCATACGGATGAAAATCGAATTGTCTTTGCCACCGAACTCCAGCAACAGCACGCTGGTGTCCCGATCCTCGGAGAGGCGACTGGCGACGACGGCACCGGCGGAGCCGGCGCCAACCACGATATAATCGAAAATCTGGTCAAAATGGGTTTCGGTCATTTCAGTTCTCACGCAGGGCCGGGTTCATCTTCCTCACCGGGGGTGCGAGTGGCGAGCTCGCGGCGCATGTGCAGGTATTGGAGATGCGCTTCGAAGTGATCGACGATATCGCCAATCACCTGCTCGCGGGTGTAGCCCATGAGGTCGTAAGTGAGGCCGCCTTCGCGCAGATGCGGTTCAAGCCGGAAATAACTGGATCGGGGCTTCTCTGCACGCAGGGTGAATGCCGGCATAGAGCATTGCCGTGGCCACACCTGATAGGTGAAGTCGACTTCTGTGCCGAGTGTTACATCCAGCGAAAGGTGCAGGTCATCACCGCTGCCCTCGGAAATATCAACCGGATAGCCCTTCTCAGACAGTTCTTCTTTTACCGCCTCGAAAGCGGGGCGCACAGTGCGCTCGATAAACTGCTCTAACTGCTTGAAGGTAGGAAAACTGATTGCCCGGGAAAGCCGCTGGCTCCAGTTGCTGTGTCCTTCACGGGATACGGTTCGTCCTGACAAATGGCCGGACAATGCATCTTGCATACTGGCGGATTTAAGGCCTTCCAGACGCAGTGCTTTGGAGAGCCCAAGCATCATCAGAATCAGGACGAAAGCAAATGGCAGTCCCATGATTACCACGGCACTCTGCAGTGCTGCCAAACCATCGGTCATCAACAACGCCAGGGTAACGATGCCGATGATGGAAGCCCACAGCACGCGCATCCATGGCGGCGCATCGTGATTCGGGTCTTCGAGTCGACAGGTGAGGTTGGATAGCACCAGCGAACCGGAGTCGCCGGAGGTCACGAAGAACACAATGGAGAGAATGGTGACCGCGATGGTGGTCAGCGTGGTCCAGGGCATCTGTTCCAGGAACAGGTAAATGGCAGAACCGGGGTTTGCCGTGGCTTCCTTGCCAAACTCTGCCGCTCCCCCCAGTACCATGTCGATAGCAGCGTTACCCATAATTGCCATCCACGCCGCCATAAACATAAATGGCAGTATCAGTGTGCCGGCAACAAACGAACGAATGGTACGGCCGCGGGAGATACGCGCGAGAAACAGTCCCACGAACGGTCCCCAGGCAATCCACCAGGCCCAGAAAAAGATGGTCCAGGCGTTGAGCCAGTCTTGTGGTGGATCAAAGGCAAACGTATTGAAGGAAAGCTCGACAAAATGCTGGATGTAATCGCCGAGATTGGTCACAAACGCATCCAATAGAAACCGCGTTTTACCGCTGAGTAACACGAACAGCATAAGCGCGATGGCGAGCAGCATATTGAATTCAGACAAGCGTCGGATGCCACGCTCAACCCCGGTAGCTGCGGAGATGGCCGCAAACACCACGATGAGCACTGCGAGCACTGCCTGCGTCGCAGTGCCCTCGGGAACGCCGAACATATACTTCAGCCCGAAATTTAACTGGATGATGCCAATCCCCAGGCTGGTGGCGACACCAAATACCGTGCCCAGCACTGCGGCAATATCCACGGAGGTCCCGATCGGGCCGTAAATACGCTTGCCAAACAAGGGATAGAGCGCGGAGCGAATGGTCAGGGGCAGGCCGTGGCGATAACTGAAAAACGCCAGTGACATGCCCACCAGTGTGTAGACACCCCAGCCCGATAATCCCCAGTGCAGGAAGGTGAGGGCCATTGCCTGACGGGCGGCTTCCACCGTACCGCCATCGCCGGTTGGCGGGGCTGTGAACTGGGTCAGCGGCTCGACAATACAGTAGAAAATCAGGTCGATGCCGATACCTGCGGCGAACAACATGGCCGCCCAGGTGACGACATTGAACTCGGGCTCTGCATGGTCTGGTCCTAGTTTGATATCACCGTATTTAGACAGTGCGATAACGATCACGAAAATGAGGTAAGCGACGATCGCAAGAAAGTAAAACCAACCGAAGCTGCCAGAAATCCATGCCAGGAGACCGTAGATAACATTGCCCGCTTGCTCGGTAAAAAACATGGCCCACAGGGAAAAGAGCGTGATGCCAATAACGGAGCTGTAAAACACCTGTGGCTTGAGGCGTGCCTCTTCAGCGGTGGCTTTGGATGAATTCTCCGAAGACTTTGGGTTATGCATAGACTTGGCCCGGTTTGCTTGGGGGCGGCAGAAAAAGGTTGTCCTCAGGATAGTCCATGCACCGTTGGTGAACGCGCCAGCTTAAGGAGCGCCGCGCCCCGAATGCTAACGGAGCGGGTAAAAAGCGCGATCCGCTGGAAATCGGAATGATATGGGAGGAGGCGGGAAGAGAAAGAGAAGGAACGCGGGGGCTTGTGCCCCCGCCGGTGTCGCTATCGAATATCGATCGGCTTATGACAGCTGGCTGATTTCCTCCAGCTGTTGCTGCAGGCGAGAGCGGGCGCTCTCGAATTCGACCAGTCTATCCTTTTCCTTGTTGACCACCGCTTCCGGTGCCTTGTCGACAAACTTGGGGTTGTTCAGCTTGCCGTTAACTCGCGCAATTTCTTTATCCAGCTTATCGATTTCTTTTTGCAGACGCGCGCTTTCTGCGGCCACGTCTATCAGGCCGGCCATCGGTACCAGCAGTTCCAGGTCGCCTACCAGTGCGGTGGAGGAAGCGGGCGCAGTGGCACCTTGTTCCAGCCATTCGATGGACTCCAGGCTGGCCAGCTTGGTCAGCAAGCTGCGGGTCTGCTTCAGCAGGTCTTCATCCCGCTCGGACCCATTGCGCAGAATCAGCGGAATTTTCTTCGCCGGGGAGATATTCATCTCTCCGCGAATATTGCGCACACCCTCGATCACGCCCTTGAGCCAGGCGATAGCGGCTTCGGCATTTTCATCAATACGGTGTTCGTTGGCTTCCGGGTAAGGCTGCAACATGATGGTGTCGCCGGTCTTGCCCGCCCGTTCCTTAACCCGCTGCCAGATCTCCTCGGTGATATACGGCATCAGCGGGTGCAGCAGGCGCAGGATGGTTTCCAATACGCGGATCAGGGTGCGGCGTGTGCCTTTCTTCACCGCGTAGCTGGCATTGTCATCCCACAATACCGGCTTGGACAGTTCCAGATACCAGCTGCAGTACTCACCCCAGATAAAGTCGTACAGCGCCTGGGAGGCGAGGTCGAAGCGGTAGCTATCCACCGCTTCTTTTACGCTGATCTCAGTGCGCTGCAGCAGGGAGATGATCCAGCGGTCGGCAATGGACAGCTCGAAATCATCGCTGCCGTCCTGGCCGCAGTCGTGGCCGTCGCAGTTCTGCAGCACGTAGCGGGATGCGTTCCAGATCTTGTTGCAGAAGTTACGGAAGCCCTCGATACGACCCACGTCGAACTTGATGTCGCGGCCGGTGGAGGCCAGCGAGTAATAGGTGTAGCGCAGCGCGTCGGTGCCGTAGGCGGCGAGTCCTTCCGGGAATTCCTTGCGGGTCTGCTTTTCGATCTTCTCGCGCAGGTGTGGCTGCATCATGCCGGTGGTGCGCTTGGCCACCAGGCTTTCCAGGTCGATACCGTCGATCAGGTCGATGGGGTCGAGGACGTTGCCCTTGGATTTGGACATCTTCTGGCCGTGGCTATCGCGCACCAGGCCGTGCACATAGACGGTGTGGAAGGGCACTTCCTTCTTGAAGTACAGGGTCAGCATCATCATGCGTGCGACCCAGAAGAAAATGATATCGAAGCCGGTGACCAGCACGCTCGTCGGGTGGAATGCCGCCAGTTCCGGGGTCTCTTCCGGCCAGCCCAGGGTACCGAAAGTCCACAGGCCGGAGGAGAACCAGGTATCGAGTACGTCGTCGTCCTGACGAAGTTCGATATCGCCCAGGTTGTGCTTCTCGCGAACTTCTTCCTCGCTGCGGCCAACGTAGACCTTGCCATCGTTGTCGTACCAAGCGGGAATGCGGTGACCCCACCACAGCTGGCGGGAGATACACCAGTCCTGGATATCGCGCATCCAGGAGAAGTACATGTTCTCGTAGTTCTTGGGCACGAATTCCACGCGGCCGTCTTCCACCACCTTGATGGCTTCTTCTGCCAGCGGCTGGGTTTTCACATACCACTGATCGGTGAGCCACGGCTCGATAACTACGCCGGAGCGGTCGCCACGGGGTACTTTCAACGTATGCGGTTCGATTTTTTCCAGGCAGCCGAGGGCATCCAGGTCGTCGACGATCTGCTGGCGCGCCGCAAAGCGCTCCATACCGCGGTATTTTTCCGGCACGTTGTCGTTCAGGTTAGCGTCCTGGTCGAGGATGTTGATCATCTCGAGGTTGTGGCGCTGGCCCATCTCGTAGTCGTTGAAGTCGTGCGCGGGGGTGATCTTCACACAGCCGGTACCGAACTCGAGGTCAACATAGTCGTCGGCAATAATCGGAATCTCGCGATCCGCCAGGGGCAGCTTGATGGTTTTGCCGATCAGGTGCTTGTAGCGCTCGTCTTCCGGGTGCACAGCAACCGCGGTATCGCCGAGCATGGTCTCGGGGCGGGTGGTGGCAACGACAAGGTGACCACTGCCGTCTGACAGGGGGTAGCGGAAGTGCCACAGGTGGCCCTGTTCTTCTTCGTTCAGCACTTCCAGATCGGAAATCGCGGTGTGCAGTTTCGGGTCCCAGTTCACCAGGCGCTTGCCGCGGTAGATCAGGTCATCTTCGTACAGGCGGATGAAGACTTCCTGTACGGCCTTGTAGAAGCCATCGTCCATGGTGAAGCGCTCGCGAGACCAGTCCGGACTGGCACCGAGGCGACGCAGCTGGCGGGTAATATTGCCGCCGGACTCTTCCTTCCATTCCCACACTTTCTCGATGAACTTGTCGCGGCCCAGTTCGTGGCGGGACTTGCCTTCCGCAGCCAGTAAACGCTCAACCACCATCTGGGTGGCGATACCGGCGTGGTCGGTGCCCACTTGCCACAGGGTGTTGTTGCCCTTCATACGGTGGTAGCGGATCAGGGCGTCCATGATGGATTCCTGGAAGCCATGGCCCATATGCAGGCTGCCGGTGACGTTCGGCGGCGGGATCATGATGCTGTAAGGATCGGCTTCGGTATCACCGGACGGCTTGAAATAGCCGTTTTCTTCCCAGGTTTTGTACCACTGCTGTTCGATGGCGTTGGGCTGGTATGTCTTGTCCATGCGCGGGGGAATGCCTTGCTTTGAATCGCTTTGCCGCCCGGGGCCGGATACACGGTCACACCGGGGCGATGAAATGAATGGATGAGTATATAAAAAGGGGCGGAATTATACCGCCGGGGCCGGTCTGGGCAAAAGGTTGCCGGGGATTTCGTGGATCGGCGGCTCGAATCAATTCGAAACGTTGATCGATTGGCCGAGCCCTGTCACTCGGCGTCGAGTTCTTCCGGATAGATTTCATTCACCATCCGGGTGATATTGATGCGTAACTGGCGTTCCAGTTCGGGCAGCTGTTCGGCCATCAGCTGTTCGATGAGGCGCTCGCGATCGCTGGGACCGGACGCTTGTTCTTCGCCTGAGCCCTCGGGTTGCGTGTCCTGCGGCACCGGTGGCGTATCGGGCGCTTCCTCTATGGAGGGCTTGGCCTCTTCTGGTGCTGATTCGGGCTCCGGGCGGGGAATCCTGCCGCCAGTGAGGCGCGCGCGGATGTGCGGTGGCAGGAAGGGGTTTTCTGACAACGCGGCCGGCAGCGGTTTCTGCTTGGTCTGGCTTTTAGGCTCGGTCGTCGGTGTGTTGGCGGCGGAGGCGGGTTCTGCCTCGACCTTCTTCTCTACCGCCGTTTCCGGCATCGCTTTGGCAGGCTTTTGCTGGGAATCGAAGAGTCCGGGCTGGAATTCTTCCCGTGGTGAGTCGCCATTGCTCTCTTTGTGGCCAGGCTGCGCTTCAGTGGTGGTTTTTGCCTGGATGCCTTCACTCTCTACAGGTGAGGGTTTGTTGTCGGCGACCGGGCCGTTGCTGCGCGGCAGGTTTTGCAGTGGGCGCAGGAGTTCCCGGTCGGCATCGCTCAGCAGCGGTGCGTATTCCTCCGCGGGCTCCTCATCCACCGGGCTGAACAGGATGGGCAGATCAGCCTCTTGCAGCGGACGCGGGGGCGCTACGGGTGCACGCTGTGGCTCTGGTGCCGGCGGCGTGCTTTTGGGTTGTTCGGGTTGTTTTGCTCCGGCGACCTGGTCGAGCAGTGGAATATCCGCTTCCATATCGCTGCCGAGCAGCTCCCGCAGGGAATTGAGCTCATTGAGTAGCTCGTTCGGGGGCTGGCCGTGGCGATGCTTTCTGTTTTTCTTGCGACCGGACATGGAGCTGGCTTTCGTTTCCGCTGGGGTCAGTTGGGTATCTTGTGTGATTGTAACGGATATCCCCTGTCACGGAAGTGACTGTATCGCGTTCTCGAGCGGGCGAGGGAGTCCGGGTGCTGGCAGACGATTTCTGCGAGGCGATCAAACTGGCTGAACCAAGTGGGGATTTCACTGCGCAGGTTGATGAGCAGACCGTGGTGCTGGGCGGGGTCTTCGCCGCTGTTGATCTCGATTGCGGCCTGCTGGTCCAGGTTCTGGGGCGCGTGGGGCAGGAAGCTGTCTTCGCGGAAAGTCCACAGGAGCTCGTCCAGTTGCTGTACCTGTTGCTCGCCATCGACGGCAATCAGTACGTGCAGGCCATTACGAAAGGCCTTTTCAGCGAGGCGACAGGCGAAAACCGGGATTTCATCTTGGTTTTCGGAGGGTAGGACGTAGAAATCGATTCGGGTCATATGGTTTGCAACGGAGCCCAGAAGTTTAATGCGAAGGTGCCGATGCCGGGTGCAGCTTTGCGAGACCTTCTAAAA
>NZ_LZDE01000257.1 GCF_002009015.1 Microbulbifer mangrovi | reverse complement strand
AAGGTCCCTCTTTTCGACAGTCCTGGGAAGGGCCATCGGTATCAGCGCCTTCGCTTCCAAGCGCGAGCCAAGAAGCGAGACTCAAGCCAGTTTACCGGGCTTTCCGAATTACTTGAACTCGGCAATGCCGCGGTAAGGAGCCTTGCCTTCCAGCTCGGCTTCGATACGCAGCAGGCGGTTGTACTTGGCTACGCGGTCGGAGCGGCACAGGGAGCCGGTCTTGATCTGGCCAGCAGCGGTAGCAACGGCCAGGTCAGCGATGGTGGTGTCTTCGGTTTCACCGGAGCGGTGAGAGATAACCGCGGTGAAACCAGCGTCTTTGGCCATTTTAATCGCGTCCAGAGTCTCGGACAGGGAGCCGATCTGGTTGAACTTGATCAGGATGGAGTTACCAACGCCCTTCTCGATACCTTCTTTCAGGATCTTGGTGTTGGTCACGAACAGGTCGTCGCCCACCAGCTGCACTTTTTCGCCGATTTTGTCGGTGAGGATTTTCCAGCCGTCCCAGTCGCTCTCGTCCATACCGTCTTCGATGGAGATGATCGGGTAGTTTTCGGACAGCTCCTGCAGGTAGGAGGCGAAGCCTTCGCTGTCGAATTCCTTGCCTTCGCCAGACAGGTTGTACTTGCCGTCTTTGTAGAATTCGGAGGACGCGCAGTCGAGGGCCAGGGTGATGTCGTCGCCCAGCTTGTAACCAGCGGCTTCAACCGCTTCAGCGATCACTTTCAGCGCGCCTTCGTTGGAGGGCAGGTTGGGAGCAAAGCCACCTTCGTCACCTACGGCTGTGTTCAGGCCTTGTGCGGACAGGACTTTTTTCAGGGCGTGGAAAATTTCAGCACCCTGACGCAGGGCTTCGGCGAAGGTTTTGGCTTTCACCGGCTGGATCATGAATTCCTGAATATCAACGTTGTTGTCGGCGTGCTCACCACCGTTGATGATGTTCATCATCGGTACCGGCAGGGTGTACTGACCGGGAGTGCCATTTACTTCGGCAATGTGCTGATACAGGGGGACGCCTTTTGAGATGGCTGCAGCCTTGGCAGCGGCCAGGGATACGGCCAGGATGGCGTTGGCGCCCAGCTTGGATTTGTTCTCGGTGCCGTCGGCATCGATCATGGCTTTGTCCAGCGCGCGCTGGTCAGTTGCGTCCATGCCTACCAGCAGCTTGGCGATCTCGCCGTTGATGTTTTCAACAGCTTTCAGGACACCTTTGCCCAGGTAACGGCTTTTGTCGCCGTCGCGCAGCTCGAGAGCCTCACGAGAGCCGGTGGAAGCGCCAGACGGTGCACAGGCTGAACCTACCGCGCCGCATTCGAGAATCACATCGGCGTTAACGGTGGGGTTACCGCGCGAATCCAGTACTTCAAAAGCTTTAACAGCAACAATCTTGCTCATTTTTTTAACGGGCTCCTTGTTCGAAAAAAGTTAGACCTAAAAATCACTTCTGTGAGGTTTGGATAATGGTGGCCACTTTTTCGAGGCCACTCGTTTTAGTTATTTAGTTTTTCTATTATTTGGTATCGAGCGGCTCGAAACCTTTAACCAGATCATCCACCGCTTTCATTTGCACGAGGAACGGCTCCAGTTTTTCCAGCGGCAATGCGCTGGGACCATCACACAGGGCCTTGTCCGGGTTCGGGTGGGACTCGAGGAACAGACCGGCGATACCGATTGCGAGGCCGGCACGGCCGAGCTCGGTAACCTGGCTGCGACGTCCGCCGGAAGCGGCGCCGCCAGGAGCGCGCATTTGCAGCGAGTGGGTAACGTCAAAAATCAGCGGGGCACCGCCAGAGGCATCGATCATGGTGCGGAAACCGAGCATGTCGACTACCAGATTGTCATAACCGAAGCAGGCGCCACGTTCGCACAGGATGATTTTCTCGTTGCCGCCTTCGGCAAACTTTTCCACCACATTCTTGACCTGTGGCGGGCTCATGAACTGTGGTTTCTTCACGTTGATCACCGCACCCGTGGCAGCCATGGCGGCGACCAAGTCGGTCTGGCGAGCGAGGAACGCAGGCAACTGGATAACGTCAACCACCTCGGCCACCGGCGCAGCCTGGTGCGGCTCGTGCACGTCGGTAATCAGCGGGACGCTGAAAGTCTTTTTGACTTCTTCGAATATCCTGAGCCCCTCTTCCATTCCGGGACCGCGATAGGAGTGAATGGATGAGCGATTGGCCTTGTCGAAAGAGGCCTTGAAAACGTAGGGAATGCCCAGCTTGTCGGTCACATTGACGTAATGCTCGGCCACCCGCATGGCCATATCGCGGGATTCCAGAACATTCATCCCGCCAAACAGGGTAAACGGGCGATCATTGGCAACCGGAAGGCTACCCACTTCAATGGTTTTCATTTTTTATTATCCCCTAACAGAATTTCTCTCTGGTCTTTACTTCATCATTTTGGAAGAGATGGAGGGAGCGCATTTGCGCTCCCTCCCTTCTTTATTAGCCCTGCTTGTGCTTCAGTGCCGCCGCTACAAAGCTCTCAAACAGCGGATGGCCGTCACGCGGCGTGGAAGTGAATTCCGGGTGGAACTGACAGGCTACAAACCAGGGATGTTCCGGCAACTCGACCATTTCTACCAGGGTGTCATCCGCAGACCAGCCACCGATTTTGAGGCCGGCTTTCTGCAGGCGGTCAACATAGTTGTTGTTGACTTCATAGCGATGACGGTGACGCTCAACAATCACGTCTTTGCCATAGATATCGCGGGCTTTGGAGTCTTTCGCCAGACGACATTCCTGACCACCAAGACGCATGGTTCCGCCGAGGTCAGACTTTTCATCGCGCTTCTCGACCTTGCCTTCGCTGTCGATCCACTCGGTAATCAGACCGATTACCGGATGCGGGGTCTTGGTGTCAAACTCGGTGCTGTTAGCGCCTTCGAGGCCCAGCACATTGCGCGCATACTCGATGACCACAGACTGCAGACCAAGACAGATGCCGAGGAACGGAATGTTGTTTTCACGGGCGTAGCGCACGGACTCGAGCTTGCCTTCCAGGCCGCGCTCGCCAAAACCGCCAGGCACCAGGATGGCATCGGCACCCTTGATCAGGTCCAGGCCACCTTCCCCTTCCACGTCTTCCGCATTGATGTAATCAATGGTGATCTTGGTGCGGTTCTTGATACCCGCGTGGACCAGGGATTCGATCAGGGACTTGTACGCGTCCAGCAGCTCCATGTACTTGCCGACCATGGCAATCTTGATTTCGTGCTGCGGATTCAGCTTTCCATCTACCACGGCATCCCATTCAGACAGGTCCGGGGCTTCGCATTCGAGCTGCAGTTTCTCCACCACGATTTCATCGAGGCCGTATTCATGCAACATCCGCGGCACACCGTAGATGGTCTTTGCGTCCGGCAGCGGTACAACCGCGCGCTCTTCTACGTTGGTGAACAGGGCAATTTTGCGACGGGAGTCGTCGTCAATGGCGCGCTCGGAACGGCACAGCAAAATATCCGGCTGCAGGCCAATGGAACGCAGTTCTTTTACGGAGTGCTGGGTCGGCTTGGTTTTGGTTTCACCGGCGGTGCCGAGGTAAGGCACATAGCTCAGGTGAATCAGCAGCGCGCGGTTGGTTCCCATCTCGACGCGCAGCTGGCGTACGGATTCCAGGAACGGCTGGGATTCAATATCACCCACAGTGCCGCCGATCTCGACGATAGCGACATCCACGTCGCGGCCGCCCTCAATCACGCGGCGCTTGATTTCGTCGGTGATGTGCGGGATTACCTGCACGGTACCACCGAGGTAATCACCACGGCGCTCTTTGCGCAGAACGGTTTCGTATACCCGGCCGGTGGTGAAGTTGTTGCGCTTGGACATGCGTGTGCGGATAAAGCGCTCGTAGTGGCCGAGGTCCAGATCCGTCTCGGCGCCATCTTCGGTCACATAGACCTCGCCGTGCTGGAAGGGGCTCATGGTGCCCGGGTCCACATTGATGTACGGGTCCAGCTTGAGAATCGTAACCTTGAGGCCACGGGCTTCAAGAATTGCAGCCAGAGAGGCGGAAGCGATACCTTTCCCCAATGAGGAAACCACGCCGCCAGTGACAAAAATATAGCGCGTCATGCAAAACCTTGGTCAGTTGAATGCCCGACGAGTTCGGGCGTGCGGGACTGGCTCTGGGGGCGCGATCTTGCGCAACCCGGTGCCTTTGAGATGGGACGCCAGACTACCAGAAAGCGGGATTCCGCTCAATCTAAAAACCGCCAAATTGGGGGCTGGGATGGGCCTTTGGCGGTGACGAACAGGTCCCCCACCGCCACCAGCTCGTCCCCGGTGTAGATCAGCGGAACCAGACCGCGCAACCAGGGCTCCAGGGCATACTCCTGGAGCAGTTTCTTCAGTGTCTGGGAGTGGCTGCGGCTCGACGGCCGCGCCCGTTCGCCACCACGCCGAAAGTGAACAGTGTACTCGCCCGCCGGCCAGCCTTTGTCCGGCTGCAGGGTCCAGCCGTCGGTCAGTTCCAGATTGCACATACCATCCCATCGCCAGACGGTCTCCCCAGCTACCGAGTCACTCAGAGGCTGTAATTGTGGTGTGAGATAGAGGCGATCACGATAGCGACGCAACACTAGATCCCCCAGCGTTACAGCGGGCTGGGCGTCCGCCGCAGCGCGGACCTGCTCAAGGCCCTCTTGCAACTGCGCAGACTCGGGCATACGCCCGCCCAGTTGCCGGATCCACATTCGCAGCAGGTTTTTCTGCCGAGGAACCGACAGTGCCCGAAATCCCTGGAGATCGATACTCTCTCCAAACCTCGCCTCGCAGTGTGCGCAGCCTCGCAGGTCATCCAGCGCAATGTCCTGTAACAGGCCCGCGGATTCCCGCAGGTTTTCTACGGCGCGAGACACGCGATTGACCACTGGCCAGCGCGCTGTCAGGGCCGGCACTACCTGACTGCGGATGTAATTCCGGTCGAATGCGAGATCCGCATTACTCTCATCCTCGATCCACGCGAGCCCCTGTGCCCTGGCGTAGAGTTCGAGCTCCTCTCGCGACACCCTTAATAAAGGACGCAATACACTGCGTCCTTCACTGAGGGCCCGGCACTCATCCATCGCCGCAAGCCCCTCGATACCTGCACCGCGCATCAGCCGCAACAACAGTGTTTCCGTCTGATCATCTCCGTGATGGGCCAGCAGTATCTGATCCCCTGGCGCCATTACCTTCTCGAATACGCGGTATCGCGCGCTCCTTGCCGCCTGCTCCAGACCGCCATCCTCGCGGCAGACCTGTACTTTGTGCCCGATAAAAGGCACCCCCATCGCCTTCGCGAAAGTTTCGCAGTGGGCCTGCCAATTATCCGCCTGAGGGCTGATGCCGTGATTTACATGTACAGCGGTCACAGGCAATTCGGCACGGGCCAACAAATGCAGAAGAACAGCGGAATCCAGTCCGCCGGAATATCCCACCCACAAGCGCCCCGACGCCGGATGGCGCGTCAAGGCATCGTTAATCAGCTTGATGAGTGTTTCGCTAGCGGCAGTCACTTATCGGGTCCGGCGGTCGTTTGCCGGGGAGTATACCCGCCCCGATCGGGACGCGCTCAGGGACCGCCACGCGTACCCACAGCAAACAAGATAGTCTTCGCGACTATAAGGTGGACCTGACGCACAAAACAAGACAGCGCCTGCATCAGCCAATCAACGCAAAACGTCCCAACCACGTGCCCGCCGGTGTAGGGAGCACAAGGTTTCACCCAATGGAGAAATAAGAGAACAGAATAGCGATGAAAAACTTCAATATTCCCAAAATACTTCAGCGGCCCACACCGCTACTCCGCCGGTTGAGCGGGGCTCTCGCACTGACAATACTCGGCACCAGCGCCGGAAATGCCATCGCCAGTTGCGAATACACGATCAACAACGACTGGGGCTCCGGCTTCGTCGCCAGTGTGCAGGTTAGCAACGATACCGCACAAGCGGTGAGCAGCTGGCAGGTGCAGTGGCAGTACAGCGGCGACAACCGCTTGGTCCACCACTGGAGCTCCGAGCTGAGCGGCAATAACCCCTACGTTGCCAGCAATGCAGACTGGAACGGCACCCTGCAACCCGGGCAGACCGCAGAATTTGGCTTTCAGGGTACCGCCAGTGGCATTGTCGAGATCCCACAGCTCACCGGCAGCCTGTGTGACGGTGGCAGCTCCTCTTCCGGCGGCTCCAGCAGCAGTAGCTCGTCCAGCTCCAGTAGTTCCTCCTCCAGTGGTTCATCCGGAGGCACATCGAGTTCAAGCAGTTCCTCTTCCGGCAGTTCCTCAAGTGGCAGCTCGTCGGGCGCCTCTGCGGAAAATCTATACAGCCTGGCCTCCTTCCCGATTGGGGTAGCGGTTTCCGCCGGCAATGAAAACCGCAGTTTCCTCAGTCTTCCGGAGAAGCAGGTTTCCATTGCCCAGCATTTCAGCCAGCTTACCGCCGGCAACATCATGAAGATGAGTTACCTGCATCCACAGGAAAACACCTACGATTTCGCCAACGCCGATCAATTGGTGGATTGGGCAGAAACCAGCGGCATCGGGATTCACGGGCACACATTTATCTGGCACTCGGATTACCAGGTACCCAACTGGATGAAGAATTACAGTGGCGACTTCCAGGCCATGCTGAATACCCATGTGACGACCATCGCCGAGCACTTCGCGGGCAGAGTGGACAGCTGGGATGTGGTCAATGAAGCGATCGACGAGAACCAATCCAGCTGTTATCGCAATTCTCTGTTTTATCAACGGGCCGGCAGCGACTATCTCTCGGAAGCGTTTTTCGCCGCCGATGCAGCGGACCCGGGCGCCGAACTGTATTACAACGACTACGACACCGAGGGCGGCAACGGTAACAAGCTGAACTGCCTGCTGCAGATTGTGGACGGACTGCTCGCGGATGGCGTCCCCATCGACGGCGTGGGATTCCAAATGCACGTTCAGATTGACTGGCCTTCCACGTCCCAAATGCGCACTGCCTTCCAGGCCATCGTCGATCGTGGGCTAAAGGTGAAAATCACAGAACTGGATGTGCCGGTGAACAACCCTTATGCCTCCACGCCCTTTCCGCAGCACACCAGTTACACCCCGGAAGTCGCGGCACTGCAGAAAGCCCGCTACAAAGCCATTGTGGCAACCTATATGGATGTGGTGCCACCGCAACAACGCGGCGGCATTACCGTGTGGGGCCTCTGGGATGGAGACAGCTGGCTGCTGGATTTCAACAGCCGCCAGGGCGTGGACGACTGGCCGCTGTTATTCAACGGCCCGGCAGATGGTCCCTATGAAGAGAAAGCCGCTCTGAACGGGGTAGCCGAGGCGCTGCTCGGTCAGTAATCCCTGGGACTTTCCGCTGTTATAAAACCCTTTATGCGGATTCTGGAATGGCGTCGGCCCGTCGGTACTGGGACGGCGTCATGCCAGCCGCTTTTTTAAAGAAAGTATTGAAAACCGATTTGCTATTGAATCCCACTTCAAGATAGATGTCGGTAATCGTCTTTCCTTCCCCATCGGGGCTGCGCAGCAGGCGCATGGCCTCCTGAATCCGGTAGCGGTTGATGAACTCGTAGAAATTCACTTCAAAGTGCCGGTTAATAATCATCGACAGGTCCCGTGTAGGCACTTCAAGATTTTCCGCCAGTAGATCGATGGTTACATCAGGCTGCAGATAAAGTTTCCTGGCGAGCATCTTGCGGTCGATCTCCTCCGCCAGAGCCGGATTACACACCTGATCGCCGGTAGCCTTGCGCGGCTTCTCTGGTTCGCGCAGGGATTCAAAGTTGGCGAAGTAGCGAACCCCGGTAAAGACCAGCAGGTTCACCAGTACAAACACGGTGTAGTAACCGGTGAGACCAATTTTCTCGAACACCCCCAGATCGTAGTGCTGATACAGGCTGAACATCTTGGCGATACTCAGCACCACCTCCATCAGCATCACCAGCATAAAACCGAATACCAGTGTCCGGATCCAGGTGACATCGACCTTCTCGACATTGGAGTGGGTCGACTTCAAACGCTGGGTGTACTTCACAATCAGTAGCAGTGACCACAGGCAATAAGCCATCCGCAGCCCCTTGCAAAGAAACTCCACCAGTACGTAGTGCCAGCCGTACACCAGGGTTTCACTGCTGATCAGCTCCAGGCGCTGCTCCAGCGGCAGGCGGAAAAACACCGCGCTCATGTACACCAGAGCGAGTACAAACGGCAGCAGGTGCACCGCATCTCTCGGACGCAGGGAGAAGTCGCGAAAAATCAGGGATTTCACACAGAAGAACAGCAACATGCCATCCAGGTAATAAGCAAAGCCGCCGAGGAAATATACCTGCGGCAATAACTCGCGCACCGTAAATTTGAATTCCGCGCCCCACAGCACCAGCTCGTGCAGCGGAATAAACGCGTGCGCGAAGAGGAACGCGGCAAGGAAATAGGTACTCGGCTGCTTGCCGGTGTTGGTGACCAATAACAGCACGGCAAAAAAAAGACACTGCATCGCCGTCATCAGTAACACGACATCGTGAAAATTAAATAGAACCTGGCTCATTCTTATGATTTTTCTAGGTTGCTCGTTAGACCGGGGCGTTCGAATACCGCGGGGGACTCGAACGGGTTCGACTGGTCACACACCACGCTAATTACGCCGTTAGAACGACGCGGGGCAATCCAGTCTCTTAGGGTGCAAGTGGCGATTCATTCGCCATCGATTCTCAACATCAAACGCATAATAAAGGAAAGCATGATGAGATTTAACTCTGCAAGCAGGCTAGGCAGTCTATTAACACTGCTCGTCTTATTGTCCACATTTACTGCCTTTAGCAAGGTCCACGCACAGTACGTGCACACCGACGGTACCGATATCGTGGACGGCAACGGCAACCCCGTCCACTTGAACGGAATCAACCTTGGCAACTGGTTGCTGTGGGAAGGCTACCTGATGATGGGTGACTTCAATTACCGCACCCATACCCAGTTCCTCAACAGTCTGGCGGATACCTTTGGCAGCATAGCCCTGGCGAGGGAGTTCGAACATCAGTGGCGACTCAATTACGTGACCGAAAGGGAAATCGCGGATCTGAAAAGCCTCGGCTTTAACACCGTCCGTGTGCCCTTCCACTACAACCTGTTCTGGGGAAACGGGCAGTTGTCGGATCATGGCTTCCAGTACTTCGACCGCCTGATCGACTATTGCCGCACCCACGGTCTCTATGTACTGCTGGATATGCACGCCGCCCCCGGTTACCAGAATCCCGGCGATCACAGCGACAATATCGACTCCAACGCCGGTCAACCGCGAGATTCGGTCAAGTTCTGGGATGGTAACAATGTCCAGATCGCCAGCCAGGTATGGCGGCATATCGCCGACCGCTATAAAAACGAGCCGGTGATCTGGGGGTATGACCTGATCAACGAGCCGGTGCCCCAGGCTGGGCGCGAATACGAGCTGTTACCGTCGCTGCTCGCCATGCGCAATGCCATTCGCGAGGTAGACAATAACCACGCGATCATTGCCGAGGGCAGCTGGTGGGCATCGGATATACAGAAGATTGACTGGACCGATGCCGACACCCAGGCCAACACCAGTATCAGCGCTCGCTGGGATCACAATCTGGTGTACCAGACCCACCACTATGTATTTGGCAATACCGAATGGATCGCCGACCTGTATCCCCGAGCGGATCGCACCAATGCCATGGGTGTACCGCTGATCCTGGGGGAATACGGTGAGGACAACAACGATATCATTCGCCAGCTTACCGACTGGTCACTTAACAACATCGCTGGTCAGTTCCCCTGGTCATTCAAAAAGATGAGTCACGACCGCACCCTGTGGACCATTGCCCCCAACAGCGTTTACAGCCAAGTAGTGAACTACATCAATAACGGTGGCACACCGCCGGCAAACGCCTACGCGGGCATGATCGATTTCGCCCAAAATCATATCGGCAACGGCGCCAGCAATGTGAGCTGGCACCAGGGGTTTTACGATGCGATCAAAACCAGTGGAGGCAGCACCCCACCCCCGGCAGACTGTGACGCCATCAATCCACAGAGTACCGGTCGTATCGAAGCGGAAAGCTTCTGTGCCATGTCCGGTATTCAGCTGGAGGACACGAGCGATAACGGTGGTGGCCAGAATGTGGGCTGGACCGATAGCGGCGACTGGCTGGATTACCGCGTCGACGTGGCGCAAAGTGGTGAATACACACTGACCTACCGTGTTGCCAGCACCGCCAACACCGGGCAGTTACGACTAATTGCCGATGGCGCGCAAGTGGCGAACACCAGCCTGCCAAACACCGGCGGCTGGCAGAACTGGCAGTCTATAACCGCCAGCATAAGTCTGACGGCTGGCCCCCAGACCCTGCGCCTTGAAGTGGCGGGCCCAGGATTCAATCTCAACTGGTTTGAGCTTGAATTAGGTGGTGAAGATCCCACGGACCCAACCGACCCGGTCGATCCCCCGGCGGGCGAAATCGCCAATGGCGACTACCAGATCCGTAACCTGGCCAGTGGTCTTTTGCTGGGCGTAGCCAACAATGGCACCAGTAATGGTGGCAATGTGATTCAGGGCGGCAACCAGTCCTGGCACGTCACTGCACTCGCCGATGGTAACTACCGAATCGAAAACAGCTACAGCGGACTGGCACTGGATGTACAGGATTTGTCCTCCAGCAATGGTGCCAACATCCAGCAGTGGGAGTACGGTGGGGGAGACAACCAGCACTGGATTATCGAGCCGGTATCCGGCAATCAGTTCCGTATCCTGTCTGCCCTGAGCGGCAAGTCCCTGGACGTACAGGATGGCTCCACCAGCACAGGCGGCAATATCCAGCAGTGGACCTACCACGGCAATGACAACCAGCTATGGCTGCTTGAAAACTAACCAAGCCTACCCAAATCCCCCTTACTTTTCTCTCTTTAATGGGCCGCAGGAACACCTCCTGCGGCCCTTTTTTGGCCTTCAGCCGCAGCCAGCCCTACTTATGACCAAAGCCCCTAAGCCATTGATTTTCGTCCATTTACCAGAGGTTCGGCTGCGCGTAGGATAGTCGAACGCCAAAAAAAACCTGATTTTGCGTTCGAATAACCGCATCCGGACGCCCGCCCACCCGGCATTTGGCAAATTTCCTCCGTCGCCACACTGGCGACCCAAAACAATAAACATGAGAGGAATACCGATGAAGAGACTGCACAAGCCTCTGGCGCTCTCCATTGCGCTGGTGAATTCCGGCTGGGCCTACGCGCAACAAGCGACCCAGGAAGTGCCCGACGAGACTCAGGAAACTCTGGCGACCAGCGCGCTGGAAGAAGTGACCGTCACCGCCACCAAGCGCGAAACCAATCTGATGGAAACCCCGATTTCCATTACCGCGTTCAGCCAGGAGAAACTGGACCGAGAAGGCCTGACCAACATCAAGGACATGGCGCAGATGGTGCCGAACATGGAAATTTCCATGGACTCCTCCCAGACCGCGCCGGTCGTTGCCATGCGCGGTGTGCGCTCCACCAATATCACCGAACTGGGCGATCCCTCGGTCGGCCTGCACCTGGACGGTATTTACTCCCCTCGCCCGCAGGGCGCCATGGCGCTGATGTTCGACGTGGAGCGAGTAGAAGCCATGCGCGGCCCCCAGGGCACGCTGTTCGGCCGCAACTCCACCGTGGGCAACGTCAACATTATTTCCAAGCGCCCGGACTTCGGCGAGTTCGACGCGTCTCTGGGTATCGAGGCCGGCCGCTGGAACCACCAGCAGACCCGCGGCATGATCAATATCCCGGTCAGCGAGACGTTCGCCTTACGCGGTTCCTTTATGCAGGAAACCCGCGACTCCTATCTGAACGGTTACTACGACCCCAACCAGTGGGACGTGCGCTACCTGCCGGAAGACGTCCAGAATGCCCCGGTGTACTCCGGTAGCGATGAAGACCGCAGCCTGCGCCAACGTGAGCGCTGGGGTGATGGTGAAGTCCAGGAGCTGGTGAAAGCCGATCCCTCCGACTTCTACAACAATTCGGACCAGTATGCGTTTCGTGTTAGCGCTCTGTGGGAACCCACCGAAGCCCTGTCGTGGATGCTGGCCTACGAGCAATTTCAGGACGACAGTGCCGGTGGTGCCGACACCCTCAACTGTGACATGGCCGCGAAACGCATCCGCAAGGACGGTGACGGCAACTACCTCGACGTCGACGGCAATATTTCAGACGTGCCGGTACCCGGCCAATTGGGTTGTAACAGCGTCTACGGCGCCGGTGCCGACGACTTCACCGTCAACGTCAGCGTGCCCGGCTTCCTGGACCTGAATATCGAATCCGTACGCTCGAACCTGAGTTGGGACCTGTCCGACGAAATTGCCCTGGTGTACAACGCCGGCTGGGCCAAGCAGGTGCGCTCACAACACTCCGACCAGGATCGCGGTATCACCGGTTGGGACATGTCCATCTTCTTCCGCGATGCCACCTTCGAATCCCAATCCCATGAGATTCAACTGCAATCCACCGGCTCCGGCCCGCTGCAGTGGATCGCCGGCGCCTTCTATTTTGAAGAAGACAACAACATGCAGGGTGGCTGGATCAACAGTGGCCAGAATGCGGACTACTGGAACCAGCCCAACCGCACCCTCAAGTCCCAGGCCTTTTTCACCCAGGGTACCTACGCGGTCACCGACCAGCTGAACCTGACCCTGGGTGTACGCTACACCGAAGACACCAAGCAGGATGTGGGCGGCCACAACATGACCTGTAACGGTGACACCATCAATCCGCAAACCGGCGAAGCTTGTTTCCCGGCCTGGGACCGCAATGCGTTTAACCAGTTGCCCACAGACTACTTCTACGATCCGTCCATTTACACCACCGTCAGCGACAACCAGACCAAGGGCAGCTGGGACTTCACCAACTACCGCGTAGGCCTGGACTACATCGTCAACGACGAACTGATGGTGTTCGGCTACGTGGCCAACGGTTTCAAGTCCGGCGGTATCGGCGACGTCTTTGTGCAATACGAGCAGGACCCGCTCACCGCGGAATACGACCTGGATGCCAATGGCGATCGTATCGTCAAGCAGCGTCACCAGAATACCTACGATCCGGAGGTAGTAACGACGTACGAGCTGGGTACCAAGGGCACCTATCTCGATGGCAGCCTGAACCTGATGGCCACCCTTTTCTACAGCGACTATGAGGATATGCAGGCGGCCTCCGCCAAGGGCATCTTCCCCTATTACGTGGAAGAGCGGGATGACCAGAGCGGTGAACTGACTGGCGAAATCACCACCGAAACCCAGACCGTTTTCCAGACCGCCAACATCGGCAGCGCCGCCATCAAAGGCCTGGAGATCGAGTTTGACTGGGCGCCGATCGAGAACGGCCGCTTCGACGGTTACGTGACCTGGCTGGATACCGAAATCACCAGCGATTTTATCTACCACTGGGATTTCGCCGCCACCGACCTGTTCGAAGTGGATCACGGTGCGGCCACCAATCCAGACAACGACGCCATGAAGGTCAACCTGAAAGGCAACGAGCTGGCGGCGTCGCCAAAACTCAGTGCCAAGCTGAACTACACCCATACCTTCCGTTTCAACAACGGCTTCGCGATTGTCCCGCACCTCAGCTACTTCTGGCGCGACAAGTCGTACCACACCTTCCAGAACGTGGATAAACACTACGAAGCCTTTGCCACGGAAACCCCGGATGCCTTCAGCGATGTGCGCCCGGCATTCCACAGTGTGAACAGCACACTGAAGCTGGAAGCACCGGATAACAAGTGGAATGTGGAAGCCTTCGTCTACAACCTCACCGACCAGAAAGAGACTTACTGGGCCGGCGGCGGTGATGGCCTGATCAAGGGGCCGATCTCCATGCCGCGCTTCTACGGCGTACGCGGCAATTACAATTTTTAAAAGCGGTAACTTCTAAAAGCGATCGTCATCTTCGCTTGTCTCCCTCGCTCCCACCGGTTTCGGTGGGGGCTTTTTTTCCCGCGCCGCCCTTTATCAGTAAACCGGAAGCGAAGAGGAAGCGCACAAGCGAGACGACGCCTGTAGAGCAGTTCCTGAGAGACAGAATTACCAGAGTGAACACCATGAAAAAGCATCCCCTTTATATCGGCGTTATGGCCGGGCTTCTCTCGCTCACGGCCACCCTACCCCTCCAGGCCGCCAACCAAACTGTGGCCCCCACCACGCTGAATCAGCCGAGCCGCCAACAGGAAGCCATCGAATCCAAAATCCAAAACCTGCTCGCGCAGATGTCGATTCAAGAAAAAATCGGGCAGCTGGCCCTGCGCGACTGGGGCACCTTCGATGCCTCCGATATGAAATCCATCAAGCAGGCCGTGCGTGAAGGTCGCGTGGGGGGATTCCTGAACGTCAATTTCAGTTCCGTGGATAAAAATGCGTTTGAGGAGTTGCAACGCATTGCCGTCGAGGAAAGTCCGCTGGGCGTTCCGCTGCTGTTTGGCCAGGATGTGATCCACGGCTACGAAACTATTTTCCCAATTCCACTGGGACAGGCCGCCAGCTGGAACCCGGAGCTGATTAAAAACGGCGCTCGTGTAGCCGCGCAGGAAGCCAGCGCAGACGGTATCCGCTGGACTTTCGCGCCGATGATCGATATCAGCCGCGACCCGCGCTGGGGGCGCATCGCCGAAACTCTGGGTGAAGACCCCTACCTGACCTCTACCCTGGGCGTGGCCATGGTCGAAGGTTTCCAGAGCGGCAATCTCGCCGACCCCACCAGCCTCGCCGCCTGTGGCAAACACTTTGCCGGCTACGGTGCTGCCGAGGGCGGTCGCGATTACAACAGTGCCTATATTCCCGAGCGCCTGCTGCGGGATATCTACCTGCCGCCGTTCAAGGCCAGTATCGACGCAGGCATGCAGAGCATCATGAGTACTTACAGTACCCTCAACGACGTACCGGGTACCGGCAGCCCTTTCCTGTTCAAGCAGGTCCTGCGCGAAGAATGGGGCTTTGACGGCTTTGTGGTGAGCGACTGGAACGCGGTGATGGAGATGGTGCCCCACGGCTTTGCCCGCGATGCCAAACACGCGGCCACCCTCGCCGCCAATGCCGGCATCGATATGGAAATGCACACCGACACCTACGAGCAATTCCTCCCGCAACTGATGGATGAAGGCCAGTTCTCCGAGGCCCAGCTGGATACAGCCGTGGCCAATATCCTGCGGGTCAAGCTGCGCCTGGATCTATGGAATCACCCCTACCCCCGTGCCAAATCCAAAGCGGAGCGCGCGCAGATCATCCGCAACGACCAATTCCGGGATACCGCCAAAGCCGCCGCAAAGGAAACCTTCGTACTACTCAAAAACGACAATCGGGTATTGCCGCTGAAAAAAGGCCAGAGCGTCGCCGTCATTGGCCCGCTGGCAGACGCCGCCCACGACCAGCTGGGTACCTGGATCTATAACGGCGACAAGAAACACTCCCGCACCCTGCTGCCGGCCCTGCGCGAGATGGTGGGCGATACCGGCGAAATCCTCTACGCCGCCGGCCTCGACTACAGCCGCGACACCCGCACCCGCGGTTTCAAGGCCGCCATCAAAGCGGCGAAGAAGGCCGATGTGGTTTTGTTCGTGGGTGGTGAAGAGGCAATTCTCTCCGGCGAGGGCCACAGCCGCGGCGATATTCGCCTGCCCGGTGCGCAGGCCGAACTGGTGGCAGAACTTTCCAAAACCGGCAAACCGCTGGCAATGGTGTTGATGGCGGGTCGACCACTGCAACTGGACCAAACCCTGCAACAGGCGGATGCGGTAATGATGGCCTGGCACCCGGGCACCATGGGCGGGCCGGCACTGGCGGATGTGCTCTATGGCGAGACCTCCCCGTCCGGCCGACTGCCGCTCAGCTGGCCGGTGGGCGCGGGCCAGATCCCCATCTACTACAACCACCTGGCCACCGGCCGCCCGGCCAGTGAAGACAATTACACCCGTATCGAAAAGATCGGCCGCGAGGTGTTCCAGCACCAGCCGGGCAACTCGTCCAACCTGCTGGACTACGGTCACAAGCCCCTGTTCCCGTTCGGTTACGGTCTGACCTACAGCGAGTTTGAATACTCCGATCTGGAACTGTCCGACACCACGCTGGATGCCAATGGGCAGCTGACGGTATCTGCCACCATTACTAACACCGGCAAGACTGCCGCCACCGAAACCGCCCAGCTGTACGTGCGTGACCAGGTGGGCAGCGTGTCGCGGCCGGTGCGGGAGCTAAAGGGGTTTGAGCGCCTTACCCTTGAGCCGGGAGAGTCCCGACAGGTGAATTTCTCGCTCAAGGCCAGCCAACTGGCTTTCCATAACACAGATATGGAAGCGGTCATTGAGCCCGGTGAATTCCGGGTGTGGATTGCACCGAATGCGGAATCGGGTCTCGAAGCCGGCTTTACCCTTCGTTGAGATACCCGCTTCGGTAGCCTGGGACGTCCTACTTTGCGATCCAGCGCAAAGTAGGACGCTTTTCCCCGCGCCAAACGTCACACTGGAAAGCACAAAAATGCCCTAGCGGTAAAAACGATAAAAACTTGGAAGTATCCCCATGCAAGCGATCGAGACCTCGCTGGAGGGCGCAGCGGCCCGCCAGGAATCCCCCTCCCTCCTATTTGTCATTCTGATCTGCAGCGTCGCCACCATCGGCGGTTTTCTGTTCGGCTTCGATAGCGGTGTGATCAACGGCACCGTGACCGGACTGCAACAGGCGTTCAATTCCAATACCGCCGGTACCGGTTTCAATGTGGCATCCATGCTACTGGGCTGCGCGGTGGGCGCCTTCTTTGCCGGGCGCCTGGCCGACCTGTGGGGGCGCAAAACCCTGCTGCTGATCGCGTCGGTGCTGTTCGTGATCAGTGCGTGGGGATCCGGTGTTGCCGCCAGCTCACCGGAGTTTGTTTTCTATCGCATTCTGGGTGGCCTGGCTGTCGGCGCGGCCAGTGTGATGTCGCCCGCCTATATCAGCGAGATTGCCCCGGCCGCAATTCGCGGTCGCCTGATCACCATCAATCAGATTGCCATTATCTCCGGTCTGTTTGCGGCTTTTGTGAGCAACTACTGGCTAGCGAATGTGGCCGGCTCCGCGGTCAATGAATGGTGGATGGGCTTCAATGCCTGGCGCTGGATGTTCTGGATCGA
>NZ_LZDE01000256.1 GCF_002009015.1 Microbulbifer mangrovi | reverse complement strand
CAGGAGCCTGCCTGCAGGCGAACCAGACCCGTTGCCAAATTCGTTCGCCTGCAGGCAGGCTCCTGCGGGGAGACGGAGTGTTCATCGGGCCATCTCCAGCGTTCGGCTCATTCGCATCTGCCACATGGCATAGCAGAACAGCAGCAACAGGATCACCATGGAATAGGCGGCCGCGTAGGCGTACTGGTACTTCTCGAAGCCGATACGGAATGCCTTGGTGATCAGGATATCGTTGGCCCCCGCCGGTGCGCCGTCGCTCACCAGGTAGATCACATTGAACATATTGAAGGTCCACACCACCGACAGGATCACCGCAGGTATCAGCACGGGCTTTAGCAGCGGCAGGGTGATCGAGCGGAACTGGAACCAGCGCCCGGCGCCCTCCACCTTCGCCACCTCATACAATTCCCGCGGGATCGACTGCAGGCCACCCAGGATGACCACCATCATAAACGGGATGCTCAACCACACATTGGTAACCACGCCAGTGAAAAAGCTGGCGCCGATGGAGTCGAACCAGGCTACCGGAGCCAGCCCCAGTGCCTGCAATCCCTGATTGATGGCGCCGAACTGGGGATGGAACATCCCCTTCCACACCAGCGCGGTGATGTAGTTGGGAATGGCCCAGGGCAGGATCAGGATCAGGCGGAACCAGGTGCGGCCGAAGATGGGTCGGTACAGCGCCAGCGCCAATACCAGCCCCAATCCCACCGCCACGGTGACATTGCTGGCGGTCCACAAAATGGTGATCAGCAGGGTCCAGTAGAAATTGTCGAAGTCGAGACTGCGCTCGCCCCCCTGCCCTCGCCAAAGGTGGAAATCCCCGAGGATAGCCGTGTAGTTGTCGAGCCCGACAAACCGCGACCATAAAGGTGCGTGCTCATTGAACACCGTGGTATCGGTAAACGACAGTAACAAGCCGTACAAAAGCGGGAAAAACACCAGTACCAGCATGCCCAGCATGGCGGGCATCAGGTACAGATACGCAGTGCGGTTGGATCGCCAGCCCGCGGCCAGTTGATGGCGATAGCGGCGCCAGGCCCCGAGCGCCAGAAGCGCCAGAGCGAAGGGAATCAACCAGAGCCAAACCGGCATCTGGGCCGGCGATTCGCCCCGCGCCCGGGAACGCTCCAGTCGCGCCAGGTCGATGCTCAACTGCCGCTGTAGCTGGCGCATCTCCGCTTCCGGCTGCGCCGCACCCTTGACTACTTTTTTCAGGGTGTTTTCCAGCGGTACCCACACCAGGGTCATCGCCGGCAGGTTGGGAATGGGGACCGCCACTTCCAGCTGGCGGCGAAATGCCATGGCGGTATCGTCGGTAGCGAGCAGGGGATGCTCGAAGGCGCTGACATTGGCCGGCAGCTGCCCGCCCTCGATACCCATCTTTTCCGCAGAGTCGCGACGGGTGAGAAACTCCATCACCCCCACCGCCGCAGCCGGGTTGCTGGTCCAGGGAGAAAGGAACAGTCCCTCCACCGCCACCCAGGGGGCCAGCGGCCGGCCGTTCTCGCTGTTAACCGGCAGTGGCACTACCCGATAGTTCATCCCCGGGGCAATTTCCCCCAGCATCCAGGGACCGCTGATCACCATGGCCGCGCGCCCCTGATTGAACAGGCTGGTAACCAGTGTGCTGGTGGGCTCTTCTGGCAGTATCCGGTCATCGCGCACCCAGTGCGCGAGCATTTCCATCGACTGGATATTGGCATCGCTGTCGAGATCCAGGTTGCCGCCACGGTCGAAGGGACCGCGACCGAAGCTGTTCATCAGCGCGCCGTGAAAGAACGGTTCGGTATAGCTGTAAGCCAAACCAAAGCGGCCGCTACTGCGGTCGGTGTGGCGCAGGGCCTCCGCCACCAACTCGTCGGTGGTGGCGGGCGCGGCGCGAACCAGGTCGGCATTCAGTATCAGCGCCGGACTCTTGAAGGCAAACGGCAACCCATAGAGGTCACCGCCGAAAGTCATCGCATCGATCAGGTTCGGGGGGAAACGCCGGAGTAAACGCTCACTGACGTGGCGATCGATGGGCGCCACTGTATGTCCTGCGCTTGCCCATCCCCCCAGGCGATCGTGCGCGAATACAAACAGGTCCGGCCCCTGGCCGCGTGGCAGGGCGGCGGAGAGCTTGTCCGCGTAGCCGCCAAAAGGTACCGCCAATGCCTTCACCTGCACGGCACCCTGGCTGCGGTTGTATTGCTGGATCAACTCCTCGAAGGCGGCGCGCTCCGCACCGCGGTAACCATGCCACAAAGTGAGCGTTTCGGTGGCGTTGGCCTGACAGGCAAACGCAATCAGCAGGAAAAATACGTGCAGGAGGCGACGCGCGGACGCCCCCCACAGCGTCGGCCCGACCGCATATTCGCCAGCAGGCCTGTTCCTGCAGGTCGAGGCAGTGATCACGCCCTGACTCCGGCCCGGGCAACATCAACATCGCCGCGAATGCGCTGCCGGCTTTCCGCATCAAACAGGTACACCGCTGCGGGATCGAAGGCGAGCTCGAGAGTGTCGCCAAGGGTGAACGCGCGCAAACCGGGCAAGCGCGCCACTACCTGTGCATTACCCGTGCGCAGGTGCACCAGCATCTCCGCGCCCAGGCTTTCCACCAGTTCAATTTCGCCCCTGAGCCGCGGCCAGTTGGCGGGGGCGCTGGCGGCGTAGACCAGCTTTTCCGGGCGCAGCCCGAGCACTAGCTGTGCTTTCTGCCCCTGTAAATGCGCACGCGGCAGGCTCAGCAATTCACAGGTCAGCTGGGCGCCATCATTTGTTACCGGCACCAGATTCATGGGGGGAGAACCCATAAAGCCGGCCACAAAGGTATTGTCCGGGTCGTTGTACAGCGTCAGCGGCGTGCCTGCCTGCATCAGGGATCCCTGATTGAGAATCGCGATGCGGGTGCCCAGGGTCATGGCTTCCACCTGGTCGTGGGTCACATACACCGAGGTAGTGCCCAGCTGGCGGTGCAGGCGACTGATCACACTGCGCATCTGTACGCGCAGCTCCGCATCGAGGTTGGACAGTGGCTCGTCGAACAGGAATACCTGGGGATCGCGCACCATGGCGCGCCCCAGTGCTACGCGCTGGCTCTGGCCGCCGGACAACTGACCCGGTTTACGCTGCAGCAAGTCGGCCAGACCGAGGGTTTCCGCCGCCTCCCGCACCCGGCGCTCAATCCCCAGCTTGGGAAAATTGCGCACACGCAGGCCAAACGCCATGTTGTCGAACACGGTCATATGCGGATACAGGGCGTAATTCTGGAACACCATGGCGATGTCCCGATCTTTCGGTGGCAGGTCGTTAACCCGGTGGCCACCGATTAACAGGTCGCCGGAGGAAATGGTTTCGAGCCCGGCGATCATGCGCAGGATGGTGGACTTGCCGCAACCGGAAGGACCCACCACCACCATAAATTCGCCATCGCGAATTTCCAGGTCAAGGCCCGGCACCGTGGCGGGGCCATCTGCATAGCGCTTGCTGACACCTTTGAATTCAATATTGGCCACGGGGGCGGGCCTCTCTCTTCTTCGGGTTTCCGGTCTTTGTGACCTGCTTATTATTGTCGTTTCCAGATATTCGCCGCCAGTCACACACGACTTTTGTCGTCGGCTCACCCTGTCATTCCGGAGCATGCCGGTGGCGTGTCAAATCACAATAGACGACCCATGTTGAATTTGGAACCGGTAAATCGTGGTGAGCCACACGCCAATCGAACGGCGTTGTTCACAGCTTGTACTAAATTGTGGAGGCGCAGCGGTACCGTGCACTCAGAAGTCAATAAGTACGCTAAGGACAAAGAGATATGCGCTTGGCTCCCCTTGCCACGGTGACGGCCTTCGGCCTCACCCTGGCGACTCTTTCGGCTTGTTCCATAAAACCCACGGCGATCGACGACGCCACCGTGGATCAACGCGCCAGCAGTGACTGGCAAACCGCTTTCGGCAACCAGCAACCGGTGACCGGCCCGATCGACCTCAATGAAGCGATTGCCCGCGCTATTGCCTACAACATGGACAATCGCCTGAAACTGATGGAAGCAGTGGTTGCCAATCGCAACCTGCGTCTGTCCCGTTGGGAAATGCTGCCGGAGATCGCCGCCAGTGCCGGCTATAACCATCGCAACAAGCAACGCTTCGCCAGCAGTGAAGACGTCAACGGCAACCAGTCTCTGGTTCAGTCCACCTCACAAGACAAAACCTACAGCACTGCGGGCCTGGACCTGTCCTGGAACGTGCTCGACTTCGGCATCAACTACCTCTCCGCCAAACAGGCCGCCGACGGCGTGATGATTGCGGTGGAGCGTCAGCGCAAGCTGATGCACAACGTGATCATGGATGTGGAGTACGCCTTCTGGATGGCCGCCGCAGCCCAGCGCGCCCGCGCCCAGTTACCCGGGCTGATCGCCCAGACCCGCAGCGCGCTGGAAAAATCCCGCCAGTCCGCGGAGCGCGGCCTGCGCCAGACCGAGGCCAGCCTCTCGTACCGCCGCGACCTGCTTGACCTGATGCAGGAACTGCTGGCCCTCGAGGGGGACATGCACAACGCCAAAATGCAGCTGGCATCGCTGATCGGTCTGCCCCCAGGAACCGAGTTCACCGTCAGTGCCAATAATGCGGACATACTGCGCAGCCCATTCACCGAAATGAGTGTAATGGAGCTGGAACAATACAGCCTCCGCAACCGCCCGGAACTGATTGAGGAAGATTACCGACAGCGCATTGCCGCCACGGAAATCCGCAAGGCGTGCCTGCAATTGCTCCCCGGACTGGAACTGCGCACCGGGTATTTCTACGACGACAATAGCTTCCTGCTCTACAACGATTGGGGTGAAAGCAGCCTGCGCCTCACCTGGGATTTGCTAGGCACCGTGGTGGGAGGCAAGGACCTGGTGGGATACGCCAGGGACAGCGAACGTCTCGGCGATGTGCGTCGGGCCGCACTGACCGTCGCCATTCTGGTACAGGTAGATCTCGCATACAGCCATCTCAAGCGCGCACAACTGAACCACGGCTATGCGGAGGAACTGGCAGAGGTTGACCGCGCAATGGCCTCCCAATCACGCGCGCGCTGGCAATCCAGCCAGGGCACTGAACTGGAAAGTATTCACGCAGCAACCCAGGCCCTGGTCTCCGGCGTACAGCGCGACGTCAGTTATGCAGACTGGCGCAGTGCCAACAGCCGGCTGAGCAATGCGGTGGGCTTCCAGCCGGAATTCTATATCGACTATCGCCAGCCCCTCGAAGTGATCGAACAGCAGGTTGCCGACCTGCGCTCCCAGAGTGCCAGCATGGAACTGTTGTCCTCCGGTGGTTACAACCCGGAGGGACTGGAAGCGCGCGAAGATGTGGTGCGGGAAGAAGGCCCCGCCGCTGCACACTGGTGATCGCAGCGCGTGTCATTTCCGGCGATAGACAAACTCAGTGGTAGATGTACTCGTGGTATCCGTCATGCATATTCGACTTCCCCGCAGACTTGCAGCACTGCTGCTCGCATTGCTCCCGTTTTGCAGCGCTGCACTGGCAAGCCCAAAAGATAGTGACGACAGCGCACCCGCCAAACTGAATGCACTCAGCCGCGTGCAACTCTCCAGTGAATTGGCCGCGAGGCTCACCCAGGTGCGTGTGCGGGCGGGCGATCGTTTTGCAAAAGGCGATCTGCTCGCACGCTTTGACTGCACCGAGCTGAAAGCGGAACTGGAGGGCGCCGAATCCCAGCGGGTACTCGCGCGTCGACAGCTGGATGCGAACATCTCTCTGCGCCAGCTCGGCGGCAATATCAGTGAACTGGAAATGGTACAGAGCGAGGCCCAGCTGGCGGAGGCCACGGCGAATGCGAAAATCCTGAAACACCGCAACGGCTATTGCGATGTCCGCGCGCCATTTGACGGCTTTGTGGTCAGCCGCAGTGTGGAACCCCATCAGCGGGTGGACGTGGGTGTGCCATTGCTGGAGCTGGTGGATAATCGCGGGCTTGAAGTCGAGGCAATTATCCCGTCCGGATGGCTGGAAAAAATTTCTGTTGGCGAAACATTTTCGGTCACCATCAACGAGACAGGTCTTAAATACACGGCAACGCTGCAACGTATTATTCCCGTGGTAGACCCGGTTACGCGCACCGTGCGGGTCATCGGTCATATCAAGAACGATTCTGCCGGAAAGCCGTCCGCCCTGCTGCTGATTTCCGGCATGAGCGGCGAAGCGTATTTCTCACTGCGGTCCGACAACAAGGATCTTCTCGCCGACCGAGCTTCTGCATCCGCCAAAGCCGCGCAGGATATTAACTGAGATGGATGCGCGGCTTCTGGAAAAGCTGAACAACTTTCTCGCACTCGGCAAAAAGTTGCGCGGTGCGAGCAGTCCGCAGCAGGTCGCACGTATTGCCTGTAGTGACAGTCAGCAACTGCTGCATTTCGATAGCTGCCTGTTTTTTGCCGGCCACAGTCTGAAACTGATCGCGGCCTCCAACGTTTCCACCATCGATGCCACCAGCAGCACCGCGCTCTATTGGCGCCACCAGGTGCGCAAGCATTTCTCTGAAGCGCAGCAAAAAAGACCGTTGCAGCTGCCCATTGAAGATACCCAATCCCGGTCCGCCACTGCGCAGCACCTGATCATCATGCCCATCGGCAAAAACGGGGAGCAAGGCTGCCTGGCCTTGCTGCGCAGCAAGCCGCTGGCAGAGCAGGAAATAGAAGTGTTGCGCGAGTTCGCCGCTTACACTCAGCAGGCGCTGCTCGCGCTGCGCGGCGCGCGTACTTTTTCCCTGCGACGCCTGATTGCCCGACGGCCGTTGATTGCTGCCGCGGTCATTAGCGCCATCTGTTTGATACCGGTGCGCCAGAGCGTACTTGCCCCGGCAACTCTCACCGCGATTGAACCACGTATCGTATCCGCGCGCACCGATGGGGTAATTCGGGAGATCAATATTCTCCCCAATGCACAAGTAGAGAGTGGACAACTGCTGTTCACCCTGGAAGATGCGGAAGTTACCGCGGAGATTGATCGCGTGCAGCAGGAAATCACGCTCTATCAGGAGCGTTTGCGCATGACACGCCAATACAATTTTCAGCAGGCATCCGCCGGCCATAAAATCGCGCAGGCAGAAACTGATCTTTCCATCCGCAATCTGGATCTCGACTACCAACAATCCCTGCTGGAAAAAACCCGGGTCAAGGCGCCTGCCACCGGTGTTGCCATCTATACGGATCCCTCCGAATGGATCGGGCGTCGGATTCGTGCCGGGGAAAAGGTAATGGAGATCGTGCAGCCGCAGTCGCGGCAGATTCAGATTGATCTTCCCACCTCCGATGCAATCAACCTCCCGGAAAATGCCCATACCGTTTTTTACGCGGAATCCGATCCGCTCTCACCCATCGAGGGTCAGCTGCGCTACCACAGCCTGCTCACCGCGGAGGGCGAAAACCTGCCTGCCAGCTATCGGCTTCTGGCAGCCATTCAAAAGGACCAGACGCAAATTCGCATCAATACCCGCGGTCACGCGCGAGTCTACGGTGCGCGGGTTCCTCTGGTGTACTACCTGTTGCGCCGCCCCCTGGCCAGCGCCCGCCGCTGGATAGGGATCTAGCCGCGCGCGATGCACAACAAGAGGTAGAGAGGTAACCGTGCAAACATCGTGTTCCGCCAGCCCCACTGCAGCCTCCGGCAGCGACAGCTCCGGCGCCGAGCAGTGTTCGCTGCCACCACTGCGCACAGATCTCCAGTTTCTCCCGGTAAAGGAAGGCGAAGGCGTGGATGAGGGTGCCATCAGCTGGATGCTGTATGACCCCTTGCGAGGCCAGTATCTAGAGCTGGGTGAACTGGAGTTACTGGTATTGCATCACTGGCATCGCGGCAGCGCCCAGACCATCGCCGATTGTATTGCCCGTGAGCAGGGTTGCGCGGTCAATCCACAGGATGTGGAAGCCGTGGTGCGCTTTGCCAAGGAAAACGAACTGTTGCAAAGCAGCAGTGATTTAATCGAACAGAAACTGGCGGGGGTCAGCCCGCAACAAAAGCGCCTTCAGAATCTGCAGCAGGCGCTATTCTGGCGCAGGCCCCTCTTCACTCCCGACCTGAGCAGCCGACTGCTGCTGCCGCTGGCACGCGCCACAGCACATAAGGGCTTTTACGCGCTACTGGCACTGGCGGCTTCCGTCAGCGCCCTGTCTATCGGTCAGCACTGGTCCGAATTCCTCGCCTACTTCAACGCCTCCTGGAACACCGCCGGCGCCGCCATATTCTTTGCCTGCTACCTGTTGCTCAGCCTGTTTCACGAACTCGGGCACGCGAGTGTTGCCCGCATTTACGGCATACGTGCAAATAGCGTAGGAGTCGGACTGATTGCATTGCTGCCAATCATGTTCAGTGAAATTACTGACGCCTGGCGATTGCCCCGCTGCGCGCGGCTGCATATTTCTGCAGCGGGGGTACTGTTCGAAGCAACACTTGGTGTGGTGGCGGCACTAGCCTGGTGCCTGCTGGACGATGGACCGGTGAGAGCACTGGCATTCTACCTGTTCACCGCGTCTCTGGTGACCACCCTGCTGATCAATGCAAACCCATTGATGAAGTTTGACGGGTACTACCTGTTAAGCGACTTCACCGGGGAAAAAAACCTGCAACAGACCGCCACCACCACGTTGCGGCACTGGTGCTGGGCACAGCTGCTGCGCCAAGAGACACCGGCCACCAGTCGCCGCCAGAAACTTCTTCTGCTGTTCGGTGCCGCCAGTCTGCTGTACCGCATTTCTGTGTTCGCAGTGATCAGCTACGGCGCCTACCAGTTGCTATTCAAGGCCGCGGGGGTACTGATCCTGGCACTGTGTGTCGGCCTGTTGCTGATCATTCCCACCCTGCGTGAGATCCGCGCGTTTATCAACTTCCTGAAAGAGCAAAATGCGCAACAAGCCATGAGCGGAAAAACTTCACCAACCGACCAGCCCCCGTCATCTGCGCAAGCAATGCAGCAAGAGGTCGGACAAGCGAAAGCGTCACCCGTACAGCAGGCCGGTGAACTCCTGGGCCTGCTCAATCGAAAGTTTCTTGCCGGGTGCGCGTTTTTCGGGGCTTTGTTACTGATCCCCTTGCCCTGGCCAGTACAGCTCCCCGCCAGCACGTTCTTTGCGGAAAGTCAGAAAGTGATGTCGCCCGCGGGCGCGGTACTGCAAACCTTCGATTTGCACCCGGGCAGTAAAGTACTTTCCGGTGATGTGATCGCGCGGCTGCAGGACACGCAACTGGATTACCGTATCGCCCGCACCAGAGAAGAGTTGAAGTTATTGCAGCGGCGCCAGAGCAGCGACGGCTTTGCAGAAAGCCTGGATGCCCTGGACGGTGTGTACCTTCAGGACCTGCTCAGCAAGCAACAACAACTGAAAGCACTGCAAACCGAAAAACAACAATTGGAAATAGTGGCCAAGGTTTCCGGCACCGTGGACTGGGTATTACCCGGACTCCACAGCGACCAGTACCTGGACACCAATCAGCAGTTTATTGCCATCGCCAACAGAGCCACCCTGCGCGGGCGCGCGTATGGAAAATCACAGCAATTCCTGCGACTCGCCCAGAGTGACGACGAACCGCTGCGCGGGCGATTGTTTTTACAGGGAAGCTGGCAACCGGTCATTGTCACCGTCGAAATGGTGGAACCGATCGCCTCACGCAGAATTCAGGACCCATCCCTGACATCCGACTATGGTGGGCCGCTGCAAACGTTGCCCGACGATCGCGAACGTAGCGCCGAGGCGCTGCACCTGATCGACTTTACTCTCGATGGACACGGCGGCGACAGCACTGCGCCCACAACCGCACAACGCACCGGCCATCTGGTGCTACTGGGCGAACCCATCAGCCTGTTGAAATTATTTACCGACCGGGTCGCTGGTGTAGTGATCCGCGAGAGCGGAGTCTGACCGCTCTGTTGCCCCATTATTTCGGTGCGGCCAGGAAAGCCGCCCAGAACGCCACAAGGAACGAGGTATCCCATGGAGCTCAACGAGTTTTCCAGATCATCCCTGGCCCAGGCCATCAATCTGCAGGGTCGCCAACTTACCAGTCGACACCGCGCTCTGGAAAAGCGTGTGTTGCTGGATGCCTCGGTGGCAGCAGACGTAAGTCAGGACACAGGCGATACCGGAGTCGATGGCACCCTGGATTCCGGCGGTGAGCCCAAGGCGGCCAGCGGAGATAAAAATCTCGGCGAACAATCCACGCTGGGAAATGACAGTGACAACGGTTACCGCCAGGAACTGGTGGTCATCGACCTGCAATTAAGTGATTCGCAAGCTTTGATCGACGACCTGATACAGCAGGCGGATTCGGTTACCGAGCATCCGGACAGCACTGAGATCACCATCGGTGCACGCAATATCACCCTGCTTACCGTAGATGCTGACGATAGCCTGCAAACGGTAACCGACCTGCTACAGAAAGTAAGCAGTGAAAGCGGCACAACCTTCGATGCCATACACCTGATTTCCCACGGCGGTGCTGGCGGTATCGATATCGGCAGCGATGCGCTTTCCCTTGAAACCCTGAGCGGCCTCGATGGCGATAATCACCGTGCACAATTACAGGCATGGTCGACCGCGCTGAGCGAAAACGCAGACATACTCCTGTATGGCTGTAATACCGGCTACAGCCTGACCGGTGACAAATTTATCGATCAGGTCGCCGCGCTCACCGGCGCGGACGTTGCTGCTTCCGACGATGCCACCGGCAACGCTCTGCGTGGCGGCGACTGGGATCTGGAAAAAAACAGCGGGGAAATTGAGACGGACATTGTGTTTTCCCAGTTGCTACAGGGGACCTGGGAAGGACTGATGGTGGCCACACCGACTACCTCCGTGGATGCACCGAGCGAAGATTTCATTAACGAATCTACCGATATCGGATTCTCGTTCGAGAATGATGGCGACACCACAGGTTATGGCCCGTTTGTGGATATCGTCGCGGGCCCGGGCATGACCGTTGAAAGTGTCAGCGGCCTGAATGGTGCCATCGTCGAAACTTACACCTATGAGAATGGCCAGTGGGTGGACAGCGGTGGTAACCCGGTGGAGTACCACCCGTTTGACTTCAACCAGACCGGCGCCATCCCTTTACCGCCCGGTGAGGAGGGAGCCACCTGGTACGCCATCCAGCTTCCTTTCGGCTCATTTTCACCGGATCAACCGTCGTTCGATTTCAATGTCTCGGTACTTCTGGATGAAGCTGCCGGCGCGCTGGTCGGTGTACCGATTCCGATCTGGGTGCGCCCCGGGTTTGCCTATGGTAATGACCCGCTGAATAACCCGGATACCGATCCGCCCATCATTTCCAATCCCATCGAAACTACCGTCACACCGACCGTGATCGAGGTGGACAAGACAGCCCAGGATGGAGACGGCGATAACAATTCCATCGGCGACGATGGGGAAACCGTTACCGGCCCCAGTGAACCGGTTACCTGGCGGGTGAATGTCGATATCGCCAATCTCTCGACCATAGACAACCTGGTGGTGACCGAGGACGTCCCGAACAATTTTTACTACATCCCCGGTAATGTCACGGTGACCGACTCCAATGGCCAACCGCTCGATGTCACGATTACCGAGCCACCGGAAGGGGCAAACAATGATGCGCAGCTGATCATCGAATTTAACGATCCGATCGAGGGGACCCTGGCGGCCAACGATATCGTCATCACCTACACCGGGTATGTGCCGGACTTCGATGCCAATGGCGATCCCATCGTGATCAACGACGGAGCCAATGACGCCGTACGCAATACCGTATCGGTGACCGGGGATTACCAGGATCAGGCGATCAGTGACAGTGATGATGCGATCATCACCGCAGTGGCGACTGCGCTGCAGAAAGACGTGGCCTTGATTGACGACACAGGCGCTGAGGGGTTCACACCAGGCGACCGCCTTGAGTACACCCTGACGCTTGAGGTTTCCGATTACATGCAGCTGGCAAACCTGATACTGAATGACAGTATCCAGGATGGCCTGCAGGTTGACCCGGACTCCTTTTCGTTTGAAATATTTACCAATGGCAATACTTTCGGCCCGGATGCATTCGGAGCCGACAATATTTCCGTTGTGGAGAACGGTGGCGACGGCAGTACGGATGTCAGCCTGGATCTTTCGCAGGAACTCATTGATCGCCTGATCAGTCCCAATGGCGTACTGAACGGTGACCTGTTTGAGGATACCTCTGTCGATGGCACCACCACGGTCACTATCACTTACGAGGCCACCATTCGCGAAACCTACCTCGAAACCGGAGACCCGGTCGAGGTGTTCGATATCATCAATAACCAGGCCACGATCAGCGGCACCGCTGGATCCGCCAATGGTGAAGATGTCAGTAATAGCAGTAATGCCAGCGTCCAGATAGAAGGGGCCGAATCCAGCAAAAGCGTATACGCGATTGATGGGAGCACCAACCCTGATGATTTGACCGATATCAGCGTCGGCGAAACGGTGACTTTTGCCATCGATATCGATCTCGCCACCCTGGACAGCGACGGCCTGGTAATAACCGACTACCTGCCGCAACCGGTATTCGAGGCCATCGCCCCCACGTTCACCGATACCTCACAAGGCACACTGATACCCGGCGTGAACGAATGGGGCTTCGGTCCCGCTACCGACTTCGGAAACTGGCCCGATGGTTACCTCGATGGCGCCAACGTCACCACCAGCGCCGACTCTGGGAACAACTCCATTTCCTGGACACTGGATCCCGTGGAGCAAATTTCCTCCGTTGGCGGTCATGTGCAGCTACTGTTTACAGTCCAGGTCCAGGACGAGCCGTTTACCGATGGGCTGTTCCTCACCAATGTGGCGCAGGTTACGGTCAATGGTACGGACGAAACCGTAACCCTGCCGCCCGGTGGTATCCAGATTGAAGTGGTTTCCCCCGAGGTAAATCTTACCAAAGGCGTCATCTCCACTGCGGACGGCGACGGCGTGTTTGACCCCGCCCCTCCCGGTCCCGTGACCTTCGATCCAGCCGGCACAGCGGACAGCGGCAGCGCACCCTGGACCGGCGATATCACCAGTGACAACCTGGATAGTGCTCCGATCGATTCCAACCTGAGCGATATAGATGCTGGCGATACCGTGCGGTTTGCCATCGTGCTGGAAAATACCGGCGGTTCCGATGCCTTTGATCTGGTGATCAGCGACACCCTCCCCGACGGTTTTGAAATCCCACCGGGCGGGCTCAATCTCCAGATTTATACCGGTGATGGCACTCAGATTGATTTCACGGTAAATGAGGAGGACCTGTTCGGAGCGGGCATTACGCTGGTGGACCCGTCATCGGACGAAGGTGTACTGAATGAAGGTCGTGACCCGGACACAGGCCCCACCACCGATGGCAGCAACGTGATCGTGATTACCTACGACCTTGTGGCATCGGACGATGTGCAGGCGGGTGAAATTATTGAAAACACTGCACAGCTTGAAGGCTATGGCGGGGTCGATGAAGGCAATGACTACACCGAGGGCAACACCAACATCAACTGGCAGGACGATGCCACGGTCATAATCCAGGAAAACACGGTAGATAAAACCCTGAACTCGACCAGTATCGTCACCCCCAATAACGGCGATGCAGAGGCGGTGATCGGCGAGGTGATCAGCTATACCCTGACCCTGACCGTGGCAGAAGGCGTCACACCACTGGCCAGCATCACCGATCAGCTGGATCCGGGGCTCTCATTTATTGGTGTCACCAATGTAACCCTCTCATCCGGCGATATCACTTCTACCGCACCGCTCACCACGGACACTATCCAGGTCACACAGAATGGCCAGAATGTCATATTTACCCTGGGAGATATCACCAATACCAACCGCGACAATATGGTGGCGGAAACCATCACCATTACCTATGACGTACTGGTAGAGAATGTGGAGTCCAACCAGAGCGGCGTCCAGCGTAACAACAATGCGCAGTTCTCCTGGGACAGCACCGACGATGGTATAGAAAACCCTACAGTCCAGGACAATGATAGTGCCGAAAATGTCGAGATCATCGAGCCGGATTTACAGATAGACAAGTCGCTCAGTGCGACATCTCCCCGTATCGACGCCAATGACAGCGTGGAATACACCATTGTTATTTCGCACTCTGAGTTTTCCGATACCGACGCCTTCGACGCGACCTTCAGTGACACACTCCCCCCCGAACTGACCAACGTGATACTGGCGAGCGCTACACTGACGGTCAATGGATTTGATACCGATGTTTCCGGCTTGTTCCAGGTGAATGGCAACACTGTGGAAACCATTCCCGGGCAGTCTTTCGACTTGCCCGAGGGGGCAACCCTGACCCTGGTGATTGATGCCAATGTGGTAAGCGATATTGTCGTTGGTTCTCAGATTACCAATACAGGCACTGTAGAGTGGGAGAGCATTGACGGCGACGATGACAATGAACGTACTGGTGAAGATGGTGAGGGGGGACTCAACGATTATATTACCGACGACTCCGCTACCTTCACTGTGGATCCGGTAACTACTGGCAAGTCAGTCGTGTCCAGTTCTATTGTCGATGAATATAACAACAGGCTGGAAGTGGTGATTGGCGAGGAGGTTACCTTCGAAGCCCGCTTTACTGTTCCAGAAGGCACTGTGCCAGAGTCGGAAATCATCGATACGCTGCCCCCCGGTATGGAGTTTGTCAGTTTTGACTCTGTCTTTATCGGCAGCGATATCCAGATCGATAGTGGGGGCTTTGGCGCACCCACAGTTGTGGTAAATCCCGATGGCACCACTACCCTCAATTTCGGGACCGCCGATCTCACAAATACTGGAAACGACGGTCTCGCAATCGAAGATACAATCGCCATTTTCTACACCGTCCGCATTACCAATGTGGATACCAACCAGGAAGGTACAGTACTCAGCAACGATGCCATATTTCGATGGGATATTGATGGCAACGGCAGTAATACCGATCCAGAGGACGGTCTACAAGAGGATTCCGCCTCAGTTACCGTGATCGAGCCACAACTGATAATCGACAAGCAAGTAAATAATACACAAGGTGACAACGGTGACCAGATTATTTACGACATCACGATTACCAACCCGGACGATGGCAGCAGCACCACTGCTTACGACATCAGCTTTAGCGATCCCCTCCCCCCGGAACTAACCGACATCGGCTTCACTGCCTCCCTGAATGACAACGGTGCAGTTTCAGATGTCTCCGGCTTCTTTACCATTGTCGGCGGCGAGCTGGTACTCGACCCACAGGCCGAACTGGATCTGACACCCGGTAGCGAAGTCACCATTACCATTACCGGCACGCTGGACAACACCCTTGCCGGCAGCACCATCGAGAACGCTGCAGATATAGACTGGTCGAGTCTCGACGGCGATGATCCTAATGAACGTGATGGCGCCGATGGCGAAAATGGCGAGCTGGACGATTACGCAACCAGTGACAATGTGGTGATCACGGTCAATTCACCGGGAATCGAAAAAACGCTGGTTTCCACTTCGCAGAACGATGATCTTAACGATGATACCGAGGCCACTATTGGTGAAATCGTTACCTTCTCGGTTACCGTCACCTTACCGGAAGCGTCACTCACCGGTCAGATTACCGATATCTATGGTCCGGGTTTCGAGTTTATCGATCTGGTCAGCGTAACCACTAATAGCCCTGATACAATCCAGATCAATCAGGACGACGTTACAACAATTAACGATCCCGACAACAATACCGTGGGCTTCAATTTCGGTACCCTGCTCAATACGGATACCGACAACACCACCGCAGAAACCATCACCATTACCTACCGCCTGCGAGTGACCGATATCCCCGCCAATGTGGACGGCACCACGCTGACCAATGACGCGACTCTGAGTTTCGATACCGATGGCGACGACACACCAGATACCGATATCAGTGATAACGCTGCCGTAGATGTAGTAGAGCCCCTGCTCAATGTCGACAAGGAACTACTCAGCCCGGATCCCCTCACCCTCGGCGGCATCGCCACTTACCAGATTACCGTGCAACTGGATCCCGCCAGTGGCGCCAATGCCTACAACGTTACACTTGAAGACGCACTACCGGTATATCTGTCCGGCGTTGAAAATATTCAGATCGATGTGAGCGGCGGCTCGCCAATCATCGTCGACAATTCCACAGCCAACCTGCTGTTACTGGATATCAGTGAAATCGATCCCTCCACGGTGATCACCATCACCGTGGACGCCCATGTCACCACCGACCCGGATGCCCTCGGCGAGACCACGACCAATGTGGCGGACATCGATTACACCAGCCTCGACACCCCGGAAGGGGGCGATGACAGCGCCATTGAACGGGAGTATGACGACAGCGATGAAGTCACCGCAGAAATCGGCGCGGTGGACCTGTTTGTCGACAAGGACGATGGGGGTATTTCCGCTGAGCCCGGTGACGACATCACTTACACCATTGATTACGGCAACAATGGCAATATCGATGCAACGGGTGTGGTGATTACCGAAAGCCTGCCGGAGTATGTCACTTTCGATCCCGCAGCCAATCCCGGTTGGACGCTGGATGGCGACACCCTGACTTTCGATGTGGGGGATCTCGCAGCGGGAGAAACCGGCTCGGTTGAGCTAGTGGTCACCGTCATCAGTCCGCTGCCTGCCGGCGTGGAAGAAACCAACAATACAGTGTCGATCGACGGTGACGAAAACAACGGCACCGATCCGACACCGGAAGACAATACCGATGAAGATGTCACCCCTCTGATCGCCGCACCGGACTATGTGATCGACAAGA
>NZ_LZDE01000255.1 GCF_002009015.1 Microbulbifer mangrovi | reverse complement strand
TCACGGCGTGTCTCACAAGGCTGTACCCGGTAGCGGCACCGCCACGATCTTCCCCCTTGCTGACACTACAGCGGGGCTCCTTAAATTATTTTTCTGCCTCCCTGTCGGGATTTCTCCACCACTGGCGTTTACCCGTTTACACCCCGAAAAAACTTCGGGGCTGTGCTTTGACATAACAAAAAATGCTACACGCCAGATAACAATAGAATGGAGAAACCCATGCAAAGATCGCGCTTCCCGTCCGCCCTGTTCCACAAAACACTATTGGCAGGCACCATTGCCATGATTTCCGCCGGCGCTGCCGCGCAGGAAACTGAGACCGAAGGTAAAACCGTAGAAGAAGTCGTGGTAACCGGTATTCGCGGTGCCCTGCAACAGTCGCTGGACGTTAAGCGCGACGCCACCTCCATTGTCGACGCCATCAGCTCCGAAGACATCGGCAAATTCCCGGACAAGAACGTGGCCGACTCCCTGCAGCGCGTCCCGGGTATTTCCGTCGACCGTATCTGGGGCGAGGGCCGGGATATTTTCGTGCGCGGTACCGACAGCACCCTCAACCGCACGCTGATGAACGGCCAGAACGTGGCTTCCGCTTACTGGTGGGCGAACGACAATCCGAGCCGCGGTTTCAACTATTCCATTCTCGCGTCTGAGCTGGTTTCTGCACTGGAAGTGTACAAAAGCCCGGAAGCTCGTCACGACGAGGGCAGTATCGGCGGTATGGTCAATGTCATCACCCGCAAACCGCTGGACCTGGACCCGATGACGATCAACCTGTCCACAGAAAGCGTTTACAGCGAGCTGCCGGACTCTTGGGATCCACAGGTCTCCGGATTGGTCAGCTGGAAAAACGATGCCGAAACCTTTGCCGTGCTCGCCTCCTACAACAGTCAGCAGCGCACCATGCGCCGCGATGGCCTCGAGGTTTTCCCCACCAATGATCTGTATACCGTTACCGACCAGAATGGCAACGTAACCGAAGAGGTCTACGTCCCCTGGGGCGGAGGCTCGGCGATTTTCCAACAGGACCGCCAGCGCGATACCGCGAACATTACCCTGCAGTTCCGCCCGACCGATCGCTGGGACATGACCATGAACTATGTCGCTTCCGACATGGACATGGACAACAGCAACCAGAATTACCTGTTCGTTGCCGGTGGCTACAAAATTCCCAATGGCGACGTGGTGACCGACCCGGTCTTTATTCCCACCAGCGATGGCTACCAGGCTCTGGTGGGTGGTGTGATCGAAAATCCCGACAGCATTGGCGTGGCCGACGAGCCCATCGTGCGCGATGCCTTTGTGGAATCCGAGGTGCTGGACTTTGCCGCCGATTACACCGGCGACAGCTGGACCCTGCACCTGCAGGCCGGTACCACCAGCGCGAAGGGTGGCAGTACCAAGGACCGCAATTACTGGTTCGAAGGCAACAGTGCGGAAGACCTGAATTTCGGGCCCAATACCAACGAATTCAGCTTTCCGGGTATCGATCCACTGGATGGCAGTGCGCTGCACCTGAACGCCGCCAACCTGAGGGACTGGGTCCGCGTGATGGAAGACGATGAAAGCTATTTCCAGGCGGACGGCACTATCGACGTACAACTGGGCGCTATCACCGCCATCAAGACCGGCGTCAAACTGCGCGACCACACCATCGAGAACAATCGCCAGAATGGCTCCGTGGATGTCAGCAACCCGGACATCGCCGATCAGGTAACCGCACTGAATGAAATCACCCTCGCGGACGTCTCTTCCGGTCCCAGCCCCAGCCTGCATGGCGAAGGTGCTACAGGTGGCTCATTGACCCAATATGCCTTCCTCGACACCGGCCTCGCGCGGGAAAAAATCGATAGCATTCTCGACGCCGGCGCCATGACCTATGCGGAGGACCAGAGGGCCTATTACAAAATCAACGAAGACATAACTGCAGCCTACGCCCAGGCAGAATTCGAAAGCGGCAACCTGCGAGGCAATTTCGGGGTGCGCCTGGTGGAAACGGATCAGACCTCCCACGCTTACATTGATGGCGAGCGCGGTGCGGTAAGCCGCAGCTACCGCGAGACGTTACCCAGTGTGAACGTGATCTACGATCTGGCGGAAGACCTGATTCTGCGCGGTGCCGCGTCCCGGGCCATGGCCCGTCCAACGTTCCAGAACCTCAGCTCCAATATCGTGATCAACGCCACCAGCGGCACTGCCACCGCCGGCAACCCGATGCTGGAACCAATTTTCGCGGATCAATTTGAGCTGGGTGCGGAATGGTATTTCAGTGATGCCAGTCTGGTGGCCGCAACCTACTTCAACAAGGACCTGAGTACCTTCGTATTCCAGAACACCCAGGTGGAAGAGATCGACGGACAGAGTATCAACGTCACCCGCCCCTACAACGCAGACAAGGGTGCGGATATCCAGGGGCTGGAACTTCAGGTGCAGCACGACTTCGGCAGCGGATTCGGGGTGCTCGGCAATTACACCTGGACCGACGCCAAGGTGCCCGGCAGCAAGCTGGAGTTACCGGGTAACTCCCGCGACCAGTTCAACGCATCGACGTATTACGAAAATGACTTCCTGAGCCTGCGCCTTTCCTACAACCTGCGCTCCGAGTCCTTTGGCGGGCTCACCTCTGGCTCTCAGCTGGTGACCGATCAATACGATCAATGGGATGCCACTGCCAATTGGATGGTAAACGAGAATGTGGATGTTTTCTTTACCGCAGTGAACCTCACCAATGAAATCATCTACATGCGCACTGCCGATGGTATCCCCGTGGGTTTTTATGAAAACGGGGCGCGCTTCAGCCTGGGCGCACGAGTATCTTTTTAAAGTTTTCCCAACCAGGCATCACCTTGTCACCACTTTCAGGCGCCCTCCGGGCGCCTTTTTTAATTGTGATCCACATCTGGGCGAAGCGCGCGCGGCCGGTTATAGTCTGAAGCTCAAAACGGTTATGGAGAAACTGGCGGCGACATGAGCAAAACGATAAACGGGCCCGATGGTATGCCGCGCTGTGGCTGGTGCGCCGCAGCACCGGAATTTTTTGACTATCACGACAGGGAGTGGGGCTTCCCGGTAGACGACGACCGGCGGCTGTTCGAAAAACTCTGCCTGGAAAGCTTTCAGTCCGGCCTGAGCTGGCGCACGATACTAGCCAAGCGCGAAAATTTCCGCAAAGCATTCAAGAATTTTGATTTCAACAAGGTAGCGCGCTTTACCGAACAGGATGTAGAACGCCTGCTTGGGGATGAGGGTATTGTTCGCCACCGCGGCAAGATTGAAGCGGTTATCAATAACGCGCAAAGAGCGAAGGAGTTAGTTAAGCAGGAGGGCTCCATCGCCGCCTATATCTGGCGCCATGAGCCCGCACCGCAAGACCAGCAGGTACCACAGAGCGCCTCCACCTCAGAAACCTCCAAAGCACTTGCCAAAGACCTGAAAAAGCGCGGCTGGAAGTTTGTCGGCCCCACCACCGTCTACGCCTTTATGCAGGCCATGGGCCTGATCAACGATCACCTTGAAGGGTGCAAGTCTCGCGAAGAGGTGGATAAGGCGCGCAAGATATTCAAACGACCGACTTGAACAATCAAGTTTCTACGTAAAAATCCGCGCGCAAATCAATCGCGCGCGGGTAATATCAGCACGCGCTGATCATTCTTGTTGATACGCGCACCAAAACTTTGCTCCAGGGCAAACGCCAGCGCATCGGCATCTCCGGTGTTGAAGACGCCGCTGATACGCGCGTCCGATAGTGTATCGCCTACCAATACCATCTTACGTGTCGTGTAGCGGTTGTACTCGGCAATGGCATCCTCGAGGCGCTCGTTGTCAAAATAAATCCGCTTGGTCTGCCAGGCGGTGACTTTTTCGAGGTTAATTGGAACCACGCCACTGTTGTCCGCAGGGTTGGCTGCGTGGAACCGCACCCCCTCACCAGGGAACATTTTCACCAGTTGTTGCCGCGCGCCGCTTGCGCTGTCTGCTTGCACATCCACAACCCCCTGGGTCACGGCCACCTGAACGTCCCCGGCCTTGAGCGCGATATTGAACGCGGTACCCAGTGCACGTACTTCGGATTCCCGCACATTGACGATAAAGGGGCGCGCCGGATTTTTCGCCACCATAAAGAAGGCCTCGCCCCGCTCGAGCCACAGTGCGCGCCGCTTACCGCGATAGCGCACCCCCACGCGGCTGTCGGTATTGAGCATCAAGGTGGAGCCATCCTCGAGGTGCACCACCTGCTGTTCGCCAATTCCGGTCTGGTAATAATCGATGGTTTGATATTGCTTCAGCATCAGTGCAGCGATCGTCACCAATACCGTAGCCGCGACGGCACCGATCCAGCGCCAACGATTACGGCGACGTACGGCCTTACGTATTTCCGGCAATTCACGGCTGAGTTCTTCATCACCGCTCAGCAACTCACTCATCAGGCTCAACTGCTGACACTGGCTGAATGCCAGGCGGTGGCGCGCATCCTGCTGTAACCAGGCTTCCAGTGCCTCGATTTCCGCGGCGCTCATGGCGGCACTTTGCTGCCGCGCAAACCAGTCGGCGGCCGCGGCCCGGGTGGACTCATCTACAACTTCGGCTCGACTCATAACAACTCATTCAACTCTGCTTGCAAGTGCTTCATGGCCGCACTCATATGGCGTTCGACACTGCGGGTACTGATGGAGAGTGCCGCGGCAATCTCCGGGTAGGTCATTTCTTCAAAGCGACTCATCAGAAATACCTTGCGGACCACGGGTTTGAGACGCAGTAACGCCTGCTTCATCTGCTGCAGGCTTTGCTGCCATTCGGCACTGCCCTCGGGGGAAGGATCCGGGCTCGTATGATTGGATTCCTCAAAGCATTCGTGTTGATCCGCTTTCCTGCGCATATGGCGGCGCAGGCCATCTCGCACCAGATTGGTGGCAACCGTATACAGATAGGCACGCGGGCTTTCCCGCAGTGGTTGCAGGTCCTGCAACGCGAGTACTTTGACGTAAGTCTCCTGCAGGACGGCATCTGCCTCCTGATATCCGCCAGGCAACATCCGCGCTACATAATTGCGAATTGATGTGCGGTATTCGAGAAAAAGTGCCTCGATATAGGCGCGATCAGCAGCGCCCACACTCGCAGATACCTTTGACGGAGTCTGAATTAGGCGCAGTGCCGCCCGCGATCGGAGCCTAGCCACCGCGACCTCCACGAATCCCCGTCATGATTTTATATAAACGTTTACCCATAACTCTAATAAACGACAGTGGCGACAATAACCCGACAGTTTTTCCCAATTATTTTGTAAACGGCGCCGATGGTCCGCAACCAGCGCGCAAGCCTCCGCTGCCGCTTGCGGAATTTGCCGAGGATCAGGTATTTTGAAGCACCTGCAGTTGTGGCTCAATTCAGAAACGCCCGCTCAGACCAGAAAGACAATAATGACCAAAACGCCCCTGATGGCCCTACCGCGGCACCGCGGGCCTGCGGCGACGCTGCTGCAGGCACTGTTGTTCACACTACCCGCCCACGCGCTGTCGGCGGCGGACGCCCGTGCAGCAAGTCATCCAACCTCGGTGCAGGCAACCTCGGCAATCCGCCCTGTGTTGTTTCAACTGGCTGCACAACCACTCGAGCGGGCACTGACCCAATTTGCCGAGCAATCCGGCATGCAGGTTTTCTATCGCCCCGAAGAGCTGCCCACAGACAGGTCTCCAACGGTATCCGGACGCTACCGCCCCGAGGCCGCTCTGCAACGGCTACTGAAGAATACCGGACTGACCTATCGACTCGGTCACAATGGCACCCTGGTTATCCGCGGTAAATCATCGCCTGCGAAAGCGGATTCAGAGCCGTTAACGGCTACGCCCGTACAACGACCGCACCGGGCACTGGAAGAAACGTATGTTACCGGTGTGCGCACCAGCCTGCGGCACAGCCTGACCATGAAGCAGGCGAGCAGCAACCTGATTGAAGTCACCACCTCCGAGGATATTGGCAAGTTTCCCGATCACAACGTGGCAGACGCTCTGCAGCGGATTGCCGGTGTCTCCGTGGATCGTGTCTGGGGTGAAGGAAGGGACGTGAATATTCGGGGAACCGACAAGGATATCAACCGCACCCTGCTAAACGGTCAGCATGTGGCATCGGCCTACTGGTGGGCCAACGACAACCTGAGCCGGGGGTTCAATTATTCCACCCTCGCCTCGCAACTGGTGCAATCACTGGAAGTGCACAAGACGCCCCGTGCTGACCTGGATGAGGGGAGTATCGGCGGCACGGTTATCGTGCGCACTCGCAAACCTCTGGAAATGGACAGCAGCGAGTTACATGTATCGACCGGTCAGAATTACAGCGCGCTGGCCGACCGCTGGGCGCCGCAAGGATCGGCACTTGGGAGCTGGAAAAATACCGGACAATCGCTCGGGGTACTCGCGTCGCTCAACTGGCAAAACCGGGACACGCGCCGGGATGGCCTGGAGACTTTTGCCGACAACAACCTGTATACCGTGACCGACGATCAGGGGACCGTTACCGAAAATGTCTATGCAGTTTGGGGTGGCGGTTCGGCCTTGCTGCAACAACAGCGCAACCACGCAACCGGCAACGTCACTTTGCAGTGGGCACCGGGTGACCGCTGGGATACGACCGTTAACCTGCTGCGATCGCAGGTGGATATCGACAACACCAATCACAACTACCTGTTTTCCCCCGGTGGCTACAAGCTCAGCGAATCGCCGCCCGCCACGGTGACGAACCCGATTTTCCTCGAAAGTGACGATGGCCGCGCAATACTGGCTGGCGGCACATTGGGAAAACCGGACAGTACCGGTGCAATTCTCGACGCAATACGACGCAAGGCATTTATCGATACCCGGGTCAACGACATCGACATCAATTATCGCGGCGATCACTGGGACCAGCACGTCCAGTTCGGTTACACCAGTGCGCGCGGTGGCACCGAGCACGATCGCCTGTACCGATTCACCGGCAATACCCGCGTGGCCTTTCGCCTCGATCGGGATGCCGTGGAATCGACCTACCTCGACCTGAACCCCGAAAACGCCGCGGCACTGACACACCTCTCGCCACTGACCCGGGACTGGATCCGCACCATGGACAGTCGCGAACACTACGCGCAATGGGATATCGAACGGGCCTTTTCCAGCGGCTGGCTGCGCAAACTTCAGTTTGGTGCCAAAGTCAGGAACCACCGGGTAGAAAACCACCTCACCGAAGGCGAGATCGATCTCGCATCCTCCCTGTGGCCATCACTGAGCACCACTGGCCTGGATCAGGTCAGTAGTGGCCCAAGCCCTTTCCTGAGTCGGGCCAACGCGACCAGCCTCACCCTGACCCGCTACGCGCTCACCGATGCCGACCTTCTGGCATCCGTTATCGATCCTGTGCTGCGCGCGGGCGCCATGACTTACACCTACGACCACAGTGCGTTTTTCCGCATCCAGGAAAAGAGTGCCGCAACTTACGCCAGCCTGGATATGAAAGTCGGCGCCTGGAGCGGCAACGTCGGCGTGCGCGGCGTGGCTACCCGGCAACGGGCCGCCGCCTATGATCGGGACCGGTTGCATCATGTGGATAACCGCTACCGGGACCTTCTACCCAGTGCGAACCTCAGCTACCACTTCAGCAGTGACCTGATTGCGCGGTTTGGTGCAGCCCAGGTCATGGCGCGGCCCAATTTCAAGGACCTGACACCAAATATCATCATCGAACCCACCAGCGGTAACGGCGCTGCAGGCAACCCGACACTGGATCCCTATCGTGCGGACCAGCTGGACCTCGGCCTGGAATGGTATTTCGCGGATGCCTCCCTGTTTTCCGCAACCCTGTTTTACAAGGACATCTCCACCTTTGTTTATCCCCACGTAAACCTCGAACAGGTGGACGGCGAATCGCTCTACATTACCCGCCCCCAGAATGGCCCCGGAGCAGATATCCACGGCGCAGAGTTACAGTGGCAGCAAACCCTGGGCTGGGGATTTGGCGTATTGAGTAACTACACCTACACCGATGCCAGTGTGCCGTCTGCCGATGGCACGCGCACACTGGAGTTGCCCGGCAATTCCCGCAGCCAGTTCAATGCGTCGCTGTATTTTGAAAATGCGCGGTTTAATGGACGGGTGAGTTACAACTACCGCTCGCGGTCCTACGGAGAGATTATTGCCGGGTCGCAGAGTGAAACCGATGCGTACCGGCAGTGGGACGCCACCGCGGAGTGGCACTGGTCGCCGAGGCTGTCCTTGTCCGCGGAGGCGATCAACCTGACCGAGGAAGTACTGCGTATACGAAGTGCCAGCGGTATCCCCCAGGGCTTTTACGAAAACGGACGTCGCTTTGCCCTGGGAGTAAAAATAGCGTTCTGATGTGAAGTGAGGTTACCGAACCGGGAAACTCAGTCCGGCACTTCAAACGAGGCTTTGCCGCTGATGTGATTGTCCAGCTTCCAGTCCGGCACCGAAACAGCCGGTGCCGCCTCCGGCTTGCGCTCCCCAGCCTCCAGAAGGTTGCCTTCCGCCGGCTTGAGGCTGAGATGGTTGACTTCCACCTGCACGGCTTCCACGGATTTTTTCTCGTGCGCTTTGACCAGGTTGCCTTCCATCGGCGCGAGACTCAGTGAAGAGTCGCTCACGGCGGACTGGACCGGTGTAGTCTCGCCAGCATCTGCGACTGGCGCGGAGACCGGTTCAGGTGACGGCGCTGAGGGCTGTGGCACTGGCTGCTCCCCCCCCTCCGCGCGTACTGTCGATTGCGCCCCCAGTTTGGACAGGGTTGCCTGCAACTGTTCCGCCTGCACCTGCGCCATGCCTTTTTTGATGGCCAGCGGGCGACCGCTAAAAAGTTTCTCTACGGTATCCGGCCCGGCTTTGAACAAACGGGCAAAATTGGCTTTCACATCGGCAACGGTGTAGCCGGGCTCAAGGTCGCCGCGAAAAATCACACTGTAGGTGGGAGCTGACATGCTGATACCTCGATCGTGTTGCCTTCAGGCCTTGTTATTCTGTTTTCAATCAGACGCTTTACGGAAAACACTATTCAATCCGATTCAATCATCGGAATCCAGTGTCTGGTCCATGGTGTAGGCAGGGGCGCCTTCACATTTACCACCTACCACCCGCGCGGGCACACCCGCCACGGTCGAATGCGGCGACACATCGCGCAGCACCAGACTACCTGCCGCGATCTTGACGCCCTCGCCAATATCCACCGGACCCAGGATTTTTGCGCCAGCGCCAATCATCACACCGCGACCGATCTTCGGATGACGATCACCACCGCCGCTGCCGCTGCCGCCGAGTGTGACCGAATGCAGAATGGACACATCGTCTTCCACCACGGTGGTCTCACCCACGACAAGGCCGGTGGCGTGGTCAATCATGATGCCGCAACCGAAGCGTGCCGCAGGATGAATATCTACCGCAAACTGTTCCGAGACCCGGCTCTGGAAATACAGGGCGAGTGTGTGACGGCCTTTTTTCCACAGCCAGTGTGCAATACGGTGAGACTGCAGGGCGTGAAACCCCTTGAAGTACAGAAACGGGGTGAGGTACTGATCACAGGCCGGGTCCCGGTCGTACCAGGCACAGATATCCGCCTGCATACAGCGGGAAATTTCCGGCTCGTCGGCCAGCGCCGCAGCAATCACCTCCTGCAGAGCGGTAGCCGTCAGGGCCGCATGATCCAGTACCGAGGCCAGCTGATAGGCCAGCGCCCGGTCCAGTGTGCGATGGCGCAACACCGTATTGTGGAAATAGCTGGCCAGTACCGGTTCGCCGGCGGCAGCCGCAGCGGCCTCCGCGCGCATGGCGGTCCAGATATCCCGATTATTCAATTCAGTGACGTTGATGGTCTCTCTTCCTGTCTCTGATCCAACTCTTTTTTGCCCCGCCGTTCAACGGTATTCGGTCGACGCTTAGAGGCGATCCATATTGGTCGGGTAGGCGGATTCCGGCACTTCCACAAAGCGCGGGTAAATGGCCTCCATCGCGCCGCACACGGTGTCCGCGAGCGCCAGGTCGCCATCCACCTGACACAACTGTAACTGCTCCCGCAGTAACGGCGCACAGTGCAACTGCTGGAATTCTTTCGCGCGCGGCGCGTAACTCAGGTGCCAGCGCTCCGGCGCCACGCCGCCGCGATCCGCACCGTAGGGGCGGAACAGGCCATAACTGTGGCCCGCGGCAATCTGCTCGTCCAGCCAGCAATGAAAGGGGCCAAACACACCTTCATCGGCGACCTCTTCCGGGGTCAGCTGCACCCGGTAATCTTCCGGCACAGCCGCGGCATCGATCACATCAAAGTCGGTACCCCAGTGGTGGCGCGAGCCTCCAGGCAATGCGGACCAGCGCAATATAGCGAATACGATTTCCTCTGGCGACATGCGCGCCACATCCAGCGCGTGCCCCGCGCTATCGAGGACCGGCCGCTGACCACTGGCTTTGGCGTTCCAGATAGTGCGCTGGCGCTCGAAATCGCGAAAGCCGGATACCACCTTGGGGTCAAATCCAGCCTTTCTCGCGTCCCGGCGCAACTGATCAAAAGCCGCCAGGGCTTCCGGGTGCATCAGTTGTCCGGAAACCGGTTCCAGAATGACATGTGCGTCCGTCAAGCCGAACAGAATATTGCGCAGTAATTGATGCATGAATTCACTCCCGGGTCCGGTAACGCTGCAGGTATCAGAGAAACGTCATGCTGCAAAAGTCGTCATTTCAAGCTAGGCTTTTTCTACGAACGTGTCTAAATAGTACAAGTGTGCCGTGCGATAGCCGCCGCCGCAAATAACCGTACTTTAATCTGAACCCGCCTATTTTGCCGCGGGCAATACGGTTTGGCCTTTTATTTTTTTATGCTATGTTGCACGCCTGTTGTATTTGGTTCGGGATTGAACCGAAAGGGAAGCACTTCAGAGTGTTCGAAAGGTCGGGATCGCATTGCGCATGCAGCGTCTCCCTGAAACCTCGACCGACTGGAGTACAGGAAATCTCGCGGCGCCCCAGGGCCCTCCGCGTGGATATCTCCATAGAGCATCAACAGTTCAGGGAATGAATTTTATGCACCCAAGTCAATCAGAGTTGTTGAAACTGAAAAACCTGGGACTCGCCTCTGTCAATATTCTTCATTCCATTGGCATCCGTACCCAGGACGACCTGCATCGCGTCGGACCAGTCGAGGCATTCACCAGCATCCGCCGCCGCGGTATCAACGTATCCCGCGTCCTCCTCTACGCCCTGCAGGGCGCGTTACTGGACGTGCACTGGAACGAGCTGGACCCCGATCTCAAGGCCAATCTGGTCAGTGAAGCGGAACAGCTTCTCTCCCGTAAAGATCGCGCCTGACCCTATAGTCTCCTGAAATTGTGCCGGTCTGAGATTGTGTCCGTGCAGACTTGCAAACGGCACAAACAGACCCTATTTAGCCACAGATACATCGTCCTTTTACTGAGGTATCGGACGGCGAGGCCTTGCGGCCCGGCGTAACACCACCTCTGTGGGTCACTGCCAGAGCGCCAAACGGGTTTCACTCGGATCACTAGTCTTTGTTTTTCAAAATATCTGTCGGAGATATCTGATGTTGCGAATAGGGCTCTTTTTGCTCACTAACCTGGCGGTGATGGTGCTGGTAGGCATCATCTTCAACCTGCTGGGTATCCAGGGCATTCTCGACGCCAATGGCGTCAATCTGAACCTGCCTGGCCTGTTGCTGATGTGTGCCATCTTCGGCATCGGCGGCGCACTCATTTCACTGCTGCTGTCGAAAACCATCGCCCGCATGTCCACCCGCACCCAGGTGATCGATCAGCCGCAGACCGCTGACGAACGCTGGCTGGTGGAAACCGTGCGCGAGCTTTCACAAAAGGCCGGTATCGGCATGCCGGATGTGGGTATTTTCCCCATGCCACAGGCAAACGCTTTCGCCACCGGCTGGAATCGAAACAACGCGCTAGTCGCCGTCAGCGCAGGCCTGCTGCAGCGGTTCAACCGCGACGAGGCACGCGCGGTGATCGGCCATGAAATTGGTCACGTGGCCAACGGTGACATGATCACCCTGGCACTGATCCAGGGGGTAGTGAACACCTTCGTCATGTTCTTTGCACGACTCGTGGGTTTCTTCGTGGACCGGGTACTGCTGCGCAATGAACAGGGCCTGGGTATCGGCTACTACCTCACCTCCATCATCATGGACATGGTGTTCGGTGTCTTCGCCATGGTCATCGTCGCCTGGTTCAGCCGCCGCCGCGAGTACCGCGCAGACGAAGCCGGTGCCCACCTGGCCAGCCCCAGCGCAATGATCGCAGCGCTGGCGCGGATCAAGGCAGAGTCCGAGGCTGGACGCGAGGAGCCGCTGCCGGCCAATATGAAAGCCTTCGGTATTTACGGCAACAGCATGGCCGCCCTGCTCGCCAGCCACCCGCCCCTTGAGGATCGGATCCTGGCGCTGCAAAATTCTGCTCGTTGATCGCTAACAGTATGAGGCGTGCCCGCCTGCGGGTCCGCCTGTCACTACAGCAAAATCTACACGCAGGAGCCCGCCCACTGAAATGAAGCTGACAACATCCCTTTCCGCTTTCGCCCTTTCCCTGCTGATGATCTGCCCCCCGCTGCATGCGCTGGCAGACTCCCGCACCCCCCAGTTCGCCACAGACGACGAAACCAACACCATGCAGGTGTTCAATTTCGCCAGTCCCTCGGTGGTGTATGTCACCAACGAGGCGGTGGTACGCGACCGCTGGACCCTGAAGCTGCACACGGTACCCAAGGGTGCCGGCAGTGGCTTTATCTGGGACGCTCAGGGCCACGTGGTAACCAACTTCCACGTGATCGAGGAAGCCCGCAAAATCACGATCACCCTGCAAGATCGCAGCGAGTGGCCGGCAACCCTGGTGGGATCCGCCCCGGAAAAGGATCTCGCGGTACTCAAGATCAACGCCCCCGCGGAGCTGCTGAAGCCGCTGCTACCCGGACAGTCCGCCGGACTCTCGGTGGGGCGCAAGGTACTCGCGATTGGCAACCCCTTCGGTCTCGACACCACTCTCACCACCGGTGTGGTCAGCGCCCTTGGCCGCGAGATCGAAGCCGCGGGCAACCGCACCATTCGCAACGTGATCCAGACCGACGCGGCGATCAATCCCGGCAACTCCGGCGGGCCGCTGCTGGATTCCAGTGGCCGCCTGATCGGCGTCAATACCGCGATCTACAGTCCCAGTGGCGCCAGCGTGGGAATCGGCTTTGCCATCCCGGTGGATACGGTGAAAAAGATCGTCCCGGAACTAATCGCCCACGGACGTCTGGTGCGACCAATCCTGGGGATTGAATCGGCACCGGATCAGTGGGCCAATCGCTACGACTTCAAAGGGGTTGCTGTACTGCGTACCGCGCCGGGCCTGCCGGCGGAACGCGCGGGCCTGCGCGGCGTCTACCGCAGCAACCGCGGTGGCTGGCAGCTGGGCGATGTGATCATTGGAATCGACGGACTACCTATCAGTAATTACGACGACCTGATGAACGTGCTGGAAAACCGGCGCCCCGGCGACAAGGTGAAGGTGGATTACCTGCGCGATGGGGAGGCGTACCAGACTTCCCTGGAACTGGCGGCGCCTTGATTACTTTGTAGGATACCCGGTGGCGGTGCCGCCACCGACACCTTCGCCCCTAACCTTTCGCAGTTCCTGCCAAATTCTGTACACTCGCCCCTCAAAATTTCTCGACCACGACTGCGAACTGTCATGCAAAAACACTTTCTCTGCCGCTACGAAGACCTCAACGAAGGCGACTCCAAAGGCTTCTCCCTGGGAGACAACAGTGCCGGAATGAACAATGTGTTTGCGGTGAAGAAAGACGGCGAGGTTTTCGCCTACAAGAACATCTGCCCGCACCGGGGTATCAACCTGGAGTGGCAGCCGGACCAGTTTCTGGATTCGGAAAAAGCGTTGATCCAGTGCGCCTCCCACGGCGCGCTGTTTGAAATCACCACTGGTGAATGTATCGCTGGCCCCTGCGCCGGCGACGCGCTGACACCGGTACCGGTGGAATACGCCCAGGAAGGTCTCTACGTACTGCTGGCAGACTGACTCCCGTCAGTCCTTCTGGGGCAGGTAAGGCAACGGCTCCTCAAGGCAAATTTCGTCCGCGCCCAGTTTCGCCCGGTAGGCGATCACTTCCACCCCCGCCGCAACCGCCTCTTTCAGCGCCGCCGAATAGGCAGGGTCGATTTCCGCAGCGGCCTCGACCGTTTCTATGGCCGAGTGCTGGACGCAGTAAAAGAGCACCGCGCGCACCCCGGACTGTGCCAGCTTCTGCAACTCCCGCAAATGCTTGGCACCGCGCGCACTAACCGCATCGGGAAACAATCCGCGCGCGCCCTCCGCCAGAGTGACGTTTTTTACTTCCACATAACAATCGCCCTGCGCGCTACTCAGCAGAAAATCGATACGGCTGTTCTCTTCCCCGTACTTCACCTCCCGACGCAGCTGCGCATAGCCCTGTAACTCCGGCACCACCCCGCTGGTGATGGCTTCTTCCACCAGATGGTTGGCGCGGCCGGTATTCACGCCCGCCAAAGCGCCTTCCGGCGTGGTAGTGATTTCCAGGGTGTGGCGATACTTACGCTTGGGATTACCGGAGTCGGAAAACCAGCAAGGCGTGTTTTCCTCCCAACAATTTTTCATCGAGCCAGTGTTTGGACAGTGAATGGTTATAATTTCACCAGAAGAAAGCTCAATATCGGCAAGAAAGCGCTTGTAGCGGCGCAATAATTTTCCCTGAGCCAGGGGCGGGTTAATTTTCACACAACAACCTGTAAAAAGTCAGAAATGGATGGACTGAACGCCAACCTGTCGAAAAAACGGTCGCCAGAATACACCATCCCGTTCATTCTTTGCCGAAGGATCGTCGTCAGTGCCGTTACAGAGCAACATTTTGTGGCGCAGCCCGGAGAGTTTTGATAGTTTCCTCGCCTTGGTCGCGCTAGCGGCCTGAGGATACAGCCGGCGGTCGCTTAGGCTTTGTGCAGCCTGCTAGGCTTGAATTTGGTTGTAGTGCCCTAATAACTGAGGGCCCGTATTACGAGAGAGGCAATGACTATGCCCAATACTGCTGCGAAATCCGATTCTCTGCACGGCTTCGAGCCCTATCAGGAACAGAAGGGCGAGGAGTACATGAATGAGAAGCAGCAGGAGCATTTCCGCAAGCTGCTGCTGGCCTGGAAGGCCGAACTCATGGCAGAAGTGGATCGCACCGTAACTCACATGAAGGATGAAGCTGCAAACTTCCCTGACCCGGCGGATCGCGCCAGCCAGGAAGAAGAGTTCAGCCTGGAACTGCGCACCCGCGATCGCGAGCGCAAACTGATCAAGAAGATCGACGCAACGATCGAACTGATCGACCAGGAAGATTACGGCTTCTGTGAAGCCTGCGGCGTCGAGATCGGCATCCGCCGCCTGGAAGCACGTCCCACCGCCACCCTGTGCGTGGACTGCAAGACCCTGGCGGAGATCAAGGAAAAGCAGATTTCCGGCTGATCTGCCGTTGCCCGGGCAGCAATTGAGCTGCCCGGCACTCCTCTCCCATCCCGACTGTTTCACCCGATTCCCCGGTTTACGGCATGCCCGAACAATACATCGGCCGCTTTGCCCCCTCTCCCACCGGCCCGCTTCATTTCGGCTCTCTGGTCTGTGCGCTCGGTAGTTATCTCGATGCCATTGCCCACGGCGGCCAATGGCTGGTACGCATGGAAGATCTGGACCCGCCCCGGGAAATGCCCGGCGCTGCCGAGCGCATCCTCAAATCCCTACACGCCCACGGCCTACACAGCCACACGCCAGTGGTATGGCAAAACCAGCGCCACCACCTTTACCAGCAGGCACTGGACAAATTGCGTGATGACGGCCTCGTCTACCCCTGCTCCTGTACGCGCGAACAGGTCCGCAAGGCCGGTGGTCATCAGCGGGCACAATGTGTCGGTGAACAGGGTAACCACGCCCTGCGTTTTCATTGCGCCGGCGCGCAGGAGACTTTTCACGACCTGTGGCAGGGAGAGCAAACCCAGGTCGTCGGCGAAGACCCGATCCTGAAGCGCAAAGACGGCCTCTACGCCTATCAGCTGGCGGTCGTGGTCGATGATATCGCCCAGGGCGTAAATTGCGTGGTACGGGGTGCAGACCTGCTGGACTGTACTGCCGTGCAGAGCCAACTGTTCCGTGCGCTGGGCGCATCTGTCCCCCAGTTTGGACACCTCCCACTGGTGATGAACGAGGGCGGCCAGAAACTCAGCAAGCAGAATCACGCCGCACCGCTGGATGACCAGAAGGCTTCCGCGAACCTGGTTCAGGCGCTGGGCTTCTTAGGATTTCACCCGCCGCCGGGGCTCGAATCAGAACTTCCGACGCAGATTCTTTCCTGGGCAAGTGCGCGCTGGCAGCGACAAGCCGTGGACCGACGTAACCGCCTGCTAGCGCAATAGAGTTTTCGACAATGCCGACTCAATAGCTTCAATGCTAAGGTGGCGATAGCGGGAACAGCTTTGCGAGACCTTCACCGCCATGGATGG
>NZ_LZDE01000254.1 GCF_002009015.1 Microbulbifer mangrovi | reverse complement strand
ACGAGCCCACCAACCACCTGGATATGGAGTCCATCGAGGCCCTGAACAAGGCCCTATCCCAGTATGAGGGCACCCTGATCTTCGTCAGCCACGACCGTCAGTTTGTCTCTTCCCTGGCCACCCGGGTGCTCGAGATCAAGGACAACCAGCTGGTCGATTTTCAGGGTACCTACGATGAGTACCTCGCAGATCGCGCCCGCGCGGAGGCTCAGGCCGCCTGAATACCGTTGCCAGCCGGGATTGGCAGCAAAAACTGCAATTGTATCGACCAATTACTGAACAATTTCTAGACAGGGCGGTCACTTCCCTATAGAGTGGCCCCTGCTAGAAAGAAAGACTTTTATTGATACCGCTATATCGCTGTTCTACTCGCAATGCCACGTTTCGTTGATATCGTGTCCTGCAGTTACTAAGAGCCTTTACATCGAGCACCACCCGCCCCTCGGGGCAACACTCTTTTTAATTTCAGGAATTAGATATGTCTAATACAGTGACTGGAACCGTTAAATGGTTCGACGAAGCAAAAGGTTTTGGTTTTATTGAGCAGCAGTCCGGTCCGGACGTGTTCGCACACTTCAGCGCTATCGCTAGCACCGGTTTCCGCACCCTGACCGAAGGCCAGGCCGTTGAGTTCACCGTAACTCAAGGCAAGAAAGGCCCGCAGGCTGAAAACATCGTAGTGGTTTAATCCCCTGCTGATGTGAAAACGGGCCCTTCGGGGCCCGTTTTTGTTTGAAGGCTACTCTTCCGTTCTCACCCTTCCGCCGAACTCTTCCGCTCGGAGCTCTGAAACTGCAGCTCTGCAAGTCGCTTGTAAAGCGGCGATATCTCAATAAGTTGGCGATGGCTGCCCTGCGCGACCAGCTGGCCCCGATCCAATACCGCAATACTGTCTGCATGCAGAATGGTCGCCAGCCGGTGGGCGATGACGATGCTGGTTCGATTCTTCATCAGTGCCTCCAACGCCTGTTGCACATGGTGCTCGCTCTCCGCGTCCAGCGCACTTGTGGCCTCGTCCAGTAGCAGGATTTTCGGATCTTTCAGGATTGCGCGGGCAATGGCGATACGCTGCTTCTGGCCACCGGACAGACGGGTACCCTGCTCACCGAGGTGGCTGCTGTAGCCATCCGGCAGCTGCTCAATAAATTCGTGGGCGTGGGCAGCTCTGGCTGCGGCGATCACCTCCGCATCGGTCGCATCCGGCTTGCCATAGCGGATGTTGTACCAGATATCGGCGGTAAACAGTGCCGGCTGCTGCGGCACCACGGCAATCAGGCGGCGCAGGGTGCCGGTATCCATTTCCCGGATATCTACCCCGTCCAGAGTGATACGCCCGGCGCACGGGTCGTAAAACCGTTGCAGCAGTTCGAGTAGAGTGGACTTGCCTGCGCCCGAGGGGCCAACCAGAGCCAGGTTCTTGCCGGCCGCTACCGTGAGGTCGAGACCGTCGATCGCCGGCCGATCCAGCCGCGACGGGTAGCTGAACTCAACCCCGTCGAATACCACCTCGGCTTCTGCGTTGTGAGCCGGGGTGTCGCTATCGATCGAAGCACTGCTTGCGGGAATCTCTGCCTGCACATTCAGCAGGTCGACCAGCCGCTCGGTGGCGCCGGTGGCGCGCTGCAGCTCTCCGTAGACCTCGGAAATCGTCGCGACTGCCGAGCCCATCATGATGGCGTAGAACACAAACGCTGCCAGGTCGCCGCTACTCATACGCCCGGCAATCATGTCGTTGCCTCCCACCCACAACAGCGCACTCACCGCACCGAACATCAGCAGGATCACCACGGCGATCAACAGTGAGCGCTGGCGGACCCGCTGCTTGGCGACATCGAATGCGGTTTCCACTTCCGCCGCGAACGCCTGCTGTTCGTGCTGTTCGCGGGTGTAACTCTGCACGGTCTTGATGTGCTGGATGATCTCACCGGCGTAACTGCCTACATCGGCGATGGAGTCCTGGCTGGCTTTCGACAACTTCCGCACCCGACGGCCGTACAGCACGATGGGTAACAACACCAGCGGCACCCCCACCAGCACCATCAGGCTCAATTTCAGGTTGGTGAACAGCAACAACACCAGCGCGCCCACAAACATCAACCCACTGCGCAGCGCCATGGAAAACGAGGTGCCGATTATATGCTGCAGTAACGTGGTATCGGTGGTGAGGCGGGACATGATCTCGCCACTGCGGTTGGTTTCGAAATAGCTCGGGTGCAGGGTCACGATATGGTCGAACACCGCCTTGCGCAGGTCAGCCACCACCCGTTCGCCCATCCAGGACACCAGGTAATGTCGCGCGTAGGTACCAACGGCCATCAGCACAGCGAGTACCATCAATACCAGTACGGCCTGGCCTAGCGCGGCACTGGAGTCTCCGGTCAGTCCCGTGTCGACCAGCAGGCGCACCCCCTGACCGATCGCGAGCGTGACGCCAGCAGTAAACACCAGAGCCACCGCCGCGCCGAATAAAGTCTTCTTGTAGGGCCGCATAAACTGCCAGAGTGCAGCCATCATCTCGCGTGCACTCATGCGCGAGGCGGCATCTGCCTGCCCGGTATTTTCGCGGCTATCGCTGGATTTGGAGTGATTAGACATACAGATAGGCGTACCGAAAAAATGGGCAATCAGTATATAGGGTCTGCCGCATTAGGTTTTAACTTCGAATCCACATATTATTTGCCGATCGACTACTGCTCCGAATAACTACTCCGAATAACTACCGCAAACTTCGTAACAGCCATGAGTGACACCGAAGCCCTGACGGATCAGGACCTGATCACAAATAATCCCCCAGTTGCATCCGAGGCATCGCCGGACCACCAATCGATGGCAGAACCTCCGGAGAAACATGACGCTACCTGCGGCAATTGTTCAGAGCCGCTCCTCGGGCCTCATTGTTATGCGTGCGGGCAACCGGAGAAAAGCATTGTGCGGCAGATGCCGGAGCTGATCGGCGATTTTTTCAGTACCGTGTTCGGGCTGGACTCCCGTATCAAGCGCACACTGTGGCCACTGCTACTGAAGCCGGGTTTCCTCACTAATGAGTATCTGGCCGGGCGACGAATTCGCTACGTGAGCCCGGTGCGCCTGTTTATTTTCCTGTGCCTGACCGCCTTTTTTGTCGCCCAGCTGAGTAGCGACTGGCGGTTAGACATCGACGCACCGGCCAACAACCCGCTACAGGCTCGGGTTGATTTCAATTCGGTAGAGCAGGATATCTTGCAGGCGACCAGTGTTGAGGAGGTTCTGCGCCTGCGCGATCAGGCGTTTGAGGAGCTCCTCGCGGCGGCCGACGAGAGCGCAGAGGTTCCCGGTATTCACGGGATCATGATTGGCATGGAGCACATGATAGGCGCGGCCGCGCGGCAGCGCATTGCATCCCTGGATCCGACTTACGTTCTGGAAGAAGAAAAGCGCACAGAGCAACAAAGTGGACTGGAGCCAATCCAGATAGAGAACGCACCCGAAGCGGTGAATGCGTGGCTCGCGCAGCAGAGCGCTGCACTGAATCACAATATGCAGCGCATCCAGAAAGATCCCAACCTGCTGAAAGATGCCCTGTTTGGCGCTATTCCGTCGACGCTGTTTCTCCTGCTGCCGGTATTCGCATTACTGCTCAGCCTGGCCTACCTGTTCAAAAAGCGGCTGTACATGGAGCACCTGATTGTCGCCCTCCACAGCCATGCATTTCTGTCGCTATCCCTGCTGCTCCTGGTACTGCTGATTGATTTGCGCGACTGGCTGACATTACCCGGTGCCTTCACCCACACGCTGTTCAACCTGGCGCTTGCCACGCTGGGCACCTGGATGCCGGTTTATCTGCTGCTGACACAGAAGCGCGTTTACCAGCAGGGCTGGATGGCAACCTCGGTAAAGTTCTTTTTCCTGGGCACCTGCTACCTGGCCCTGATCTCCATTGCCGCGGCGTTCACGGTAGTAACCAGCATGCTTCGCATTTAGGGGCCCGGGTAAACGCCGTATCCCAGGGAAATAATATTTCTTATCTGGTGCTTGAGTAGCACACTATTCACACGATCCCCCATTCCCCGGACCAGGGGCCCTAACGTGCCCCTACCCCCACATCTCTCCGTAGAAAACTTGGCAATCCACGTGCTAATCCGGTAAATTTCGCGGCTATTTTTTGACCAATTACGGTCTGCACCACTCAGCCGATTCCGAGGTTCCGATGACGCTTTCCCGCTCCCTGTCCGCACTGACTACAGGCCTGATTGCCCTATCCACCTCCCTAAGTTCAACCGCCGAGGTGTTGTGGCAGGACAATAGCCTGACCGCGCTGTACGGCCGGGACTACAAAGTCGACTATAGCCTCACCACCGATGACAGCAGCCGCGGCGTGCTGACCTTTGAGCACGTCAGTGGCCACAGCTGGGGAGACCTGTTCCTGTTCTCGGATTACCTCTCCTCGGAAGATGGCTCCAGTGAGCTGTACACCGAAATCTCCCCGCGCCTGAGCCTGGGCAAGCTGGGTGGTCGCGAGATTGCCTATGGACCGGTGAAAGACGTGTTGCTGGCGGGGCAGCTGGAACTCGGCAATATGGATGACCCGGACAATCTCACCGCTACCGGTCCGCACTTCGTCAACAAGCTCGCGGGGATCGGCTTCGACCTGGCGGCGCCGGGGTTCTCCTACCTGCAGGCCAACCTGTATCACCGCAACAATGAAAACAAGGCAGACAACGAACAGCTGACCCTGGCCTGGGGACTGCCCTTCAACCTGGGTAACGAGTCCTTCCTTTACGATGGGTTTATCGACTGGGCGAGTGCTTCTGTGGATGCCCACCCGAGCATGAATTTCACCTCGCAGTTGAAGTGGGATATCGGCGCCCGTTCCGGCCATCCGAAGAAGCTCTATGCCGGTATCGAGTATGTGCACTGGAACGACAAGTTCGGCATCAAGGATGGCACCTTCGGCATAGATTCCAACGAGCGCAATATCAACCTGCTGCTGAAATATCATTTCTGATTGCACGATACTCCCGCCTCCGGCGCCACTTCCGTGGCGCCAATTCCCCCATACTCACACCAATAGCCTGAACGATGCGCACTCATACCATTGGTTTCGTCACAGGGGTTACATCCGCTAAGAAATGACGTAACTTGCGTTATTTACCGGCCCGCTTTATCCATTAACAGCGCCGGGCCATCGCAATTGGCGAGTGACACACAAAACGATGCACGGGACATGCACAAGGGTACTGGTCGCCGGGGTAATGCTCACCGCACTTGCGGCCTGCAGCTCCCCACCGGCACTGCGCTGCCAGCAGGGGGAAAGTCTGCAATTTCACGACCTGTTGTATTTTGGCACCGCAATTGGCAACCCACCCGAGGAGGAAGTTTCCCAGCGCCAGTGGCAGGGATTTGTGGACGACGTCCTGTCGGAATATTTCCCGGATGGGCTAACGGTGATTCAGGCCGCCGGGCAGTGGAAGCCCGCCTCCGGCGACACCGTTCGCGAGCGGAGCTATGTGCTCTCTCTGGTACATCCGGGAAGCCCAGAGATCGAAACATCTATCAGTGCGGTGATCGATCGCTACAAGCGAATGTTCAATCAGAAGACTGTTCTCAGGGTGCGAAGCCCGGCCTGTGTGGCGTTTCGCTAACCGCAGGCAAAGCTCACCGTTAAATCGACCAGAACAACGACAACGCAATTTATGTCTCTCGGACAATGGCACCGACTCAAGCTCCGGTACGCCGAACACACAGCGGAGTTTCGCGCTGGCAGCGAAAATCTGCGGCCACAGCTGCACTCCGCATTTATCCAGCTCGCAGCCCGCGCCGGCGAAGTGCGGGCCACGCTGTCGGTCCATCACTCGCTGCACGGCTGGCTGCAGGTTTGCGACCCGGAGCACCGCTATCCGATTATCAACAACCCGCTGCGTCTCAACGTATCCAGGCTGTGGCGCTCGGTGCTGTATACCCTGTCGGAAGCGGACACCTGGCCCACTGATGAAGAAAAGTCACAGAGAAAACTGGAGAGACAGCTGAAACGCCGGGCTGAAATTGCGGAGGCCCGCCGCAGTCGCTTCCATCTGGTGAAAAACACCCCGCACTCAGAAAACTGACACCGCCACGCTGTCGTCCAATCCAACTCGCACCGCATTCGGCCCACCGGCGGCACAACTCCACTCACCGCAGCCCCGTCCTCGCGCCCTTCAACTCAACGCCATTTGCAGCACATTCATCGACACGCTGAATCTAACCCAATATTTTTGTGCGTCCATTAGCAACCTGACAGGAGGAAAAACCAAGAGGAATATCTCATGCGATGGATGGCACTTTTTATCGTGGCGCTGCAGCTGGGCTGTGCTGGCAGCCCCTCTGCGACACCCCCAAGGGCATTGAGCGGGGGTTCTATCTCGACCGGCGAGGCGACACTGAGTGATGCTCAGGCAGAATCACTGGAAGAGGCCCTGGAAATCACGCTCGGCCAATCAGCAGGACTCGGCCAACCCGCATTGAACGCAGCCGGTTATTCACAGGGGCTGCTGGCAGTCAGTCCAGAGATGCGCGAGTTCGTGGAATCGATAGATCCGTCGCTCAGTCCCAACCGGCGCTTTCGCCAGATTCTGCGTACCCTGAAGCAGCGGCGCTTTGAATTGATTTACGATCTCGATACTACCGCGACCGCTGCGGAAGCGTTCGCTGAGCGCCGCGGTAACTGTATTTCGTTTTCCGCTCTGATGGTGGCGCTGGCGCGGGAGGTGGGGCTGGAAGCGCACTTCAATCGGGTACTTGCCCCCATGGGACGCAGGACAACTTCGGGCAGTGGCGGCAATGCGCTGGTACAGAATATTCTGCACATCAATGCGGAGGTTTCCTTCGGCTGGTCCACCCGTATCCTGGAATTCAACTTTGATCCGCGCAGCCCTTACCGGCACAAGCAGCTGGCAGATGCCACGGTACAATCACTGTACCTGAACAACCGGGCGCTTGAACTGGAGAAAGGACAGCGGCGTGAGGAAGCCCTCGATATGATGCAGGAAGCCCTGACCCTCAACCCCCGCTCCAGCCTGCTGTGGAATACCCTCGGTTATATCCACCGCCGGGACGGCAACCTGGAACTGGCAGAGTTGAGCTACAGTCAGGCGCTGGCTCTGGATCGGGACAACACGGCGGCACAGCATAACCTGCGCAATGTGTACCGTTTGCAGAGCCGGCGCGCCCTGTCACAAGCGGAACTGGGCAGTGACAGTGATGCTGAGTCATAAGGCGTCGCCGGGGCGCTCACACCCTGGCGATTTTGACCCCAACCCCCATGTGATCGGTAATTGCCGCCGCACCACCGGCCCCGGCGACATCCACGCATTGGGAGAGGTAGACCAGGTTTTCGATCTTTACCGTGTTGGTGTTGTAGACCGCAACATCATATTTTTTGCTGGCATTGCTGTTAGTGCCACCAAAGCTGCGCTGGTAAGCATCTTCCGGCTGGATCTGCTTGCCCTGATGGAATTCCGCAAACGACTGTCCCATCGCACCCGACACCACCTCCTGGGTATATCCTACGCTCGGCTGATTGGTATCGCCCATGATGACATCAATCACACCACCACCCTCGGACTGTAGAACCCGGGAATGGATGTCACTGTAGAATTTCCTGGTCAAATCCTTTTTGGTGGCGACACTGTTGGGCACATGCACGAACAGCGCGCGGATACCGTCGCTCTCGATGGCGATCCAGCCCATACCTGCCTGGATGAAACGGTGACTGCCGGAACCGTTGGTATGCACACTGAAACTGTTGCACGCCTTGCCGGTACTGGCGGCAGTCAACAGGTTGCCAGCGTGCTGCTGCATGCTCTGCCACTCCCGGTGATTGCCATCCAGCTCACCGTAGACCAGCACACTGCACTGGCCGAGTGAACGGATCAGGTGCTGATGGGTCTGGCGCGCTTTTCCCTCCACCAGGTTCAGGAAAACCTTATCCGTAAAGCGCCCCTGCTTTTTGTAGATATCCTTTGCAGTGGGTAGCAACTGCGCGGGGCCGTGAACCGGCACATCCGGTGCCGCGCCCTCCGCCACCGGCATCGACAACATCCACGGCTTGTCGCTCTTGGCGATATTCGTGTGGGTGCTTTTGGTAAACCGCTGGGAGTTGGATGCGGCCACACCATGATCGGCCTGGACACCGGAATTGAGGGATTGATAGGCGAATACGGGCACGACGATCACCTCCTGTGATAGTTCGATGATTTGCAGGCTGCACCTGCCGGTGCAGGTTCAGGCAGGCCGGTATTAGATCACCTTTTTTTGCGTATCTCAGCCACTATAAATTCGTGCCAGAGTTGAATTAGATGTTTTTTTCACAGCCACGTTTTCCGGGACGGTAGTCGTCAGGCATCCCTGAGCGCTAGGTGAAGTGTTCAGAGTATGGCATCATCCCGCGCCCAATATTCATGGGGTTCTGTATCGGACAGAGCCCCGCCTCAAGGAGAATTTCTGTGAGCAGAAAACTGATTTCCAGTGGATCGGAGTTCGAACGAAAAATCGGTTATTCACGCGCGGTGGTGGATGGGGACTATGTATTTGTTTCCGGTACTACCGGCTTCAACTACGCCACCAACAGCATCAGCGACGATGTTACGGAACAGGCGGATCAGTGCTTCAGCAATATCGAACAGGCCCTGCAGGAAGCTGGCAGCAGTATCGATAAAATCGTGCGGGTGACCTACATTCTGCCCGACCGTGAGGAGTTCAAACCCTGCTGGCCGGTCTTCGAAAAGTGGCTCGGGGATGTGCGCCCGGCGGCGACATTTTTTGAGGCGCGCCTGCTCGAAGATGCGATGAAGATCGAGATTCAGGTAACTGCCCGGGTCTGATTCATCGCACGGGCACAGTCGGCAAGCCTCTTTGCCGGCTGCACCCGAGGCGGATATGGACTACTGCTGTTCAGCCATCCTCTCATTGCGCGCGACCGAAAGATATCCGAAATAGCGATCGCGGATTTCACGTACATAGTTCACCGGCTCCCTGCCCCGCACATAACCAAATCGCGCTTTCTTGTAATACTCCGGCTGTGACAACAGCAACATCGCGTCTTCCACGTTGTCGAACCAGCGATCCGGATCTTTGCCCAGTTGTTCGGCCAGTACGCGCGCATCCCGCACGTGGCCGTGGCCGGCGTTGTAGGCGGCCAGGGTGAAATAAATTTTCTGGTCGAAGGCGAGGCTTCTTGGAAAGCGCTCTTCCAGCCAGCCCAGATAGGAAATGCCCGCGCGGATACCATTTTCCGGCTGGTACAGATCGGATATACCCATCTGGTGTGCGGTGCGCGGCATCACCTGCATCAGGCCACGGGCGCCGGCAAAGGATTTCGCGCGCGGATTGAAGCGGCTCTCCTGGTACATCTGCGAAACCACCATACGCCAGTCGCGGTCCGCGGGCACCGCGTGCTTGCGCACGACTGGATCGTAGGGAGAAAGCGCACTGGTATCCCGCAGGCGCTCCCCCAGTTTCTGCCTGATGCGTTTTTCTTCGCGGAAGTACTTGTTGTAGGTAACGTTGAAAAACAGCCCGCGGTAATACTTTTTCAGAAATGCATTCAGTTCGCCAAGTAACACCGGCTGGTCTTTGCGCACCGCCCAGGCGATATCGCGCTCGCCGCTCAGATCCCCGACTACCCGGAAATCATCCCGATAGGTCTGCTCGATCTGCAGCAGGTGCGAATCCGCCACCGTGTAATCGTAACGCCCGTTAACGACGCCATTGATCAGCTGCTCGGTAGTGGCCCCGGCCACCGGCAGGATTTCGATGGGCGATTCACTGGCGGCCGCCACCGCATTCAGGCTGGTGTAGTAACTGCTGAGAGGATTGACCGCAACCGACTGTCCGCTCAGCTGCTGTGCCACCGGTACGGCTTCCGCCGTCTCAGTAACCTTGTCTGCCGAGGTAATCAGCTGTTCCGTCACCTGCATATAAGGCCGGGTAAATACCAGGCCCTGCTGCTTGCGCGGCTCGGTGACTGTCATGGATGCAGCGATCACATCACCGAGGCCTGCCGCCAGCGCATCTGCCAGGTCCACATCCGGCCCGGGCACCACCATGCTCAGGCGCAGGCCGTGATCCCTGGCAAAGCGCTGCAGCAGGTCGTAATCAAACCCCATAAGCTCGCCCCGCCACATGAAATAGGAGGCCGGGTGATTGCGGGTGAGCACCCGCAGGGTACGGGTCTGCTGGATCTGATCCCAATCCCGCAGTGCACTGGCGCGACGCTGGGCCGCCTCGAGATGTTCACGGGTGAAATATTCGTTCAGCGCGCGCTCCAGCTTTGGCGCATCGCGACGCACAGCCCAGGCGATGGCGCGACGCTTGTCGCGCAGATCTTGCGCCTGCAGTGTCGGGTAGTCCGCCAGCAGCACGTCGGCCAGATTGCTGTCGATCACCGTCGCATCAAATTCGCCACGGGCGACACCGCCGAGCAGTTCATCCTGGGTTACCGGGCCTTCCAGGTATTTCGGCGTCAGAAGACGTTCGGTTTCAGCGCGCTGGCCAAGGGTCTCGGCAAAAGCACTGCCTTTTCTCAGGGCCACCTCCAGCGCTGCGTCACTTTTATCGCTATCGCGTCGGGTGATCAGCATCTCCTGCACATATTCCAGCGGCCGGGTAAAGGTGACCTGCCTGGCGCGCTCCGGGGTGCGGGAAAAGTTGATCGCAATCAGGTCGCCGCGCCCCTCTATCAACGCCGGAATCAATTGCGCGAAGTTATCCACATACACCCACTGCGGGGTCAGCCCGCGCTCGCGGGCGAACTTCTCGGCCAGTGCGCGCCACTCTCCGGTGGGCAGGCCGTCGCGGGGGAGCGATTCCTCTTCCAGCCCACGCGGCGCCAGCAGCCGCAGGGTCTCGCGTTGGGCAATCGCATCGAGATCACCGCGTTCGATATAGTTTTCAAACTCGGGGTTCTGGGGTTCTTCGGACGCGATATCGCCCTCTTCTCCCACCGGCTGTTCGACTGGCGTAGTCACTGACTGCGCACTGTTCTCCGCACGCTCACCGCCGCAGGCCACGAGTAGCGTGAAAAAAAAGATGCTACAGGCCCGGAAAATTGCCCGCCCAGTCCGGCGCCATGTGTCCATACCGGCAATCGCGACCATCTCGGTGTCACCTCTAGTTGGAATTGGTTGTGTGATTAATGTCTCACAAACCGTGATGCATTTCGAATTCGATCACTTTTCACACAGAAGCCGCCGCCGATACCGCTTCTGGATCTAACGGTGCCGTACAAGTGGCGCTAACGAACAATACGGGACTGAGAGAACCTGAACCGAAATATCCAGGTCGCGCGCTGAAGATGACTTTTTGAAATGCGCACGATGCCCAGTCACCCCTTCGACGCGAGGGATTCAAGAAAGTGAAAATGATTCGACACCTCATAGCGGCAGCTTTTCTCAGTGCTTGCGCAGCGCCTACACTCCAGGCCGCCCCGCTTTTTGACGAAGACTTTCAGGACGGTAACATCTTCGGCTGGACTACAACCGGCACGGTATATGTCAACTCATACTACGGTAATTACTCGATTGGCCTGCGGGGCAGCGGAGCCAGCTCTACCTATACCCTGTCCACAATTGGTTATGTAAACGTCAATATCTCCCTGGATATTTCTGCTTATTCCCTTGAGTACAGTGAAACCTGTGTCGCAGAGGTATCCAATAATGGTGGCAGCTCCTGGGTAAACGCGATCACCCTGTCCAACGGGCAGGACAACAGTGCCCTGTACACCGCAAACAGTGTGACCATCGATGCGGATAACAAATCGCAGTTGATGATCCGCTATCGCAATGCTGGTAACGACTATTACGATTACTGTTACGGTGACAATATTCTGGTGACCGGCGACATTGATAGCGGAGGTGGTAGTAGCAGCGGGTCCAGCGGTGGGAGTAATGACGACTACTACGATGAGCTTACCGGGTCAGGTAATGTCTCGCGCACTCTGTTGCCCTACAACACGCTGATAAATGGCAGTGATCCCGGCAGTCGTGTAGACCTCTCTGCATACGGCGTACCGCAAAATGCCGCGCATCCACAAAACGCCTTTGCCGGAACCCTGACCTTGAGTGGCGAGGCAACCGGTGGCAGTTTTTCTGAAGTTAAAGACACCTATAACTACACCGGCAGTGGTGACAATACACGTAAACACCTGCCGGAATTCTCCTTCCAGTTTATACAGACCGGCAGTCACATATTCCCGCTGGAGCGCGGTTCTATCGCCAGTGCACACCCCAACTGGGAATACGTACTGACACCAGGTCGAGTGTGGCAGGAAAACGGCGATAACGGTTACAGTCGCGCGGCCATTCCTTTTGCCCTGCAGCAGCGCAACGCCAACTGCATGCACAACGGAGTGATGACATTCCTGTTCAAGGGGGACGGCTCCGTTTCCAAGGTAGCCTACCAGATCAGTAGTGAAACCTGCCTGTATTTCAAGGCGGACTGGTGGGGACTACTCAGCGCCACCTATACACCGGAAGCCATTGCCAACCAGAACCAGTGGATACAGAACTACCAGGCGGAAATCGGCGGCCGCATGCCGACCAAGCCGATGTCTGCGCTCAGCACAGATTATCCCGGCATCGACGCCTCCGCATTTGCAGCACCGAACAGCACCGATGCCAGCCACGTTTCAACCGCCGGATTTATTTACGGCGGGGTACATTACCGCGGCAACTGCGTTACCCGGTATGGCAATTATCCCTACTGCGATTCGATGGTGGTGCCATCTTACTCATCGGCCAAGTCATTCTTTGGTGGCGTGGCCATGATGCGGATGGAGAAACTTTACCCCGGTGTACGCAATACAGCAGTGGCAAGCCACGTGCCCGCATGTAACAGCAATGGCAACTGGTCCGATGTTACCCTGAACAACCTGCTGGATATGGCAACCGGGAATTATGGTGATGCCACTTATATGGTGGATGAGGGCGCTTCGCACACCGACAACCTGTTCCTCACCGACAGCCACAGCAGCAAAATCAATTACAGCTGCGGCCAGTATTCACGCAAGGCGACGCCGGGTAGCCAGTGGGTGTATCACACCTCGGATACCTATATTGCCGGCACCCACATGAACGATTTCCTGCAGGACCAGCAGGGCAGCAATGCAGATATTTTTGCCGATATTATTGTTGCAGACCTGTGGGAACCGATCGGTGTCAGCCCCACTGGCCAATACACCCGCCGCACATACGACGCAGTGGGACAGCCTTTTGCCGGCTGGGGGCTGATGTGGCTGCCCGATGATGTGGCGAAAATAGCGAGCTTTGTTGGCATCGAAAACGGCAAGATCAATGGCCAGGAAATGCTCGATAGCAACCAGCTCGATGCCGCCTTGCAACGCAATAGCCTCGATACTGGCACCGTGCCACTGACCGACTACCGCTATAACAACGGCTTCTGGGCACACAACGTGGCCGGCAACCTGAGTGGCTGCAGCGGCGCGCAGTGGATCCCGTTCCTGTCCGGCTATGGCGGTATCACGGTGGTACTACTGCCAAACGATAGCGTCTACTACTACTTCAGCGACAACGATACCTATTTCTGGCTCGAAGCCGTACAGGAGGCACACCAGATCCAGAGTGCCTGTCAGTAACGATTTTTCTCCTGCGTGATCTCGTTTCGGTGAGCCTGGTTCCGGGCTCGCCTTTTTTATCTGCGGAAAATCTTTTCACGACAATTGAGCACTGGTACTACGCGCCCCGTAGAGCTGGCCCTACAGCTTGTCCAGGCAAACGCTCATGTTATTGCAGTGATCCTGCGAAACTCCCAAACCTCGCAGGCGCAGCCCCAGCCATCAATAAAAAATCAGGGTGTGAATATGAAATCGTGTTACCAATGGCCTCGAGCAGGACTCGCGGCTGCAATTCTGTTTTTCACTGCGGCGGGCTCTGCCAGCGTTCAGGCAGAAACCATTTATTCGGACAGCTTCGGCAGCGGTAATATCAGTGACTGGAATGCAACCGGCAATGTAGATGCACAAGATGGCACCATCCGCTTGCGCGCCGGCTCCAGTGCAACCCACACGCTTTCCACCGCTGGTTACTCTTCTGTTTCCGTTTCGCTGACCCTGTCGGCGAGCTCTCTGGAAAACAATGAATTCTGCTACGGAGAAGTTTCTACTGATGGTGGCAGTAGCTGGACCACCGCGATCACCGTTGCCAACGGTGATGATAATGGCTCCCAGTTCAGCGCCAACACCTCCCCCTCCGGCATCGACAACAACACCAGTGTACAACTCCGATTCCGCGGCACCGGGTCGACCACAGGTGACTACTGTTACGGTCATCAGGCGCTGGTTACCGGTACCGGCGGTGCGCCCACAGCCCCCGACATCGCCGTACCGGGCAGCGTGACTTTCCCGAATGTTGCACCAGGCAACAGCAGCAGCCAGACGATTACCGTTTCCAACCAGGGCTCTGCCGAACTGGTTATTAGCAATACCAGCACGCCCTCGATACCGTTCAGTATTACCAGCAACAACTGCAGCACGGTGCCCGCAAGCGGTAACTGTGCGATCACTGTTGTGTTCGCGCCCGCCACAGAAGGCAGCTTCAGCGGCGCTATCACGCTGACCTCGAACGACCCCGACGAGGCCAATGTCACCATCGCCCTGAATGGCGCTTCCAGTGAAGGCGGCGGCACTGTGGAAGATTTTGACCCGCTCACCGGCAGTGGCAACGTGTCCCGTTCCGCATTGACGATGACCACACTGATCAATGGCAGCGACCCCGGTAGCCTTGTGGACTTTTCCTTCTACGCCCTGCCGGCTAACGCGGCCATGCCGACCAACCAGTTTGAAGGCACGCTGGAACTGTTCGGCGAAGCAACGGGTGGCGCTTTCGACGAGCACAAGGATGCATTCCGCTATACCGGCACCCAGGATGCAACCCGCAAACACCTGCCGGAATTCAACTTCGAACTCGTGCAGACCGGCAGCCATATTGTGCCTAAACAGCGCGGCTCCATTCCCAGTACCCACCCGGAATGGGAGTATGTTCTGACTCCGGGTCGGGTATGGAACGAAAATGGCGATGCCGGATATAGCCGCGCTGCCCTGCCTTTCGCTCTGCAACAGAAAAACGCCAACTGTATGCACAACGGGGTATTAACTTTCCTGTTCAAGGACGACGGTTCGGTTTCCGACGTCGCCTACCAGATCGCCAGTGAAACCTGCCTGTATTATCAGTTTGATATGTGGGGACAGCTCTCCGCCAGCTACACCCCGCAATCTGTCAGTAACAGCGCATCACTGGTCGGCGACTATCAGGCTGAGGTTGCGGCACGTATGCGAAGCAAACCACTGAGTGCATTGGCACAGGACTACCCGGGTACCGACTACAGCGCCTTCGCCACGCCCAACGGCAAGGACCCACTGGCAATTTCCCTGGTGGGTTTTGTCATCGACGGCACTCACTATGTGGGCGGCTGCAGTACACGGCAGGGTATTTATCCCTACTGTGCCTCCCTGGTCGTCCCGTCCTACTCCAGCGCCAAATCTGTATTTGCAGGCGGTGCACTGATGCGCCTGGAGCAGAAATACCCAGGCACTTTCAACCAGTCCATCGGTAGCTATGTCTCTGAATGCAACACCAACGGGAACTGGAACGATGTGACCTTTGGCAATGCGCTGGATATGGGCACCGGCAATTACAAACTCGCCAGTTATATGAGCGACGAAGGTGCCAGCCATACTAACGATCTGTTCCTGCCGGAAGACCACGCCAGTAAAATCAATTACAGCTGTACCGAATATCCGCGCAAGGCCACGCCCGGCACCGAGTGGGTCTACCACACCTCGGATACCTACATTCTGGGCACCGCCATGAACACCTACCTGCAGGGTATCGAGGGTAGCGGTAGCGACATATTCACCGATATCCTCATTGATGAAGTACTGGCCCCACTCGGTGTGAGCCCCACCGCAGAATTTTCCCGCCGTACTTACGACAGCGTGCAGCAGCCGTTCACTGGTTGGGGTTTGATGTGGCTGCGCGACGATGTGGCCAAAATCGGGGCATTCCTGTCGGATGAAAGCCAATCCGTACTGAATCAGGGACAATTGGATGCCGCCCTGCAAAGAGATAGCACCGACCGCGGCCTCGATCCCCTCACCGACTACAAATACAACAATGGCTTCTGGGCCCACGAAGTGAGTAGTGACATGAACGGTTGCAGCAGCCCGCTGTGGCTTCCGTTTATGTCCGGCTATGGCGGCATTTCGGTGCTGATCCTGCCGAATGATTCGATCTACTATTACTTCGCTGACGACGACGAGTATCAGTGGATGGATGCGGCACAGGAGGCGCACAGTATCCGCAGCCTTTGCCAATAATTGACGGCAGATTGAGAGAAAAAAAGGGGCGGATATCCGCCCCT
>NZ_LZDE01000253.1 GCF_002009015.1 Microbulbifer mangrovi | reverse complement strand
ACAGGGGGGCGCCTAGCTCGGTTTTGAAAACCCTTCCCCGATGCTCCGCCGCCACCGCCGGGGCGATAGTACTTACCACCTACGCATCAGGTAGTGCAGAAGCCAAGGGTAATGCCACCGCCGCCTCTTCTGTGTTTAACTTTGCCCCGAACAAGACAACCGGGAACCAGTATGACCCAGGAATCACCCCTTATCGTCGAACGTCAGGGCCCCATCGGCAAATTGACGCTCAATCTGCCCAAAGCCCTGAATGCCCTCAATCTGGACATGATCGACCGGATGGCCGCTCAGCTGGATACATGGGAAACAGACAACAGCGTGGCCTGTATCTGGATCGAAGGGGCAGGGGAGAAGGCCCTGTGTGCCGGCGGAGACGTGGTGGCACTGCACCGGGAATCCGGTAGCTATGGCGATCATGGCGCGAGCCAGTTTGTGCAGGATTTCTTTACTCGCGAATACAGCCTCGACTATCGCATCCATACCTACCCCAAACCCATCGTCGTCTGGGGCAGCGGCATCGTCATGGGTGGCGGTATCGGCATCATGAGTGGTGCCAGCCATCGTATCGTCACCGAAACCACCCGTTTGGCCATGCCCGAAATCACGATTGGCCTGTTTCCGGATGTCGGTGGTAGCTGGTTCCTTAACCGCATGCCCGGCCGTACCGGCCTGTTCCTGGGGCTGACGGGTGCCCAGTTTAATGGCACCGACGCTCTCTACTGCGGTATGGCAGATCGACTGCTTCCCTCCACCGACAAAGATGCGCTGCTGGACGCATTACAGGCCCTCGAGTTCACCGCAAACCCGGATGAAAACCAGGTGCTGGTGAGCAAAGCCATCCAGTCCCGTGAGTTGCCCGCGTCTGAGCAGCCTGCGCCGAATCTGCGCACGCACTACGACGTGATCCAGGAGCTGACCGATGGTGCGACTCTGCCGGAGGTTTATCGGGCGATTGCCGCATATAGCGGTGAGGATAAATGGCTACAGCGAGCATCCACCACCATGGCTGCAGGTTGCCCGATGACCGCGTGGGTGGTGTGGGAACAACTGCGCCGGGCGCGCCATATGTCACTGGCAGATGTGTTGCGTATGGAGCTGGCGCTGGCGGTTAATATGTGCAGCAACGGTCAGGTAAAGGAAGGCGTTCGCGCACTACTGATCGACAAAGACCGGAATCCACAGTGGGAGCCCGCGGTACTGGAGGATATTTCAAGAGAGGAAGTGGTGGCCTGTTTCGCGTCTCCCTGGACGCAAAGTCCGCTAGCAGACCTGCAGTAGTTGGTAGCTTCCGGAAACTGGAGCATAAAAAAGGGCGGTATCTGTTAACAGAATACCGCCCGAAGGGTCACACTCGTTCGTTAATGGCGGTAAAGCACGGTAACCGCGGTCCCCTCTGCCACCACGGAGCCACTCACGCTGCGTCCGTTACCCGCAGCGGGGTCTGATTTTTCCAGTGCCACTTTCCACTCGCCCGCGGGCAAGCTGTAGGTGTAATTGTCCGCACTGTTGTAGATCACAATAACTTCACTCCAGCTGTCACCTACCGCAGCGCCATCAATGTGATGGACTACAATACCGTAGCGTGGCCGGTTGCTGGTCATGTGCTGGTCGATTGCATCCCAGCTGGTAAGCCGGAAAGCGGGGTGCGCGCGGCGTAGTGCAATCACATCTTTGTAGTACGCGTAGATATCAGCATTGTCGATTTTCCACTGCCAGTAATACTGGTTGATTGCGTCCGGCGAATCGTAGCTGTTGTGATCCTCCTGCTTGTCGCGCATGAGTTCGACACCGCCGTGCAGGAATGGAATACCCTGGCTGGTTAGAACAATCCCGTTGGCGAACATCTGGATTCTTCGCAAGTAGCCGCTATCCCTGCTGATGCCATTCAAGTCTGCCCATTGCAGGATCTTGTCCCGCAAGGTCAGGTTATCGTGGGCCGAGACGTAGTTGATGCTTTGTTCCGGATCCATCGCAAACATCGGGTCCCAGGTGTCGATGGCCGTATCCTTGTCTTTTGTGTAGCGGAGACCGCCGCGGCTGCCCACTTCGATTCGCCAGGTATCGGGATTGTTATTGAGAGCGAAGCAGTCGCCGGGGTTGCAGCCGCCGTTATCGTTTTGTCCTTTGATGGCTTCACGAAATTTCGGGTTGAACACCCCGGCGTGAGACTCGTGTATACGGCCGATGGTGCCCAAGCGCACGCGCTCCGGCTGGCGCGAGTCTGCCGCAAAGCCGTTCCAGGGTTCGCCGTAGATCAACAGGTTGCGGTCCGGAAATTTGCTATTCAGGTTGTCCGCCCAATCGGCCACTTCGTCATAGTCAAAAATACCGATCAGGTCAAAACGAAAACCGTCAATATTGTATTCATCTACCCAATATTCTAGGGAGTCGCGGATCATGCGGCCGACCATGGGGACATTGGCATCAATACTGTTGCCAGTGCCGGACAGGTCGGTTGGGGTGTAGTAGCTGCTGGATATTGGCTCGAAAACAGATTTCGAATAAGTGTGGTTGTAGACCACATCCATAATGACTCGAATACCGGCTTTGTGAAACTCGTCGACCATGGTCTTGAATTCGCTTACGCGATTTTCGTAGTCCGTGGGTGTCTGCGAGTAGCGTTCTTCCGGTACGTTGAAATTGCGCGGGTCGTAACCCCAGCTGTAACAGGCAGTGTCGGCAGGGTCGGCGCAGGCATTGAAGTCATACACGGGTAGCAATTGCACATGCGTCACACCGAGTTCCTTCAGGTGGTCGATACCCGTCGCCACGCCATTGAAACGGCTACCGCTTTCGACCATGCCGAGAAATTTTCCGCGCTTGTCACTGCTGACACCGGACTCGGGTGCAATAGTGAAATCGCGTACGTGCACCTCGTAGATTACCGCGTCCTCACGCTCATTGAGTAAAGGGCGTGCGGACCATCCGTTGGGTAACTCTGTAGCGGACATATCCATGACGATATTGTTATCGCTATCGGGTTCCACCATCTTGCCGTAAGGATCGCGGACCACTACGCCATTGACGACAAAATAATAGGGCTTCAGTTTCCAGTCGCCGCTTACGGTAACCGAATAGATGTCTGTCATCCCCTGTGCGGCAAGCGCAGCGTCGGGAATCTTTTCCATCGGATAATTCTGGCCATCGAGAACCAGTTGTACGTCGTTGTGATCTGGAGACCACAGGGAGAAAGTGGTTTCCGTTGAGGAGTACACTGCACCCAGGGTATCCAGGCTTTGATTGCAGTTTTCGGTGCATTCAACCGGTTCCAGAGTGTAGTTGAGGTTCGCATCGTTGACCGTTAGCAGGTAATCGCCGACCACGTCCGTATAAATATCACTACCGGTTTGATCCAGGATGCCGTCGCTGTTGTTATCACCGTAATTCTGGCTCCAGTCACCGAACACATCGAGCTTGAACCGCTGGTTTGCCTGGCCGTCAAAGTGGATCTGCAGTTGCCAGGTATTGTCGGCCACCAGATTCATGGAAGAGGCGTTCCATGTGTTGGGTGTTCCGCGAAAATAGAGTGAGGAAAAATTGGCGCCATGGACGCTGCCTTCATCGCAGCTCGCCACTTCATTGACAGCGATGTTGAGGCTGTCGCTTTGAAAGGTGATTTCGTAGGAGCGGTTGCCGGTGACGGCGTAATCTGCAGTGGGATAGCTTTCGCTCCAGTCGCCGTGACGATCCACCTTGAAGCGGGGGCCGCCGCTGCTATCGCCGTTGGCGAACGACTGGCAGGTGTGAAATGCGTTCTGGCTAACCTGGGTCATTGCTTCGGTCGACCAGTTGTTGGGCGTACCGCGAAAATACCACTCTGCGGAGACACTGGTAGAGAAAGCGGCAAGTAACAGGCAGGGAACGGCGGGTAGCCGGAGCCGGCCACCGTGAGTAGGCTTTATCATCGCTATTTACCATTATTATTTATTGGCGTTATGGGCCGAATGTCAGGTTGCTGCACGAGTTCGGCATTTTTTTATCGCGAGAACCAGATTAGGACTGCCCCGGAATAATGCGCATCCTCCCCCCGCAGGGGCGTAGCTATGGGGATGCGAAAAGTGGGGTAGCACGCACAGGCTCAGTCTTTGCCCGGTGTCAGGTGATCATTCGGTGAGCTCGTCGCTAGCGTATAAATTTGAGTAAGATGGGAGTCCCTGTTCCCCAAATGGCCGTTCAGGTCGTTTAGCAGGGACACAACGAATAACGATAAGAATGGATATCCGATGGAAAATATTGCATTTATTGGTCTCGGCAATATGGGTGGCCCCATGGCGGCCAATCTGGTGGAAAAAGGCTTTTCGGTAACGGCCTTTGATCTTTCTGGCGCGGTGTTAGACAAAGCCGTGGCCGCCGGTTGTCGCAAAGCTGCAAGTGCCGAAGCCGCTATCGCGGGCGCGGATGTGGTGGTGTCCATGTTGCCCAGTGGCGAAGCCGTGCGCTCCCTGTATCTCGGGGTGCATGGTCTGTTACAGGCCATGGGGCCCGAAGTCCTGCTGATCGACTGCTCCACCATTGCTGCCGATGATGCCAGGCAGGTGATTGCCGCCGCCGGTGAGCGCGGTATCGATGCGCTCGACGCGCCGGTATCCGGTGGCACCGCGGCTGCGGCTGCGGGCACCCTGTCATTTATGTGTGGGGGTGAAGCGGCAGCGGTGGAGCGGGCGCGGCCGGTGCTGGCGGCGATGGGCGCAAATATTTTCCACGCGGGGCCGGCGGGCAGCGGCCAGGTGGCGAAAATCTGCAACAACATGCTGCTCGCCATTCATATGATCGGTACCGCGGAGGCCCTGCAGTTAGGTGTGGATAACGGTCTGGACCCGAATGTGTTGTCGCAAATCATGGGGGCCAGTTCCGGCGGCAACTGGTCGCTGGAAAAATACAATCCCTATCCCGGCGTGATGGAAAATGTGCCCGCTTCGCGCAATTACGAAGGCGGCTTTTCCGTAGCGCTGATGCTCAAGGATCTCGGGCTCGCCATGGACACCGCGGCCGGCAGCGCGTCCTCGACGCCGCTCGGGGCGCTGGCGAAAAACCTGTACCAGCTTCACGGCGGCGATCCGATCAACAGTGCACTGGATTTCTCCAGCATCCAGAATTTGTTCCGGCGCCCTGTGGGTAACTGACCTGTGGGTAATTGAAAGTATGCCGGTAATTGATCTGTATCAAGGGCCGGCAACTACCGGCCGGGTACCTTTGCGCGATCCAACATTCCCCGCAAGAAGATTCTGGATCACAGGGTACCCCGTCAATGGACGAAAACAGCTTTGCCGGCGCGGATCGCGCCAGTGACCCTTCGGTTTCCGCCGGTCTCTCCCCGGCAATCTCGCCGCTAACGACGCCAGAGTTATCCACAGCGCTACTCGGGCGCTACGCAGGTCCCTGCCCGCGTTACACCTCTTACCCCACGGCCGACCGGTTTGCGGCGATGATCGCGGGGGAGGGCTCTACAGCCAATAGCGAGGGCAAGCCCTGGGATGCATTGAAAGACGTCGAGACACTGTCGCTTTATGTGCACATCCCGTTCTGTCGCTCCCTGTGTTATTTCTGTGCCTGCAACAAGGTGATCACTCGCCAGTACGGACTCGCTTCCAGCTATCTGGATCGCGTGCTGGAAGAAGCGCGCTGGTATCGGGAGCGGGTGGCGGGCGTGCCGGTTACGCAGTTACACCTGGGTGGCGGGACACCGACCTACCTGAATGACAGTGACCTGACCCGGCTCGTGCACGGCCTGCAGGAGGTGTTCAACCTGCAGCCGGGAGACGATGCGGAATACAGTATCGAAGCCGATCCGCGGGTCCTGGAAGTGGAAACCCTGGATACCCTGCGCGGGCTCGGGTTCAACCGCCTGAGTATGGGGATCCAGGACTTCAACCCGGATGTGCAACGCGCCATCAACAGGATCTGTCCGCCCGAGCAGGTGCGAGCACTTACTCACGCGGCCCGCGAGCGCGGTTTCCGCTCCATTTCCTACGACCTTATATATGGCCTGCCGGGGCAGGATGTGGCAAGCCTGGAGCGGACTATCGACACGGTCATTGACCTGGCGCCGGATCGTATTGCGCTGTATCACTACGCGCACCTGCCGCACCGGTTCAAGGCGCAGCGGCTGATCAGCTCGGATCTGATTCCATCTCCCGAGTCGAAGATCGCCATGCAACTGGCTGCGGCCCGTCGCCTGACCGATGCGGGCTACCTGTTTCTTGGGGTGGACCATTTCTCGCGTCCGGATGACCCCATGGCCGCGGCCGCTGCGCGCGGACAGCTGGCACGCAACTTCCAGGGGTATACGCTGATGCCGGCGGATGCCCTGGTCGGTCTCGGCGCCTCGGCCATCAGCTACAGTCGCGACGGTTACTGGCAGAATCACCACGGCCAGAAAGAATATGCCAGTGCGATCGCCACAGGCGGTCAGGCCATATGCCGCGGCTGGCAGCTGGATGACGACGACCGCCTGCGCCAGTGGATGATTATGGAATTGATGTGCCATCTCAGGCTGGACAAACGTGCCATAGTGCTGCGCACTGGCGTCCCGTTCGAGCAGTATTTCGCAGCGGAGCTGGAGCGGCTACAGCCGCTGATTGCGGATGGGCTGTTGCGCGACAATGTTGATGACCTGGAAGTCACGGAGCGAGGCCGCTGGTTTTTGCGCAATATTGCAGCCGCTTTTGATCGGTATCTGCATGGCAGTGACCCGCAAGCCCAGTACTCCCGGGTGCTTTAGCGGGGCGATGGGGATACAATTTCGGTGATACAGGGGGCGCCCCCCGGAACTGGGAAAATGGAAGAGTCAATGTCGAAAAGCACGTCGAAAACTTCGTCACAAGCTTCGGCGAAAGCTTCACCCGCGGTCAATTGCGGAAGTTGTTCGGTCAGAAGACTGTGCTTGCCAGTGGGCCTGGGTGACGAGGATATCGAGCGCCTGGAGCAGGTGACGCGCAAAAAGAAGATCCTGAAGGCCGGCGATACCCTGTTCAGGGCCGGTGACCCCTTTTCCAATCTGTACGCGATCCGCTCCGGCAGCTTCAAGTCTGCGGTGATCGGTGCCGATGGCGATACCCAGGTCACACATTTCGCGCTGCCCGGTGAGCTGCTGGGGCTGGACGCCTACAGTGGCGGATCGCACCCGGGCTATGCCGAGGCGCTGGAAGACAGCAGCGTCTGCGTTTTGCCGTTCACCCAGCTGGAAAACCTGGCGCAGCAGGTGCCTGCGCTGCAGAAGCAGATTTACAACATCTTCTCGGAAGAACTGAAACAGGACAGTGACGTGCTGTTGCTGTTGGGCAAGCGCTCGGCAGAAGGGCGCCTGGCGGCGCTACTGATCAATATCTCCAGCCGATATGCCCGCCGCGGCTACTCCGCCAGCGAGTTCAAGCTTTCCATGCAGCGGATCGATATCGCCAACTATCTGGGCCTGACGGCGGAAACCGTCAGCCGGCTGATATCGCGCTTTCAGAAACAGGGCCTGATCCGGGTGCAGGGCAGGTCGATCACCATCCTCGACCTGATCGCCCTCAGCGAACTGGCCGGCACCCACTGTAGCTACGAAAACGGATAAGAAGAAACTGGTAGTGAGGCCCGACGCGAGCGGGCCTCTGATTAGCAGGCGGTAGCGACTTTTTTCTCTGCAAGATCCTGGTAAATCGCTTCGTACAGTCGTCTGACACCGCGGTGAAAATGGCAGCTCTGTCTGTCTGCGAGGGCCGCGGTCACCTCTTCCCAATCGGTTTCCGTCAGGTACTGGTCCACCAGGGGCAGTAATATCTCGTTCTCTTTTCGCATATGTTCGCGCTGCAGGGCGACATACTCCCGTGCAGTGCTGAACAGCTGCTCCCGCTCTACCGCCGCGTCGTTGGCGACCGCGTAAAATAGCCGGTTCATACTGCGGGTGGCTTCCGCAATAGCTTTGTGTTCCCCGGTCACTTTCTCGACCACATCGCGGATATCCACCGGCTTGCCGAGCAGTTGCTCGAATACCAGGTCTTCCACCGGGTGGTGCCACTGGTCGGGGTAGACAGAGAAGTAATCCAGCGCATCGAGAATCATGCTCAGGGTTGCGGGATCCCGATCCTGCTGTCCCAGCTCGTTGAGCAAGGCTTCAAACACATCCAGCAGCTTTTGCATGTGCTTGTGGTCGTCACACAGCTGTTGATAGATACCGTTCATTTCGCGCCTCCTTGACGGGTAATGGCAATCGATAATCCATTGTTGTCTGCCGTCGGCAATAGCCCTTGATCTGGGTCAAGCGGCAGCAAGATCGTGTTGCGACAGACGCCGGTTGCACAAAAAATATACGGGCAGGATACAGGGGATACAGGTGTCAGGTGGGGGGATGGAGTCGAGGGCGGGCAGGGCTGCCCGCCAGGGAAGTGCTGTTTCGAAATATCAGCAATGGCAGCTGTTTCAGAAATGCGGGTATATCAGAAGTGATAGTCGCGCAGTTCAATTTCCTGCCAGTCGTATACCAGCTGGAGGCCATCGCCGGTGACCAGGCTGACCTTGTCCGGTGCCAGACAATCGGACCAGTCTACCTTGTTCAGGTCGACCATCTCTGCGCCGCCTTGCACATTGACCACAGAATCCTGCCAGGCCTGATGGCAGTAGCGGGGGATTTCTCCCTCTACCAGCAATTCCTGCCCCAGGTAAGTGCTGTAGTTGAGTTGCGGCATGCGGTTCATATGGTAGCGGTCCTGTTCCCCCAACAGGTAAAACTTGCCGTTCTCCTGTATCAGGGTCCCTGTGGCGGTAACCGACTGTTGCACCGGGTTGGCGGCACAGGCAGAGAGCAGGGCCAGCGGCAGCAATAAACTCATTCGAGACTTCATATTTATTACTCTTTTACGTTTTTTTACCAAACTATCAAACCTCCATTGCAACTGCATGTCATTTACGTTGCAGTGCGATCCAACCTGACGGCTATTTATCTGTCTACGGCTGCGGCGTTCAGCTGGATCAAATATCCCGCTGTAATAGCGTGTAATGGGAGGGGGCTGTTGGCGCCAAATTTAATTCATTAGAATGCCGCCCGCAAAATAAACACGATGCATTTGGGGCATACATAAGATGATGAAAAAAGTTTTGGCCACGGCGCTTGTACTGGGTTGTTCAATTTCTGCACAGGCTAGCGAAGGTGGTTATTTCGGTACCGTGGCGGGCCTGATGAAAACCTCTATCAACGGTGATAGCCCGTTCAATGCCGGCATCCGCGCCGGTTACACCTGGAACTCCGGATTCGGCCTGGAAGGTGAATACACCACTTCCCTGGTAGATGGTGAAGCGCGTTTTAACAGCGGTTGGGGTGACTTCCGCTGGGATTACTCCATTTCCACCTTTGGCGCCTACGCGACCTACCGCAGCCAGGGCGACCTCTACTTCAAGGGCCGCCTGGGTGTGCTGAACGAAAGTATCGATTTCGGAGGCGAGAAAGAAAGTGATTCCGGCCTGTCTGCAGGTCTGGGCCTGGGCTTCAATCTCTCCGAGACCGTTAACCTGGAAGCCGAATACACGCTGGTGGAAGAGGATGTGGATTTCTGGTCCGGCACCCTGGTATTCCGTTTCTGAGGTGATACCCAGCTTCATCTCACCAAAACGCGACCCTCAAGGTCGCGTTTTGCGTTTTCGGGGTGGCGAAATCGTGTGCCGCCCCGGATCGACGCTGCATCGGCCAACTTGAATTGAGCGGGGCGCAGAATTGAATTTGTTTCATGTGCACCCTTTGCGCCGCGGCCAGTTCCTTGGTGTACAATGCGCCGCTTTCTGGGGCGGGCCGGTCACATTTGGGTCGGGATTTGCCCTTGTCGAGATTATGCTTGCGCGATTCGCGCCTTATCATCCGAGGGAACACCATGTTTGATAAATCCGTCACTCTTGCTTCATACGACCCGGATGTGTGGTCCGCCATTCAGGACGAAGACCGCCGCCAGGAAGAACACATCGAGCTGATCGCCTCGGAAAACTACACTAGCCCGCAGGTGATGGAAGCCCAGGGCACCAGCCTGACCAACAAGTACGCGGAAGGTTACCCCGGCAAGCGCTACTACGGTGGCTGTGAGTACGTCGACAAGGTAGAAGCCCTGGCTATTGAGCGCGCCAAGGAGCTGTTCGGCGCCGATTACGCCAACGTCCAGCCGCACTCTGGCTCCCAGGCCAATGCCGCCGTATACCAGGCCCTGTGTGCGCCCGGCGATACCGTTCTGGGCATGAGCCTGGCCCACGGTGGTCACCTGACCCACGGTGCCAAGGTCAACTTCTCCGGCAAGATCTACAACGCGGTGCAGTACGGTCTGAACCCGGAAACCGGCGAAGTGGACTACGAGGAAGTGGAGCGCCTGGCTCTGGAGCACAAGCCGAAGATGATCGTGGCCGGCTTCTCCGCTTACAGCCGCATCATGGACTGGGCCCGTTTCCGCACCATCGCTGACAAAGTCGGCGCTTACCTGATGGTCGACATGGCCCACGTTGCCGGTCTGGTCGCCGCGGGCGTATACCCGTCCCCGGTGCCCCACGCAGACGTAGTGACCTCCACTACCCACAAGACCCTGCGCGGCCCCCGCGGCGGCATTATCATTGCCAAGGCCAATGAAGAAATTGAGAAGAAGCTGAACAGCGCGGTATTCCCGGGCGGTCAGGGTGGCCCGCTGATGCACGTAATCGCGGCCAAAGCGGTTTCCTTCAAGGAAGCCATGACCCCTGAATACAAGGCATATCAGCAGAAAGTGGTAGAGAACGCCCGCGCCATGGCGGAGACCTTCCTCGACCGCGGTATCAACATCGTCTCCGGCGGTACCGACGACCATCTGATGCTGGTGGATCTGATCGGCAAGGAATACACCGGTAAGGATGCGGACGAAGCCCTCGGCAACGCCAACATCACAGTGAACAAGAACGCCGTCCCCAACGATCCGCGTTCCCCGTTCATCACCAGTGGCTTGCGTGTTGGCACCCCGGCCATCACCACCCGCGGTTTCGGTGTGGCAGAGACCAAGCAGCTCACCAACTGGATCTGCGACGTGCTGGACGCGCTGGAGAAAGGCAACGCAGATGCGACCATCGCCGAAGTGAAAGCCAAAGTGCTGGAAATCTGCGCCAAGTTCCCGGTTTACAAAGACTGATAGCGCAGTCCACAGAAAGCACCGTGAGCCCGGTCTTCACCGGGTTCTTCGAAAACGGCCCCTATGGGGCCGTTTTTGTTTTCTGGGTGGGCAAATGCGGGAAATCGTCCTCCGGTCTGTGAAATGACCGCCGGTTTCTGTTTTAATACGCGCCCTCGAAAACCGAATTGAAATTCAGTTATTGTTTCATTCGGTACTAATCCGGGGGCTCACCGGAGCCGGCTCGGAATTTGCACCCGGTATCTGTAGCACGAAGGATGCGTTGCTCAACAGAGGTTCGCGCAAGCGACCGGTACTTTCGGGTCCAAGCGGTTTCAGGATTCGATGCTTGCTGCCAGTGGCTGGAATGCACGGCGGTCAGCGCTGGACAACCGTGCAGCACAGCTGCGGAGCGAGAGTAGAGCATGCGCCCACTATTCAAACTACTGGTCATTCTGACCACTGCCATCGGGTTCGGCGTTCAAGCCCAGGCGAGAGAACTCCACTTTGCCAACTGGTCTGAATCCATTGCCGAGGACACCATCGCCAACTTTGAAGCCGCCAGCGGCATCAAGGTGCACTACTTCGAATTCGACGATATCGAAGAGCTGGAGCAGGTCTGGCTGAAAGAGGGGCGTCAGTTTGACGTCATCGTGCCCGGGTCTGACAACATTCCCAAGTACATTGCCGCGGGGCAGTTGCAAAAACTCGATCGCAGCCGAATCGTCAACTGGTCTCAAAACGACCCCAAATTCATGCAGCGCCTGGCCCTGTTCGATCCGGCCAATGAATACGCCTTCCCGTATCTGTGGGGCACCGTCGGTATCGGCTACAACGTGCAGGCGGTGCGCAAAGCCTTTGGCGGTGAGCTACCTGAAGACAGCTGGGATCTGCTGTTCAAGCCCGAGAACCTCGGCAAACTGGATCACTGCAATGCAACCCTGATGCGCTCTCCGGAAGAAATTTTCGATGTGGCGCTCAAGTACCTGGGCAAAGATCCGAACTCCATGAGCATGGCGCACCAGTTTATGGTCGCGAACTTGCTGTCCAAGGTGCGCCTGCACGTCACCGATTTCGACTCCGGTGAATATGTGGAAGATCTGGCCAGCGGCAAGCGCTGTATCGCCCACGCCTGGAGCGGCGATGTGCTGGTGGCACAGCAGATGGCGGAGGAGGCCGGTAAACCCTTCGATATCCGCTATGTGATGCCGAAAGAAGGCTTCCCCCTGTGGATCGATGTGGTGTCCATGCCCACTAACGCCCCCAATGTCGATGCCGCCTATGAGTTTCTCAACTACCTGATGCGCCCGGATGTCATTGCCAATATCAGCAATGAGACCCAGTACGCCAATGCGAATATGGACGCTCAGGATCTGGTCGACCCCGCGCTGCGTGACAATCCCATCGTATACCCCAGCCCGGAGCTGCTCGAGCGCACCTGGATCCCCGCGGCCACCAAGCCCCGTATCCTCGAGTTGCGCCACAAGCTATGGCAGCGGATTATCGAGCGCGAAGACATCTAAGGCCGCTACATCTTGCCTGGGGGCAGTTCAGGCCTAAATGGTTGTCGTGTGGTAAACTCCGCGCATTTTCCGATAGGGCCAACTCCCCATGCACTGTCCTTTCTGCAGCGCAGATGAAACCAAAGTCGTAGACTCCCGCCTGGTGGCCGATGGCGACCAGGTGCGCCGCCGTCGCGAGTGCCTGCAGTGTCACGAGCGCTTCACCACCTTCGAGACCGCCGAGCTGGTCCTGCCCCGTGTCGTCAAGCAAAACGGCCAGCGCGAACCCTTCAATGAAGACAAGCTCCGCGCGGGTATCCAGCGCGCGGTCGAAAAGCGCCCGGTGAGCACTGAGCGGGTAGAAGCCGCCGTTGCCCAGATCAAGCATGCCCTGCAAGCCACCGGTGAGCGCGAGCTCCCGGCAATGCATATTGGCGAGCTGGTCATGGAGCAGCTGCGGGAGTTGGATCAGGTTGCATTTGTGCGTTTCGCTTCCGTATACCGCCGTTTCGAAGACGTTAGCGACTTCAGCGAGGAGATCGAGCGTCTCAATACCCGCGGGACGGGCAAGGACGCGTCTCAAAAGGAGGAAGGATGAGCTTTTCTCCCAGGGAACTGATGGCGCGCGCTATCCAGCTTGCTGAGCGCGGTATTTACACCACTATGCCCAACCCCCGTGTCGGCTGTGTGATCGCTGACAGCGCGGGCAATATTCTCGGCCAGGGCTGGCACCGGCGCGCCGGTGAGGGCCACGCCGAAGTAGAGGCATTGAAAGATGCCGGAGAGAAAGCCCGGGGCAACATTGCTTATGTAACCCTGGAACCCTGCAGTCACACAGGAAAGACCGGGCCCTGCGCCGACGCGCTGATTGCCGCCGGTGTCGCCAAAGTCGTCTTCGGTATGCAAGACCCCAACCCCAGTGTTAGCGGGAATGGGTTACAGAAACTGCGCGATGCGGGTATTGAAGTGGAAGGCCCGTTGCTGGAAGAATCCTGCCGGGCGCTGAATCCCGGGTTTATCAAGCGCATGACCCTTGGTTTGCCGCTGGTGCGAAGCAAATCGGCGATGAGCATCGACGGTCGCACGGCCATGGACAGTGGCGAGTCGAAGTGGGTCACCGGTCCCGCCGCCCGCGCCGATGTCCAGAATCTGCGTGCGCGAAGCTGTGCGGTCATCACCGGTGTGGATACCGTGCGCCACGACAATCCGAATATGAACGTGCGCCCGGAAGAAATGGCCCTGCCGGATGCCGAGGCCGCTGCGGCGGCAGAAAAGCAGCCGCTGCGGGTGATTGTCGACAGTAAGCTGCGCACCCCCGCCAAAGCCTTTATTTTGCAGGGTGGCGCCCCCACATTGGTGGTCACCACTGACGCGGCCGATGATGAGCGCCGCGCGCGTCTGGAGAAGACCGGCGCCGAGGTGCTGGCACTGCCCGCGGACAAGAACGGCCGCGTGCATCTGGGTGAGCTGCTGAAAGAGCTTGCCCGCCGCGAGTGCAATGAGGTGCTGGTGGAGAGTGGCGCGACCCTTTCTGGCGAATTCATGTACCAGGGCCATGTGGATGAAATCATCGTCTACCTGGCCCCCAAGATTCTCGGCTCCAGCGCGCGGCCGCTGTTCGAGCTGCCGATCGCGCGGATGGGCTCCGTGCTGCCGATCACCATTACCGATATGCGCGCAGTCGGCCACGACTGGCGCATTACCGCAACGACAGATATCGAGCGTTAAAGGTATCCAGATGTTTACCGGAATTATTGAAGCTGTTGGTGAAATCACTGCCCTGCAACCCAGCGGCGGCGACCTGCGTGTACGGGTGAAATCCGGCAAGCTGGATCTGTCCGACGTAAAACTGGGCGACAGTATTGCTACCAACGGTGTGTGTCTGACGGTAGTGGATCTGCCGGGGGACGGTTACTGGGCGGACGTTTCCGCGGAGACTCTGGCGGTGGCCAGTGTCGGCAACTGGAAACTCGGCGACAGGGTGAACCTGGAAAAGGCGCTTACCCCGCAGACCCGTCTTGGCGGCCATATGGTGAGTGGCCATGTGGATGGCGTCGGCGAAGTCGTTTGGCGTAAAACCACTGCCCGTGCGGAGCAGTTCCGCCTGCGCGCCCCGGACGAGCTGGCGAAGTACATTGCCCACAAGGGCTCGATTACCGTGGATGGCACCAGCCTCACGGTAAACGCGGTGGACGGTGCCGAGTTTGAGCTCACCATCGTGCCGCATACGATTGCCGAAACCGTGATTGGTGGTTACCAGGCGGGCACCAGGGTAAATCTGGAAGTAGACCTGATTGCGCGCTATCTGGAGCGGCTACTCTTGGGAGATGCCGCCGCCAAGCCGAGCAGCGAAGGCTTGACCATGGAGTTTCTGGCGCAGCACGGGTTTTATAAGGCCTGATATTCCGGTGGCGGTCCTGCCCTGCGTCAGGACCTTCGCATTTCAATAATGCGCGGTATGAGACATATGAGATTTGCCTTAGTGGTGAATCAAGAGAACTAGAGGTTTTATGGAACTGAATAGCGTTGAAGAACTGATCGACGACATCCGTCAGGGCAAAATGGTAATCCTGATGGACGACGAGGATCGTGAGAACGAGGGTGACCTCGTGATCGCAGCCGAGCAGGTCCGGCCGGAAGATATCAACTTCATGGCGACCCACGCCCGCGGCCTGATCTGCCTGACACTGACCGGCGACCGCTGCGAACAGCTCGACCTGCCGCTTATGTCCCGCGACAATGGCGCCCAGTTCAGCACCAACTTCACCGTCTCCATCGAAGCCGCAGAAGGCGTAACCACCGGTATTTCCGCCGCAGACCGCGCGCGCACGATTCGCGCGGCCGTCGCCCGCAACGCCAAGCCTTCAGATATCGTCCAGCCCGGCCACATCTTCCCGATCAAGGCCCAGCCTGGCGGCGTACTGAGTCGCGCAGGCCACACCGAAGCCGGCTGTGATCTTGCGCGTCTCGCAGGCTTCGAGCCCGCCGCTGCGATTGTCGAAATCATGAACGAAGACGGCACCATGGCCCGCCGCCCGGACCTGGAAAAGTTCGCGCAACAGCACAACCTCAAGATCGGCACCATCGCTGACCTGATCAACTACCGCGCGCTCAACGAGAAAACCGTCGAGTGCGTTAATGATCGTAATGTGCATACCGAATTCGGTGAATTCAAACTGCGTACTTATCTCGACAAAGCCCGTCGCGAGCGTCACTTTGCCTTCAGCCTCGGCGAGTTCCAGCCAGAAGAGCCGACCCTGGTGCGGGTGCACGTTGCCAGCACCCTGCGCGACGTATTTTCCCTGCGCCGCGGCGATGAGAAATATGAGCCCTGGACCTTCCGCAGCGCACTGAAAAAAGTCGCCGAAGAGGGCAAGGGTGTGGTGGTTGTGATCTGTCACAACGAAACCACCGATGAAATTGAAGAGAGCATCGACTGGCTGATCAGCGGCAAGCAGCAGCGCCCCAGCCAGGACCTGGTGTACAAGCAGGTAGGCACCGGCTCGCAGATTCTGCGTGACCTGAAAGTACGCAAGATGCGTCTGATGAGTGCGCCCTTCCGATTCAGTGCCATCTCCGGTTTCGATCTGGAAGTGGAAGAGTATCTGAACGCAGAAGAGATATAGCGGGCTTCGCTATTACTGCGGAGTAAAAATCGAAGGCGGGGTGCTGGGTATTTGTTTTCAGAAGCGTCGGCGACA
>NZ_LZDE01000252.1 GCF_002009015.1 Microbulbifer mangrovi | reverse complement strand
CGTCCGCAGTTCTACTTCCGTACTACCGACGTAACTGGTGCGTGTGAGCTGCCGGAAGGTACCGAGATGGTAATGCCGGGCGATAACGTTCAGATGACCGTTACCCTGATCGCTCCGATCGCCATGGAAGATGGCCTGCGTTTCGCGATCCGCGAAGGTGGTCGTACCGTTGGTGCGGGCGTTGTAGCCAAAATCATCGAGTAATCGATGCGTTGAGTGTGGTCGCCAATATGAATTGGCGGTCACGCTTGCAAATGCTGGGGTGGGTGGTATGATCCGCCCCTCATTTTTTTCGGTGGTGACGCAGTTTGCCCCGGAAGTGTTCCAGGCCAGTAGTTCAATTGGTAGAGCACCGGTCTCCAAAACCGGCTGTTGGGGGTTCGAGTCCCTCCTGGCCTGCCAACTTTCAGATGCCCGCAAGGGGCCTGCAGTTGGGCTATCCTGTACTGCTGTCGCTCTTTGCGGTCGTTGGCAATAAAGGCGCCTTACAGTAACTGGGCGCGCTAAAGGCTTCTTTGTATGAATGCTAAAGTAGAGGCGAAAACCTTTCGTCTTGACGGCCTTAAATGGCTGTTAGTGGTGCTGCTTGTTGGTGCTGCTGTGGCGGGCAATTCCTACTACGCCGAAATCCCCCTGCTGTATCGTGTGCTGGCAATCGTAGTGCTTTGCCTGGCGGCTGTATTTGTGGCCGTGCAGACCGAGAAGGGTAATGCCTTCTGGAATCTGCTGCGTGAAGCGCAGAATGAAGTGCGCCGCGTAGTGTGGCCCACCCGTCAGGAAGCAACCCAGACCACATTGATTGTGGTGGTGTTCGTGCTGCTGATGGCTGTCATTCTGTGGGCGCTGGATTCCGGCCTCGGTTGGGCTGCCTCCAAGATCATTGGCTAAAGGTTAATCCATGGCAAAGCATTGGTATGTAGTTCAGGCTTACTCCGGCTATGAGAAGCGTGTAAAGACTTCTCTCAAGGAGCGCATTGAGCTGCACGAAATGGATCACCTCTTCGGAGAGGTGCTGGTCCCCACCGAGGAAGTGGTGGAAATGCGTGCCGGTCAGAAGCGCAAAAGTGAGCGCAAGTTTTTCCCCGGTTACGTGCTGGTGGAAATGGAGCTCAATGATGACACCTGGCATCTGGTAAAAGAAACTCCTCGTGTGCTGGGTTTCATCGGTGGCAAGGCGGACAAGCCGGCCCCGATTACCGATCGCGAAGCTCAGGCCATCCTGAATCGCATCGATGATTCTGTCGACAAGCCCAAGCCTAAAACATTGTTTGAGCCGGGTGAGATGGTCCGCGTTATCGACGGTCCCTTTAATGATTTCAACGGTGTGGTTGAAGAGGTCAATTACGAGAAGAGTCGCCTGCGGGTGGCAGTATTGATCTTCGGTCGCTCCACTCCGGTAGAGCTTGAATTCGGTCAGGTAGAAAAGAACTGAGTTCGAGCTGAAAGGATTCGGCCCTCTTTCACCATGGGTGGAAGGGGGCTTTCGCGTCCCTGAAAACCGTGTTGAGCGGTGTTTGGGGTAAACAGGGGAGCTGAGCGCTGCATGTTTGTAAAAGTGTACAGCGCAGGCGCTAATACCCAGTTAAAGAGGAAGCTGTAATGGCTAAGAAAATTGAAGCTTACATCAAGCTGCAAGTGAAGGCCGGTCAGGCCAACCCGAGTCCGCCCGTTGGTCCTGCACTGGGTCAGCACGGCGTGAACATCATGGAGTTCTGTAAAGCGTTCAACGCACAGACCCAGAGCCTGGAGCCGGGCCTGCCGGTACCGGTAGTGATCTCTGTTTACAGCGATCGCTCCTTCACCTTCATCATGAAATCCCCGCCCGCCGCAGTACTGCTGCGCAAGGCTGCCAAGATCAAGAGCGGTTCCGGCCGTCCGAACACTGAGAAAGTAGGCAAAGTGACCCGCGCTCAGATCGAAGAGATCGTGGAAATGAAGAAGGCAGACCTGACTGCATCCGACATGGATGCAGCGGTGCGCACCATCGCTGGTTCCGCCCGCAGTGCCGGTATCGAAGTGGAGGGTGTGTAAGTGGCTAAATTGACCAAGCGTCAGCGTGCTATCGCTGAGAAAATTGAAGCTGGCAAAGCATACGGTATCGATGAAGCCGTTGCGCTGCTGAAAGAGTTTTCCAACGTTAAGTTCGCGGAAACTGTTGATGCTGCCATCAATCTGGGTATTGACCCGCGTAAATCCGACCAGGCTGTACGTGGTGCAACCACTCTGCCGCACGGTACCGGTAAAGAAGTACGCGTTGCCGTATTTACCCAGGGTGCCAATGCCGACGCCGCTAAAGAAGCTGGCGCCGACCTGGTAGGTATGGACGAGCTGGCGGCTGAAGTTAAAGCCGGCAAGATGGATTTTGACGTAGTCGTAGCTTCTCCGGACGCTATGCGCGTTGTTGGCCAGCTGGGCCAGATCCTCGGTCCGCGCGGCCTGATGCCGAACCCGAAAACCGGCACCGTTACCCCGGACGTTGCGACTGCCGTTAAAAATGCCAAGGCTGGTCAGGTGCGTTTCCGCGCTGACAAAGGCGGCATCATCCACGGTGGTATCGGCAAGGTGGCGTTCGACGCAAACCTGCTGAAGGAAAACCTGGAAGCCCTGGTAGCTGACCTGAAAAAGGCCAAGCCGGCTTCCGCAAAAGGCGTGTATCTGAAGAAGATCACCCTGAGCACTACCATGGGCCCGGGTCTGACCATCGACCAGGCTTCTCTGGACGTTAAATAATTTTCCGAGAATTCAATTCTCTGAAAATTGACAACGTTCAGTAAAAAGAACTTTGGGGTCCACCACCGGCGCAAGCGGGTAGGTGGGTCGTCAAAGACCGTAGGTGCGGCGGGTGTTTGAGGTTTAAATGCCCTCCGCTTAATCCGCCCTCAGGCCAGGTTGGCCATTCACGGGGGTGAGCCTACGCAGACGGTGTGCCCAAACCAGTATTTTTACTGGATTTGAGCTTTATGCACCGGAACGGGCCGGGTTTACATGTAGTTCCCGGCCTTCATTCAAATCCAGGAGTGACACTATGGCTATTGGACTCGTAGACAAGAAAGCGATTGTCGCGGAAGTCCAGCAGGCTGCTGAGGGTGCTCTGTCGGCGGTGGTTGCGGATTCCCGCGGCGTTACCGTGAACGACATGACTGCCCTGCGCAAAGAGGCTCGCGAGAACGGCGTTTGGTTGAAAGTCGTCCGCAATACTCTGGCGCGTCGCGCTCTGGCCGGTACCGAATTCGAATGTCTCATTGAGAACTTCGTCGGTCCCAGCATCATTGCTTTCTCCAACGAACACCCGGGTGCCGGCGCGCGCATCCTCAAGGAGTTCGCTAAGGGCAATGACAAGCTGGAGCTGAAAGGTGCCGCCTTCGAAGGCGTAGCGACTGACATCGCTCTGTTGGCAAGCCTGCCGACTTACGATGAAGCAATCGCGAAGCTGATGAGCTGCATGAAAGAAGCCTCTGCTGGCAAACTGGTTCGCACTATTGCGGCCGTTCGCGACCAAAAAGAGCAGGAAGCTGCGTAACTGTTTCGCTGAAGCGAAATGGCAGTTTTCAACTTTTAAAGAAATTACGAGCAGTTTCCTGCTCACACGAAATCAGGTACTAACTCATGTCTCTGACTAAAGAAGATATCATCAATGCGATCGCTGAAATGTCCGTTAAGGACGTTGTTGAGCTGATCGAAGCTATGGAAGAGAAGTTCGGCGTAACCGCAGCTGCTGCTGTTATGGCTGGACCGGCTGGCGGCGAAGCTGCTGCAGAAGAAAAGGACGAGTTCGACGTAATCCTGGCCTCTGCTGGCGACAAGAAAGTGAACGTGATCAAAGCTGTTCGCGGCATCACTGGTCTGGGCCTGAAAGAAGCCAAAGCTCTGGTAGACGGCGCTCCGAGCCCGCTGAAAGAAGGCGTGTCCAAAGACGAAGCCGAAGCAGCGAAGAAAGAGCTGGAAGAAGCTGGCGCTACCGTAGAACTGAAGTAATTCGGATCTACACACCACCGTCAGTGGCTGCGTAATCAACCACTGACGGCAAGGCTGGTGGACATTTGTCCGCCGGCCTTTTTGCCGTTTGCGGCATGGGGCTTTTTCCCGCCAGGGAAAGACGACCGGAGCGCAACAAATGGCAAAAAAACCGAGAGGTTTGCGCACAGGGCGGTGCATTTTTAACCACCTGTTTTAAGCGTAGCGCAATGTGCAGAGACTTCTCGCCCGGATGGACTGCGTATCGTCAGATAACTGACCGCAGTTCTGATGAAGTCTTGTCACCGATCAAGCTGGGGAATATGAATGGCTTACTCATACACTGAGAAAAAACGTATCCGCAAGGATTTTGGCAAGCTGCCTAAGGTCATGGATGTACCTTTCCTGCTTGCGATACAGTTGGACTCGTATCGCAAATTTACTCAGGCCGACACGCGCCCGGATGAGCGCCTGGACATGGGCTTGCAGGCGGCGTTCAAGTCTGTATTTCCGATTGTCAGTTATTCTGGCAACGCCGCACTGGAGTACGTTAGCTACACCCTCGGCAAACCTGCCTTCGATGTCAAGGAATGTACCCTGCGCGGTGTGACTTACGCCTGTCCGCTGCGGGTTCGCGTACGCCTGATTATTTACGATAAAGAATCTGCGAATAAGTCCATCAAGGACATCAAGGAGCAGGAAGTCTACATGGGCGAAATTCCGCTCATGACCGAAAACGGTACCTTTGTGATCAATGGTACTGAGCGTGTAATCGTATCCCAGCTGCACCGCTCCCCGGGTGTATTCTTCGATCACGACAAAGGCAAGACCCACTCTTCCGGCAAACTGCTTTACGCCGCGCGGGTGATTCCTTACCGCGGCTCCTGGCTGGACTTCGAGTTCGACCCGAAAGATCTCGTGTACGTGCGTATCGACCGTCGCCGCAAGCTGCCGGCGACCATTCTGCTGCGCGCCCTGGGTTATGCCTCCCAGGAAATGCTGGAAATGTTCTTCGACACCAGCAAGTTCACCCTGGAAGACGACACCGTCAGCCTCGACCTGATCCCATCGCGCCTGCGCGGTGATGTTGCCTCTTTCGATATCAAGGACGGCAGCGGCAAGGTGATTGTTGAGGAAGGTCGCCGTATTACCCCGCGTCATATCCGTCAGCTGGAAAAGGCCGGTGTAGAGAAGCTTGAAGCTCCGCTGACCTACCTGAACGGTCGCGTTCTGGCGAACGACATCATCGATGATTCCACCGGCGAAGTGGCGGTGGAATGTAATACCGAAATCACCGACGAAGTGGTTGCCAAGCTGCGCATCCTGAACGTCAAGAATTTCGAGACCCTGTACACCAACGACCTCGACTGCGGTCCGTTTATTTCCGATACCCTGCGTGCGGATCCGTCTCGCACCCAGCTGGAAGCGCTGGTCGAGATCTACCGCATGATGCGCCCGGGCGAGCCGCCCACCAAGGAATCTGCAGAGTCCCTGTTCGAGAACCTGTTCTTCTCCGACGAGCGTTACGACCTGTCCGCTGTTGGCCGCATGAAGTTCAACCGTCGCCTGGGTCGTGAAGACGAGACCGGTGAGGGCACCCTGAGCAAGGAAGACATCGTCGACGTGCTCAAGACCCTGATCGAGATCCGCAACGGTCGCGGCATGGTGGACGATATCGACCACCTGGGTAACCGTCGTGTGCGTTCCGTGGGCGAAATGGCCGAAAACCAGTTCCGTGTGGGCCTGGTACGTGTAGAGCGCGCGGTGAAAGAGCGTCTGTCCATGGCGGAATCCGAAGGCCTGATGCCGCAGGATCTGATCAACGCCAAGCCAGTGGCTGCTGCGGTGAAGGAGTTCTTCGGCTCCTCCCAGCTGTCCCAGTTTATGGACCAGAACAACCCGCTGTCGGAAGTTACCCACAAGCGCCGTGTATCTGCACTGGGCCCGGGTGGTCTGACCCGCGAACGCGCCGGCTTTGAGGTGCGCGACGTACACCCGACCCACTACGGTCGCGTATGTCCGATTGAGACACCGGAAGGTCCGAACATTGGTCTGATCAACTCTCTGGCCACCTACGCCCGCGCCAACCACTACGGTTTCCTCGAGAGCCCGTACCGCAAGGTTGTCGACGGTCAGGTGACCGACCAGATCGAATACCTGTCTGCGATCAACGAAGCCAACTTCGTTGTTGCACAGGCGTCCGCAGCCGTCGACGAAAATGGCCGCTTTACCGACGACCTGGTCAGCGTGCGTTACCAGTACGAATTCACCCTGAAGACCCCGGACGAAATCCAGTACATGGATGTGTCCGCCCGTCAGGTGGTTTCCGTGGCAGCGGCGATGATTCCGTTCCTCGAGCACGATGACGCCAACCGCGCTCTCATGGGCTCGAACATGCAGCGTCAGGCCGTTCCGACCCTGCGCGCTGAAAAGCCGCTGGTAGGTACCGGCATGGAGCGCACCGTAGCGCGCGACTCCGGCGTATGTATCGTGGCCAAGCGCGGCGGTGTGATCGAGCGTGTCGACGCCAGCCGTGTGGTTGTGCGCGTGCGCGACGAAGAGGTGGAAGCCGGTGACGCGGGTGTGGATCTGTACGGTCTGACCAAGTACACCCGCTCCAACCAGAACACCTGTATCAACCAGCGTCCGATCGTTAAGACCGGTGACGTTGTAGCGCGCGGCGATATCCTCGCCGACGGCCCGTCCGTCGACCTGGGCGAGCTGGCTCTGGGCCAGAACATGCGCATCGCGTTCATGCCCTGGAACGGCTACAACTTCGAGGACTCCATCCTCGTATCCGAGCGCGTGGTGCAGGAAGACCGCTTCACCACCATCCACATTCAGGAGCTGACCTGTATTGCCCGTGACACCAAGCTGGGCAGTGAGGAAATCACCGCGGATATCCCCAATGTGGGCGAGTCTGCGCTGAACAAGCTGGATGAGTCCGGCATCGTGTACATCGGTGCGGAAGTCGGTGCCGGCGATATCCTGGTCGGTAAGGTAACCCCGAAAGGTGAGGCCCAGCTGACCCCGGAAGAAAAACTGCTGCGTGCGATCTTCGGTGAGAAGGCGTCTGACGTTAAAGATACCTCCCTGCGCGCACCGTCCGGTACCCGCGGTACCGTGATCGACGTACAGGTATTCACCCGCGACGGTCTGCAGAAAGACCAGCGCTCCCTGGCGATCGAAAAAGCCCAGCTCGACGAAGTTCGCAAGGACCTCAACGAGGAATACCGCATCGTGGAAGGCGCCACCTTTGAGCGTCTGGCGGCGGCACTGGACGGCCAGAAGGTCGCCGGTGGCAAGGGCGTGAAGAAGGGTGATGTGCTGAACGCTGAAGTTCTGGCTGGCCTGCCGCGCGAAGACTGGTTCAAGCTGCGCATGGCAGAAGAGAGCCTGAACGAGCAGCTGGAAAAAGCCGAAGCGCAGCTGAAAGAGCGTCGCAAGCTGCTCGACGAGCAGTTCGAAGACAAGAAGAAAAAACTGGAATCTGGCGACGATCTGGCGCCGGGCGTGCTGAAAATCGTCAAGGTATACCTGGCGATCAAGCGTCGCATCCAGCCCGGCGACAAGATGGCCGGTCGTCACGGTAACAAAGGTGTGATCTCCGTGATCAAGCCTGTGGAAGACATGCCGTACGACGAGAACGGCGAGCCGGTAGACGTGGTTCTGAACCCGCTGGGTGTACCGTCCCGTATGAACGTGGGGCAGGTTCTGGAGATGCACCTGGGTATGGCCGCCAAGGGTCTGGGTGTGAAGATTGATCGCATGGTCAAGGAAAAGCAGGAAGCGGCCAAAATCCGCGGATTCCTGGAAGAGGTCTACAACTCCACCGGCGGTAACAAGGAAGAGCTGGACGAGCTGTCTGACCAGGAAGTGATGGCGATGTCTGAAAACCTGCGTCGCGGTGTACCCATGGCGACCCCGGTATTCGACGGTGCCGCAGAGCCTGAGATCAAGAAGCTGCTGCGTCTCGCAGACATCCCGGATTCCGGACAGATCACACTGTACGACGGCCGAACGGGTGACTCTTTCGAGCGTCCGGTCACCGTGGGCTACATGTACATGCTGAAGCTGAACCACCTGGTAGACGACAAGATGCACGCGCGTTCTACCGGCTCCTACAGCCTGGTTACCCAGCAGCCGCTGGGTGGTAAGGCGCAGTTCGGTGGTCAGCGTTTCGGTGAGATGGAAGTGTGGGCACTGGAAGCATACGGTGCCGCTTACACCCTGCAGGAAATGCTCACGGTCAAATCCGATGACGTTGAAGGTCGTACCAAGATGTACAAGAACATCGTGGATGGCGACCACCGCATGGAGCCGGGCATGCCCGAATCCTTCAACGTACTGGTCAAGGAAATCCGCTCGCTGGGTATGAACTTCGAGCTGGAAAACGAGTAAGACCGGTAACAATCGGATTTAGTAGATAGAGGCCGGCGGTTGTGAAACACCGCCGGCGCTCCCGGCCCCAGAAGCAGTTGGCCGGGTTGACTACCCCCTAGTGGAGGAAAGGCCTTGAAAGATTTGTTAAACCTGGTGAAAGCCCAGGAGCAGCTGGAAGAATTTGACGCGATCCGTATCGGTCTGGCTTCGCCAGAAATGATCCGTTCCTGGTCTTACGGCGAAGTGAAAAAGCCCGAGACCATCAACTACCGTACCTTCAAGCCGGAGCGTGAAGGCCTGTTCTGTGCCAAGATCTTTGGCCCGGTAAAGGACTACGAGTGCCTGTGCGGTAAGTACAAGCGCATGAAGCACCGCGGCATCATCTGCGAAAAGTGCGGTGTTGAAGTAACCAAGGCCAAGGTGCGTCGTGAGCGCATGGGCCACATTGAGCTGGCGAGCCCGGTCGCGCACATCTGGTTCCTGAAATCCCTGCCGTCCCGTATCGGCCTGCTGCTGGACATGACCCTGCGCGATATCGAGCGCGTGCTGTACTTCGAATCCTACGTGGTTACCGATCCGGGTATGACCACCCTGGAGCGCGGTCAGCTGCTGAACGACGAACAGTACTTCGAAGCGATGGAAGAGTTCGCCGACGAGTTCGAAGCCAAGATGGGTGCTGAAGCCATCCAGGAGCTGATGAACGACATCGAGCTGCCGTCCGAAATCCAGCGCCTGCGCGAAGAGATTCCGGCGACCAACTCCGAGACCAAGATCAAGAAGCTGTCCAAGCGCCTCAAGCTGCTGGAAGCCTTCTACAAATCCGGCAACAAGCCGGAGTGGATGATCATGCAGGCTCTGCCGGTTCTGCCGCCGGATCTGCGTCCGCTGGTACCGCTGGACGGTGGCCGCTTCGCGACTTCCGACCTGAACGATCTGTACCGTCGCGTGATCAACCGTAACAACCGCCTGAAGCGCCTGCTCGAGCTGAATGCGCCGGACATCATCGTGCGCAACGAAAAGCGTATGCTGCAGGAGTCCGTGGACGCACTGCTGGACAACGGTCGTCGCGGTCGCGCCATTACCGGTTCCAACAAGCGCCCGCTGAAGTCCCTGGCTGACATGATCAAGGGTAAACAGGGTCGTTTCCGTCAGAACCTGCTGGGTAAGCGTGTTGACTACTCCGGCCGTTCCGTGATCGTGGTTGGTCCGACCCTGCGTCTGCACCAGTGTGGTCTGCCGAAGAAAATGGCCCTCGAGCTGTTCAAGCCGTTCATTTTCGGCAAGCTGGAAACCCGCGGCCTGGCCACCACCATCAAGGCGGCCAAGAAAATGGTCGAGCGCGAAGAAGCGGTGGTGTGGGATATCCTCGACGAGGTGATCCGCGAGCACCCGGTACTGCTGAACCGTGCACCGACCCTGCACCGTCTGGGTATCCAGGCGTTCGAGCCGGTCCTGATTGAGGGTAAAGCAATCCAGCTGCACCCACTGGTGTGTGCGGCGTACAACGCCGACTTCGACGGTGACCAGATGGCGGTACACGTACCGCTGACTATCGAAGCGCAGCTGGAATCCCGCGCGCTGATGATGTCCACCAATAACATCCTGTCGCCCGCCAACGGTGAGCCGATCATCGTACCGTCCCAGGACGTGGTGCTGGGTCTGTACTGGATGACCCGTGAGCGAGTAAACGATAAAGGTGAGGGCATGTCCTTCTCCGATATCAAGGAAGTCAGCCGCGCGTTCTACGCCAAGCAGGTAGGTCTGCAGGCGAAGATCAAGGTGCGTATCGACGAGACCTCCATCGGCGAAGACGGTGAGAAGCAGGTTACCCGCACTATTTACGACACCACTGTCGGTCGTGCGCTGCTGTGGAACATCGTGCCGGAAGGCCTGCCGTTCGAGTACGTCAACCAGCCGATGAAGAAGAAGGCGATCTCCCGCGTTCTGAACGAGTGTTACCGCAAGGTAGGCCTGAAGGCGACCGTCATCTTTGCTGACCAGCTGATGTACACCGGTTTCGACTTCTCCACCAAGTCCGGTTCCTCCATCGGTGTGAACGACTTCGAGATTCCGGCGGCAAAAGCCGAGCTGATCGCTTCCGCGGAAGAGGAAGTGAAGGAAATCGAAACCCAGTTCGCGTCCGGTCTGGTAACTGCGGGCGAGAAATACAACAAGGTCATCGACGTTTGGTCCCGTACCAATGACAAGGTGACCCAGGCGATGATGGCCGGTATCAAGAAAGAGCCGGTAATCGATCGCGAAGGTAAAGAGACCGAACAGGACTCATTCAACTCCGTATACATGTACGCGGACTCCGGTGCTCGTGGTTCTGAAGCGCAGATTCGTCAGCTGGCCGGTATGCGTGGCCTGATGGCGCGTCCGGATGGCTCCATTATCGAAAACGCCATTACCGCGAACTTCCGCGAAGGTCTGAGCGTACTGCAGTACTTCATCTCGACCCACGGTGCTCGTAAAGGTCTTGCGGATACCGCACTGAAAACCGCGAACTCCGGTTACCTGACTCGTCGTCTGGTAGACGTGGCGCAGGACGTGGTAATCACCGAGATTGACTGTGGCACCGACGATGGCCTGACCATGGCGCCGGTGATCGAGGGCGGCGACGTGATCGAGTCCCTGGGTGACCGTATCCTCGGCCGTGTTGTGGCGCGTGACGTCATCAAACCGGGCAGCGAAGAGATTGCCGTTCCGGCCGGTACCATGATCGACGAAGCCTGGGTAGAGCGCATCGAAGGTATGGGTATCGACGAGGTTATCGTGCGTTCCGCGATTTCCTGTGAAACTGCCCACGGTATCTGTGCCCAGTGTTACGGTCGCGACCTGGCCCGTGGCCACCGCGCCAACCCGGGTGAATCCGTGGGGGTTGTTGCAGCCCAGTCCATTGGTGAGCCGGGCACCCAGCTGACCATGCGTACCTTCCACATTGGTGGTGCGGCGAGCCGTGCCTCTGCTGCTGACAGCATTCAGGTCAAGCAGCCCGGTACTGTACGTCTGCACAATGTGAAGACCGTTAAAACCGAAAGTGGCAACCTGGTAGCGGTCTCCCGCTCGGGTGAGCTGGCGGTAGCCGACCCTGCGGGTCGTGAGCGCGAGCGTTACAAACTACCGTATGGTGCTGTGATCAGTGTCGACGAAGGTTCCAGCATTGACGGTGGCCAGATTGTGGCCAAGTGGGACCCGCACACCCACCCGATCATCACCGAAGTTGCCGGTTGGGTGAAGCTGTCTGGTATGGAAGAAGGCCTGTCCATCCGCAAGCAGACCGATGAGATTACCGGCCTGTCCTCCATCGAGATCATCGATCCGGCGGAGCGCCCGGCGGCAGGTAAAGACCTGCGTCCGGCCGTAACCCTGGTCGACGAGAACGGTGAAGAGCTGACCCTGGCCAACTCCAACGCACCGGCGCACTACGCACTGCCGCCGCGCGCGATCCTGAGCCTGAAGGACAGCGACAAGGTGAACGTGGGTGACATCGTCGCACGTATTCCGCAGGAATCCGGCGGTACCAAGGACATCACCGGTGGTCTGCCGCGTGTTGCCGACCTGTTCGAAGCGCGTAAGCCGAAAGAGCCGTCAATCCTGGCGGAGATCTCAGGCACCGTGTCCTTTGGTAAAGAGACCAAGGGCAAGGTTCGCCTGCAGATCACCCCGAAAGATGGCAAGCCGCTGGCCAACGGCAAGGATCACTACGAAGTACTGATTCCGAAGCATCGCCAGCTGACCGTGTTCGAGGGTGAAACCGTAGAGAAGGGCGAGGTGATTTCCGACGGCCCGTCCAACCCGCACGACATTCTGCGTCTGAAGGGTGTGGAAGAGCTGGCGCGCTACATCACCAACGAGATTCAGGAGGTTTACCGCCTCCAGGGTGTAGGCATTAACGACAAGCACATTGAAACCATCGTGCGTCAGATGCTGCGTAAAGTTGAAATCCTCGAGATGGGTGACTCCGAGTTCATCAAAGGCGACCAGGTTGAATACCAGCGCGTAGTGGAAGAGAACGAGCGTCTGCGTGCCGAAGGCAAGCAGCCCGCGCAGTTCGAGCGTCTGCTGCTGGGTATTACCAAAGCGTCTCTGGCGACCGAGTCCTTCCTGTCTGCGGCCTCCTTCCAGGAGACCACCCGAGTGCTGACCGAAGCGGCAGTAACCGGCAAGGAAGACAGCCTGCGTGGTCTGAAGGAAAACGTGGTAGTGGGTCGTCTGATCCCGGCCGGTACCGGTCTGGCCTACCACGCAGAGCGCAAACGCAAGCGCACCCAGCAGGTGACCCAAGGCTACGCCGAAGGTCCTTCTGCAGAAGAGGTGGAAGCTGCGCTGACCGAAGCCCTGAAATCTTCCGGGGAATAAGGTCGACGGAACGGAGAAGTCTGACCGGTTGGTTTTCTCTGTGGGAAGGTCAGCCGGCCAGTTCCGGATCGCAATTGCCCGCCGATGTGAGTATTTACTTCGGCAGGTGATTGACTCGGGGTTGTCGCGCTTATAGAATGCGGCCCCCGCTAATGGGGTGCGATTGCCGGTTGGTCCATGGGCCGGGCGGAAGTCGCGCACTGACGATAGGCCCCCGCTGCTGTAAAGGTGGGGGCGTTTTATTTTGGAGTGATTTTTAATGGCAACGATCAACCAGTTGGTTCGTAAGCCGAGAAAACGCAAAGTTGAAAAAAGCGACGTGCCTGCACTGCAAGCTAGCCCGCAGCGCCGTGGAGTTTGTACTCGTGTGTATACCACTACACCGAAGAAGCCGAACTCCGCACTGCGTAAAGTTTGTCGTGTGCGCCTGACCAACGGTTACGAAGTAACTTCGTACATCGGCGGTGAAGGCCACAACCTGCAGGAGCACAGCGTGGTGCTGATTCGCGGCGGTCGTGTAAAAGACCTGCCGGGTGTGCGCTACCACACTGTACGCGGTGCACTTGACTGTGCCGGCGTAAACGATCGCAAGCAGGGCCGTTCCAAATACGGCGCCAAGCGTCCTAAGGGTTAATTCCCAAAGGTCAATTTGCGTTTCGGTTTAACGAATAACCGGAGTAAGGCTGAGCTCGCCGATTTGTAGTTACTATTGAAGTTAGTACGGCGGCGTCTCAGAGTAACCCTGAAGAGAGGCAATCCCATGCCAAGAAGACGAGTAGTCGCCAAGCGCGAAGTGCTGCCCGATCCCAAGTTCGGGAACGTGACTCTGGCCAAGTTCATGAACCATGTCATGATCTCTGGTAAGAAGTCTGTGGCAGAGAGCATCGTTTACGGTGCGCTGGATCTGGTTTCAGAAAAGCTGAACAAAGATCCGATTGAAGTTTTTGAAGAGTCCCTGGAAAACATCGCCCCGATGGTGGAAGTAAAATCCCGTCGTGTTGGTGGTGCTACCTACCAGGTGCCGGTAGAAGTGCGTCCCGCACGTCGTACCGCGCTGGCAATGCGCTGGCTGGTAGATTTCTCCCGTAAGCGCGGCGAGAAGTCCATGGCCCAGCGTCTGGCCAATGAAATGATCGATGCTTCCCAGAACAAGGGCGGCGCGGTCAAGAAGCGTGAAGACGTGCATCGTATGGCGGAAGCCAACAAAGCGTTCTCCCACTATCGTTTCTAAGATAGTGGCGCTTCTAAGTCTGATGAATACCCACATCGGAAATTAAAACCGAAAGGCAGCAGGGCTAGTTTTTTAACTTGAGCTCAGCTGCCTTTTGCCGTTATATCGAGGATACAACTGTGGCACGTAAAACGCCTATCGAACGCTATCGCAATATCGGTATCTGCGCCCACGTAGACGCCGGTAAAACCACGACTACCGAGCGCGTACTGTTCTACACCGGTCTGTCCCACAAAATTGGTGAGGTGCACGAGGGTGCCGCAACCATGGACTGGATGGAGCAGGAGCAGGAGCGTGGTATCACCATCACCTCTGCAGCGACCACCTGTTTCTGGGCTGGCATGCAGCAGCAGTTTCCGCAGCATCGCGTAAACATCATCGACACCCCCGGACACGTTGACTTCACCATTGAGGTGGAGCGCTCCCTGCGTGTACTGGACGGCGCTGTTGTTGTTCTGTGTGGCTCTTCCGGTGTGCAGCCGCAGACCGAAACTGTATGGCGTCAGGCCAACAAATACGAAGTGCCGCGCATGGTATTCGTGAACAAGATGGACCGCGCCGGTGCAGACTTCCGCAAGGTTGTCGGCCAGCTGAAGACCCGTCTGAACGCGAACGCTGTTCCGCTGCAGATGACCATTGGCTCCGAAGACGAGTTCAAAGGTGTAGTCGACCTGGTCAAAATGAAAGCCATCCTGTGGAACGAAGAAGACATGGGTATGACTTTCGACTACGCCGACATCCCGGCTGACATGCAGGACGAGTGCGAAGAAATGCGCGAGTTCCTGGTGGAAGCAGCGGCGGAAGCGACCGAAGAGCTGATGGAAAAATACCTGGAAGAAGGTGAGCTGTCCGAAGAGGAAATCAAGGCAGCTATCCGTCAGCGCACTCTGGCCAACGAAATCGTACCGGTTCTGGGCGGCTCTGCGTTCAAGAACAAGGGCGTACAGGCCATGCTGGACGCGGTTATCGAATACCTGCCTGCGCCGAACCAGGTGCGTGAAATCGAAGGTACTCTGCTGGACGCCGATGAGACTGTTGAGACTCGTCCGGCCGACGACGATGCCCCCTTCGCTGCACTGGCATTCAAAATCGCTACCGATCCCTTCGTTGGTACTCTGACTTTCTTCCGTGTGTATTCCGGTAAGCTGGAAAGCGGCACCGCGGTATACAACTCCGTGAAGCAGAAGAAAGAGCGTGTCGGCCGTATGGTGCAGATGCACTCCAACGACCGCAAAGAGATCAAAGAAGTACTGGCGGGCGACATCGCTGCTGCGATCGGCCTGAAGGACGTGACCACTGGTGATACCCTGTGTGCTGAAGACGCCAAGATCGTTCTCGAGCGCATGGAGTTCCCGGAGCCGGTAATCTCCGTAGCGGTAGAGCCGAAGTCCAAGCCGGACCAGGAAAAAATGGGTATCGCACTGGGCAAGCTGGCTCAGGAAGACCCCTCTTTCCGCGTTAAGACCGACGAAGAGACCGGCCAGACCATCATCTCCGGTATGGGTGAGCTGCACCTGGACATCATCGTTGACCGTATGCGTCGTGAATTCAACGTTGAGGCCAACATTGGTAAGCCGCAGGTGGCCTATCGTGAAACTATCCGCAACACCTCTGAGATCGAAGGCAAGTTCGTTCGTCAGTCCGGTGGTCGCGGTCAGTACGGTCACGTATGGGTGAAGTTCGAGCCGGCAGAAGACGAGTCCCAGGAAGGCCTGGAATTCGAAAACGCCATCGTTGGTGGTGTGGTACCGAAGGAATACATTCCGGCGGTACAGAAGGGTATCGAAGAGCAGATGCAGAACGGTGTTCTGGCTGGCTACCCGCTGCTGGGCCTGAAGGCTACCCTGTACGACGGCTCTTTCCACGATGTGGACTCCAACGAAATGGCGTTCAAGATCGCAGGTTCCATGGCAACCAAGAAGCTGGCTGATGTTGGCGGCGCGGTTCTGCTCGAGCCTATGATGAAAGTGGAAGTGGTTACCCCGGAAGAGAACATGGGTGACGTTGTGGGTGACCTCAATCGTCGTCGTGGTCTGATCCAAGGTATGGACGACAGTGCCTCCGGTAAGGTTGTTAACGCTGAAGTGCCGCTGGCCGAGATGTTCGGTTACGCCACTGACCTGCGTTCAGCTACCCAGGGCCGTGCGACCTACACCATGGAATTCCTGAAGTACGCTGAAGCGCCGAAAAACGTCGCTGACGAAATCATTGCGAAAAACAAAGGCTAATTTCCTAACTTCTTTTAGCTAGAGGACATTGAAAATGGGAAAAGAAAAGTTTGAACGTTCCA
>NZ_LZDE01000251.1 GCF_002009015.1 Microbulbifer mangrovi | reverse complement strand
GCGAGAGGGACCTCGCGGAAGAGTCCCCATGGATGGGTTCACGACGTGTCTGGCAAACCTTTATCGGTAGCAGAGCCGCCACATAACCCAACTATCGGGACCACGGACTAAAATTAAACTTCGAGGAAATCGAGAATACCTTCAGCGGCCTGACGCCCTTCCCAGATAGCGGTAACAACGAGGTCAGAACCGCGAACCATATCGCCACCGGCAAAGACTTTTTCGTTGGAAGTCTGGAATTTGTATTCCTGCTTCTCAGGTGCGACAACACCACCCCAGTCGGCAACCTCGATATTGTGGTCACCGAACCACTCAGCGGGGCTCGGGCGGAAGCCGAAGGCTACCAGTACGATATCTGCGGGGATGATTTCTTCGGAACCAGGGATTACCTCCGGACGGCGACGGCCGTTTTCATCGGGCTCACCGAGCTTGGTGGTTACGACCTTAACACCTTCCACCTTGCCGTCTCCGACAATCTCCACCGGCTGGCGGTTGAACAGGAAGCGTACGCCCTCTTCCTTCGCATTCGCCACCTCGCGGCGGGAACCGGGCATGTTTTCCTCGTCACGGCGGTAGGCACAGGTCACGCGCTTGGCACCCTGGCGGATAGAAGTACGGTTACAGTCCATCGCGGTGTCACCACCACCCAGAACCACAACGCGCTTGTCTTCCACCGAAATGAAATCTTCCGGACTCTTCTCAAAGCCCAGGTTGCGGTTCACGTTGGCTACCAGGAACGGCAATGCGTCGTACACACCCGGCAGGTCTTCACCGGGGAAGCCGCCTTTCATGTAGTTGTAGGTACCCATCGCCAGGAACACCGCATCATAGTCGGCCATCAGCTGGTCGAAGGTAATGTCCTTGCCGATCTCGGTTTCCAGGCAGAACTCCACGCCCATCTCGGTAAAAATCGCGCGACGCTGCTGCATCACGGATTTTTCCAGCTTGAACTCCGGGATACCGAAGGTCAGCAGGCCGCCAATTTCCGGGTACTTGTCGAATACCACAGGCTGTACACCGTTGCGCACCAGCACGTCCGCACAGGCAAGACCCGCGGGGCCGGCACCGACCACGGCAACACGCTTGTCGGTCTTTTTCACCGCGCTCATGTCCGGGCGCCAGCCCAGTGCGAACGCGGTATCGGTAATGTATTTCTCGGCGTTGCCGATGGTTACTGCACCGAAACCGTCGTTCAGGGTACAGGCCCCTTCACACAGACGGTCCTGCGGACACACGCGGCCGCACACTTCCGGCAGGGAGTTGGTCTGGTGACTCAGCTCCGCCGCTTCCATGATGTTGCCTTCACTGATCAGACGCAGCCAGTTCGGGATGTAGTTGTGTACCGGACACTTCCACTCACAGTAGGGGTTACCGCAATCCAGACAACGGTGTGCCTGGCTGGCTACCTGCTTCTCGGTGTAAGGCTGGTAGATCTCCACGAACTGATTGGTGCGCGTGATGATGTCTTTCTTGGCGGGGTCCACTCGGCCCACGTCGACAAACTGGAAATCGTTGTTGAGACGCTGTGACATAAGTAAATATCCCCCTTATTCGCCGCGCTTGCGTACATCGGACAGCAGTCCGGCGAGGCTGGCAGCCTTCGGCTTCACCAACCAAAATTTGTTGAGGTAATCGTCGAAGTTGTCGAGCAACTCCTCACCCCAGGCACTGCCGGTCTCGGCGACGAATTCCTCGATCACTTCGCGCAGGTGGCTCTGGTATTCCTCCAGGCTCTCGCTGCTGATACGGCGCAGCTCGATCAGCTCGTGGTTGCACTTGTCGAAGAAATCGCGATCCATATCCAGCACATAGGCGAAGCCACCGGTCATACCGGCACCGAAGTTAACCCCGGTTTTGCCGAGCACCGCGATCATGCCGCCGGTCATGTATTCACAGCAGTGATCGCCAGCGCCTTCCACCACCGCAAAGGCACCGGAGTTGCGCACACCGAAGCGCTCGCCGGCACAGCCGGAGGCGAACAGCTTGCCGCCGGTAGCACCGTACAGACAGGTGTTGCCGACGATACTGGTCTCCTCGGACGCGAACTCGCTACCCTGGGGCGGACGGATTACCAGCTTGCCGCCGGCCATGCCCTTGCCTACATAGTCGTTGGCGTCGCCTTCCAGGTACATCTCCAGGCCACCGGCATTCCATACACCAAAGGACTGACCGGCGACACCGGTGAGACGCAGCTTGATCGGTGCATCGACCATGCCCTGGTTGCCGTGGCGCTTGGCAATCTCACCGGACAGGCGCGCACCGATGGAACGGTCGCAGTTGGTGAGGTTGAAGCTGAACTCGCCACCGGCCAAGTTTTCGATAGAGGGAAGGGTTTCTTCCACCATACGCTCGGCCAGCAGGCCCTTGTCCCACGGTTCGTTCTTGGCCTGCTGACAGGTCTGCGGCTTGCTGTCGAGCAATGCATCGGTGTGCAGAAGTGGCGACAGGTCCAGGGTTTTCTGCTTGGCAGTGCGACCTTCCAGGGTCTCCAGCAGGTCCACGCGGCCCACCAGTTCGTCCATGGTGCGTACGCCCAGGCTCGCCATCCACTCGCGGGTTTCCTCGGCCACGAACTTGAAGAAGTTCATCGCCATTTCCACGGTGCCGATGTAGTGATCGTCACGCAGATCCTTGTTCTGGGTAGCGACACCGGTAGCGCAGTTGTTCAGGTGACAAATACGCAGGTACTTACAGCCCAGCGCCACCATCGGCGCGGTACCGAAACCGAAGCTCTCGGCGCCGAGCATGGCCGCCTTGACCACGTCGAGACCAGATTTCAGACCGCCGTCGGTCTGCACGCGGACATTGCCGCGCAGGTCGTTGGCACGCAGGGTCTGGTGAGTTTCCGCCAGCCCCAGCTCCCACGGGGAACCGGCGTAACGAATGGAGGTAATCGGACTCGCCGCGGTACCGCCGTCGTAACCGGAGATGGTGATCAGATCCGCGTAGGCTTTCGCCACACCTGCGGCAATGGTGCCCACGCCGGGGCGCGATACCAGTTTTACCGAAACCAGCGCATCCGGGTTGACCTGCTTCAGGTCGTAGATCAGCTGCGCCAGATCTTCGATGGAATAGATATCGTGGTGCGGCGGCGGCGAGATCAGGGTCACACCGGGCACGGAATAGCGCAGGCGTGCGATCAGCTCGTTCACCTTGCCGCCGGGCAGCTGGCCACCCTCACCGGGCTTGGCGCCCTGGGCAACCTTGATCTGCAGCACTTCGGCATTCACCAGGTAGTGCGGAGTAACACCGAAGCGGCCGGAGGCAATCTGCTTGATCTTGGAGACCTTGTCGGTACCAAAACGCACCGGGTCCTCACCGCCCTCGCCGCTGTTGGAGCGGCCACCGAGGCGATTCATGGCCTGGGCCAGCGCCTCGTGGGCTTCCGGCGACAAGGCGCCGAGGGACATGGCAGCAGAGTCGAAGCGACGCAGGATATTTTCTGCAGGCTCCACTTCGTCCAGCGGAATCGGCTGCACATCTTTTTTCAGGCCCAGCAGATCGCGCAGGGTGGCGACCGGACGCTGGTTGATCAGTGTCGCGTAATCGCGCCAGGCGCCGTAGTCGCCAGTGCGCACAGCCTCCTGCAACGCCTTGACCACATCCGGGTTGAAGGCGTGGTATTCCTGACCGTAAACAAACTTGTGCAGACCACCGGGAGAAACTTTCTTGCGCGGTTTCCACGCCAGTTGTGCACGCGCACGCATGTCGTCTTCCAGCTCGGCAAAGCCGGCACCCAGCACCCGGGCGGGCGCTTCCGGGAAGCACAGGTCGATCACATCCTGAGACAGGCCAACCAGTTCGTACAGCAATGCACCACGATAGGAGGCAATGGTAGAGATCCCCATCTTCGACAGGATCTTCAGCAGGCCTTTGATGATGCCGTTGCGGTAATTCTTCTGTGCGGTGGCGGCGTCCAGCAGCAACTCACCGGTTTCGATCAGGTGATTGATGATGCTGTAAGAGAAATACGGGTGCACCGCAGTGGCACCCACACCGATCAGACACGCCAGCTGGTGGGAATCCCGCGCCGTGGCGGTATCCACCACGATATTGGAGTCACAGCGCAGTCCATTGTGCACCAAGTGGTGATGCACGGCACCGGTGGCCATCAGTGCGTCGATAGGCAGCTTGCCCTCTTCGATATCACGATCGGAGAGCACCACAACCACGGTGCCATCCTTGCGCACGGAATCGGCCACATCACTGCACAGTTTTTCGATGGCGCTCTTCAGGTCCAGTTGCGCCGGGTCGTAATTCAGGTCGAAAACTCTCGCTGTGAATTCTTCGCGCCCCAGATCCAGCAGCGCGGTGTACTTCATGTGCGACAGTACCGGGGACGACAGGATCACCCGGTCGGCGTGCTCGACGGTTTCCTCGAACACGGATTTTTCACGGCCCAGGCAAGTTTCCAGGGACATGACAATGGTTTCCCGCAACGGGTCGATGGGCGGGTTGGTGACCTGCGCAAACTGCTGACGGAAATAGTCGTACAGGCAGCGGTTGCCCTCGGACAACACCGCCATGGGGGTATCGTCACCCATGGATCCCACGGCTTCTTGGCCCGCTTCGGCCAGCGGACGGATCACCTGATCGCGCTCTTCCAGCGAGGAACTGAACAGCTTCTGGTAGACCTTGAACTGGTCCATGGAAAAGTTGTTGTCCACCGGCGCAGTTACCAGGGTAGAGCGGATGCGGCGGGCCTTTTCCTTCAGCCACTTCTTGTAGGGCTGCGCTTTCTTCAGCTCGCCATCCACTTCGGCAGTGTGACGCAGCTCGCCCTTCAGGGTATCCACCGACAGAATCTGGCCCGGGCCCAGGCGGCCCTTGGCAACCACATCAGCCGGGTCGTATTGGTAAGTACCCACTTCGGACGCCACGGTGATGAAGTCGTCCTTGGTGATCACCCAGCGGGACGGGCGCAGGCCGTTGCGGTCCAGGGTACAAACAGCGTGACGGCCGTCAGTGAGTACCAGACCAGCAGGGCCGTCCCAGGGCTCCATGTGCATGGAGTTGTATTCGTAGAATGCACGCAGATCGGAATCCATGGTGTCCACGTTCTGCCATGCCGGCGGTACCAGCATGCGGATAGCGCGGTGCATATCGATACCGCCCACCGTGAGCAGCTCCAGCATATTGTCCAGACTGGAGGAGTCAGAGCCCACACGGTTCACCAGCGGCTGCAGCTCGGACAGCTCCGGCACCAACTCGGTAATGAACTTGTTAGTACGCGCCACAGACCAGTTGCGGTTACCGGTGATGGTATTGATCTCACCGTTGTGCGCCAGCATGCGGAACGGCTGTGCCAGCGGCCAGCGTGGCATGGTGTTGGTGGAGAAGCGCTGGTGGAAAACGCAGATGGCGGTTTCCAGACGCGGGTCTGCCAGGTCCGGGAAGAAAGCCGGCAGGTCCGCCGGCATCATCAGTCCTTTATATGACAGTACCGAGGTGGACAGACTGCCGATATAGGTGGCGTCGGTCAGCTGCTGCTCCGCCTTGCGGCGAGCCACAAACAGGCGTGCGTTGAATTGCTGCTGTTCCAGCGCAGATTCCGCGTTGTTGATCAGCAGGTGTTCAAAACGCGGCAGACTTTCCTTGGCGATGGGCCCCAGGCATTCCTCGTTCGTCGGAACCACACGCCAACCGGCCACACGCAGGCCCTGCTCTTGCACCGCGTTTTCGAGAATGGCGCGCGCGCTGGCGGCGTCAGCCTCGTCCAGCGGCAACATGATCGAGCCAACCGCATACAGGTCGCTCAGATCCTGGCCAAACTGTTCTTTGGCCACGGTGCGCAGAAAACCGTCCGGCTTTTGCAGCAAAAGGCCACAGCCGTCGCCGGTTTTGCCATCGGCGGCAATACCACCGCGGTGAGTCATGCAAGTCAGCGATTCAATCGCCGTCTGCAGTAACTTGTGGCTGGTTTGGCCCTTCAGGTGGGCAATCAGTCCAAAGCCACAGTTATCTTTGAACTCATCCAATCGATACAGACCGCTACCCATAGAATTCCTCAAAGTGTTATCGCTACCCCTCCGATCCCGACGGGCCACCACGGATCTCTTGCAGTGACGATCGGTTCACAGCCCGCAGGCTGCTACGGGGGGTATATTTATCTACTTTCGAGCCAAAGGTGCCGCAGATTCCACTGAGATTTCGGTACCCCAATGACAAAAAAAGCCCGCGTGAGGGGCTTGGGTGTGTCTCGCTAAATGCGAGCCTGCGTTTGTTGTTATTAGCTCATTTCCCCGGCTTTCACCGAGGGGGCGCGCAATATTACTCGTGCCCCCCTGCAATTGCAAGATTCGTCAGTTTTTTTCGCTGTTCACAGGGGGTTTAACCGATTTATCTTCTTTTGCACCGGTTGTTCGCTAAAGAATACTCACGCAACATCTATTCCAGTTATTCCATCATCTGGCGCCACAGGCGTGCAGAGCTTCTATCAGCTGCTCCCGGGGGGTATCGGCAACAATCTGCGCATCTCCCAAGGCGTGAAGCAGCACAAGGCGCAATTTGCCATCCTGCACCTTTTTATCCACGGACATTGCCTGCAAGTAATCGTCCACTGTCATATCTGCAGGGGATTGTTGCGGGAGTTTGGCCTTGCTTAGCAGGGCGCGCAGGCGATCTACCTCCTGTTGCCCGATCCAGCCCCGCAGTCTCGACAATTCCGCTGCCATCACCATGCCTGCAGCCACCGCCTCACCGTGCAGCCAGTTGCCGTAACCCTGTACCGCTTCAATGGCGTGACCAAATGTGTGGCCGAAATTGAGAATCGCGCGACGTCCGGACTCGCGCTCGTCCTCGGCGACCACCGCGGCCTTGTCTGCACAGCTGCGCTCCACCGCGTACGCCAGTGCCTGGGGATCCCGCGCCAATAGCGCATCCATATTCTGCTCCAGCCACTGGAAAAAATCGGCGTCACAGATCAGCCCGTACTTGATGACTTCAGCGATGCCCGCAGAGAGCTCGCGGTCTGGCAGCGTGTTCAATGTCTCGATATCGATCAGTACCAGTTGTGGCTGGTAGAAGGCGCCAATCATATTTTTGCCCAGCGGGTGATTGACCCCGGTCTTACCACCGACGGATGAATCTACCTGGGACAGCAGGGTGGTAGGCACTTGCACGAAGTCCACACCGCGCTGGTAACAGGCAGCGGCAAAACCACTCATATCGCCAATCACTCCCCCACCGAGCGCCACAATCGTGGTACTGCGATCGTGACGCGCTTCCAGCAGCGTGTCGAAAACGCGATTGAGGGTATCCAGTGTCTTGAACGCCTCCCCATCTGGCAGTTGCACACTGTCGACCTTGCCAAAGCCACTCAGACTTCCGAGCAAGGTTTCCAGGTACAGCGGTGCGATGGTTTCGTTGGTCACCACCAGTACCTGCTTGCCGCGTATAGCTTTTTCGAAATGCGTGGACTGTTTAAGCAGGCCGCTACCGATCAGGATGGGGTAACTGCGGTCACCCAGGTCGACATGAAGGCTGTGCATGGCTACTCCCTTTAGCGCACATAGAACAGATCTGAGGTTGGAAAGGTGGGCACTCTAGCACAAGCCGTCCGCACCCATACGAAGTCGCGCCAGCACAATCATCTGCGCGCGGGGATATTCTGACAGGCAATGGTGCAGTTAAAGGACTCGGCAAGGCTGGAACTGCGATTCAGCAGTCGGCACTCTCTTGCAGACGCTCGGCGACCATGTTCGACGCCTGTCGCGGCGTGCAGTCGTCGGTATCACAGATCAGGTCCGCAACCTCGCTGTAAAAGGCTTCCCGCTGCTGGAGGATTTCCTGCAACTTGGCCTTGGGATCAGACACCTGCAATAGTGGCCGGTTGCTGTTTTTGGAGGTGCGCTCTACCAGCTGGTCCAGGCTCGCCCGCAGGTACACGACAAATCCCTGAGCTTTGAGCAACGCACGGTTCTCTGGCAGCAGCACAATGCCTCCGCCGGTGGCCACAACCTGGGGCTGGCCGTTGCAGAGATCAGCGAGCACCTCGCTTTCGCGACGACGGAATCCGGCCTCGCCCTCAACGTCAAATATCCAGGGGATGTCCGCGCCGGTACGGTCTTCGAGGACTTTATCCGAATCGGCAAAAGGCAGCCCGAGTTGGGCTGCCAGTAATTTACCGATGGTGGACTTGCCGGCCCCCATGGGGCCGACCAGAAAGATAGGCTGAGTGATCACTTGCTGAAGGAGAGGAACTCGTCTTGCATGATGCGCGGCGTGATGAAGATCAGCAGCTCGCGCTTGTCCTCTTCACGGCTGGTGCGCTTGAACAGGTGACCGAGGAAAGGAATATCCCCAAGGAACGGTACCTTGGTCTCGCCTTCCAGAGTCTGCGCCTCAAAAATGCCACCCAGCACGATGGTTTCACCGTTCGATACCAGCACCTTGGTCTGCAGCGAGTTCACATTGATCGCTGGAATCTGTGCACCGGTGATCACGTTGGTGAACAGTTCACCGACACTGTTCTGGTCGATGTTCAGATTCATGATGATGTTGTCATCCGGCGTGATCTGCGGGGTCACATTCAGCAGCAGCACCGCTTCCTTGAAGGTTACCGATGCAGCACCGGAGGAAGTGGCTTCCAGGTACGGAATTTCCACACCGGAGCGGATGCTCGCTTCCTGTTTGTCACCGGTAACTACTTTAGGCTGGGAAACGATTTCCGCCTTGCCTACATCTTCCAGAGCAGACAACTCAAGACCGAGCAGGAAGTCATTCTTAAGAATGGCATAGGCAACGCTGCCCACCGAGTTAGCAACACCCAGGTCGACCAGCATTGGATCATGCAAGGTAGTGGGAGCAGACACGTCCGGTCCATTACCATCGCCGGTGGAAATTCCAGGCAACTGCGAACCGGAGCCAATTCCGATCGCATCGTCGCTGACGTTGTGATCTTCCATATAGCTCCAGCGCACACCGATGTCACGCAGGAAACCAGTGTTTGCGGTCACGATACGCGCCTCGATCATGACCTGGCGGATCGGGATATCAATTGCGCTGATCAGGTCGCGGAACTGGGCAATCTTTTCCTCGGTATCGGTGAGAATGATGGTATTGGTCCGCTCATCCACAATAGCGCTACCACGAGAAGACAGAATACTGCGATTATCCTGATCTTCGCGGCCACCAGCAAAATTGCCCTGACCACCGCCACCGCCTTTCTGCCCGGCAAACAGGGTAAATAGTTCACCTGCATCGGCGTAGCGGACCTGAATATATTCGGTACGCAGCGGCGCCAGTTCTTCCAGCTGCTTGCGGGTCTCGAGTTCGCGGCGCTCGCGCTCGGCAATCTCCGCCGCCGGCGCCACCATGATCACGTTGCCTTCCTGACGCTTGTCCAGGCCTTTGGCCTTGAGGATCAGCTCCAGCGCCTGATCCCAGGGCACACCGTCAAGGCGCAGAGTAATACGACCCTGCACGGTATCACTTGCTACCAGGTTCAGATCGGTGAAATCTGCGATCAACTGCAGTACAGAGCGCACCTCGATGTCCTGGAAGTTCAGGGACAGCTTCTCACCGGTGAACTGGAATTCTTTCTTCTTCTCGCGCACCTCAGCAACGGAGAGAGGCTTCACACTAAGCACGTACTCGGTGTCCGCCTGATACGCCAGATAGTCGTATTCGCCATCGTGAGGATCGACAGAAATAACCGTGTTGCGACCGTCGTAGTCGACACTGATGCTATTCACCGGCGTAGCAAAGTCGGTAACGTCGAGACGCTGGCGCAGTGCCGGCGGCAGCTCGGCACCAAGGAAGGTCAACACGATCTTGCCGCGGGTGCGCTCCACATCGATATTCACCGCGGGATCCGTGAGGCTGACGATCACCTTGCCTTCACCACCCTCACCACGACGGAAATCCACATTGTTGATCGCGACATTACCCGCGGCCTTGAACTGGGGATTACCGCCGACATTGATGCCGCTGTTCACCGGTGCTGCAGCAACCGCAGCTGTGGTCGCTGTATCGGCACCCACCTCGAGCACCACTTGGTTGCCCACGCGCTCGCTGGTGTACACCGGTAGCTCGTCCAAGTTCAGGATCAGACGGGTGCGATCCTCACTGGATACGATGACTGCACTGCGTGCGGTACCGATATCAAGTGCGTATTTCTTTTCCGGAAGCACACTTTCCACACCGGCAAAGTCCATCACGATACGTGCTGGCTGCTCAATGGTGTAACCCGTGGGCTCCGGCGGTACGTCACTGAATGTCAGGCGCAGCTGCAGACGACTTCCGGGGAGCTCGGAAAACTGGATATCGTTCAACTGGCTGGCCAGGGTTGGCGCTGCCAGTGGCAGTAGAAGCAGGCCCAGCAGCTGCGCTTTCAGGCACGGCAATGCATTGGCTACCCGCGCCAATACGCTGGCGAGATGCTTGGTGATCATTTTTTAGTTGTCCTTGTCTTCCAAAGTCAGTGCCCGCGGCCGTTCAATCCAGCCGCCGGTGCCATCCGGCACAATTTCCAGTACATCGATCTGTGACGATGAGGCGTTGACTACACGCCCATGATTTTTACCCATGTAATTGCCAATGGTGATGCGATGAATTCCACCGTCACCATCGTTAACCAGAGCCCACAGCTGCCCACCGCGGGAAAGGGTCCCCACCATGGAAAGCCCGTCGAACGGGTAACGCTCCAGCAGTTCTTTCTGTCGATTCAGGTCCGGCGCCACGTCGAGCTTGCGCCCCACCAAACGCTGGTCCGCCTCCAGTACCGGGCGAATAAATGGACTGCGCAGTGCGGCCGCGCTGTATACATACGGGCTGTAAGGAGTAAACGTCGGGATAGGCTCTATCTGCCCCTTGGGCTTGTGCTTTACCGCCGCCATTTTTTTATGCAGATCACTGTGTGAGCCATCCAGGCTACAGCCGGACAGTACCAGCAGGGCCGCGGTCAGAGCGAAGTATTGTTTCATCCTTCCTCTCCCTGATCCTTATAGCGATAGGTCTTCGCGTTCACCACCATATTCAGCAGGGCCGCGCCATCTTTACTGCTTTTGATATCAAAATCGTGCAACGTCACGATACGGGGCATACCGGCAATACCGCTGATAAACGCACCGAACTCGTGGTAACCGCCCTGCACCTCAATACGAATCGGCAGCTCCACATAGAATTCACCCACCTGCTCGCCTTCCAGCGCAACTTTCTGGATCGTCAGGCCACTGCCGCGTCCGAATTCATCGATATCTTCCAGCAAGCCGGGAACCTCGGTGTCTTTCGGCAATTGCTTTAACAAAGCCCCGAAAGTCTCTTCCATCTCGGCCAACTGTTCGCGGTAGGCCTCCAGGTTTGCCGCCTCGAAAGACTTGCGTTCGAACTGGGTGAACAGCTCGCGCTCTTTGTTCGCCGCAAATTCCAGCTGCTGGTAGCGATCCTTAATAAAGACAAAATAGCCACCGCCGACCAGTACCGCGGCAATCACGATCAACAGGACCACCCGTCCGGCCAGGGGCCAGACTCCCACGCGGGAAAAATCGATATCGCTGATATCGAGCTCATTGAGCTGTTTGAGAGTATCTTCAAGCGCCACGGTTACGCTCCATTGTTGGCGCCGTCTGCGCTCTTATCTTCAGTTTTTCGACGACTGACATTGACCGTCATCTCAAATGCGCTGGCCTGCTCGCCAAATTCCGGTCTCGCGGTCACGCCGGTCAGGTTCGGTGACTGGAACCACTCCGACTGATCAAGGCTGCGCATAAATGAGGAGACCCGGTTATTCGATTCCGCTACACCGGAGACTTTGAGTGTTTTACCGGTGCGTTTGAGGTGAGTCAGCCACAGGCCTTCCGGCGCCGCGCGTACCATTTCGTCGAAATAGCGCACTGCCAGCGGGCGGTTGCCCTGCAATTCCTGAATGACCCGCATGCGGTCGATCAGCTCCTGACGACGCTTCTTGAGATCCTTGATCTCACGCACCTGCTTGTTAAGCGCGGCGATTTCGGTGTTCAGCAACTGATTGCGCTGTTCCTGATTGGCAATCTGCGCATCCACGGTCTTCATCCACATGAATACCGATACGACAGTGGCGATCACCACCAGTACCGCGACCTGCTGGAACTCTTTCTGTTTTTGCGCCCGGTATTCCTGGCGCCAGGGTAATAGGTTGATCTTTGCCATGTCTTAAAACTCCCGCTCGCGCATGGCGAGGCCGGCGGCAATCATCAGCGAGGGCGCCTCGCTGGCCAGCGCCTGGCGATTGACACGGGATGCGACACTCATATCCCGGAAAGGATTGGCCACCATGGTGGGCTTGTTCAGTTTTTCACCCACCAGCTCGGCGAGCCCCTCCATAGCAGCGACACCGCCGCCGAGGAGGATGTAGTCCACATCGCTGTAGGAAGTGGAGGAATAGAAGAATTGCAGGGAGCGGGTCACCTGCTGGACTACCGCGTCGCGGAAGGGCTCCAGCACCTCCGGGTAGTAGTCGTCCGGCAGACCGCTGCCACCCTGGCGCTTGGCGAGGGTAGCTTCTTCAGCCGACAGGCCGTAGCGACGCTGAATCTCATCGGTGAGCTGGCGACCGCCAAACAGCTGCTCGCGGGTGTACACGGTGCGACCATCGACCATGACCGACAGCGCACTCATAGTGGCGCCGATATCGATGACCGCGACTACCAGCTGCTCCTGGGGAGGGAACTGATTATCCAGCAGAGTGTAAGCGCGCTCGATGGCGTAGGCCTCTACATCCACAACCCCTGGCTGCAGGTCTGCCTCACCCAGCGCGGAAATCCGCTGCTCTACATTCTCGCTGCGACACGCCGCCAACAGCACCTCAACCTGGCCCTCGCCCTTCTCGGACGGTCCCTGCACTTCGAAATCGAGGTTCACCTCGTCCAGGGGGTAGGGAATATACTGGTCGGCTTCCAGTGCAATCTGGGCTTCCAGCGCATCGTCGGAGAGATCGGCGGGCATATCCAGGGTCTTGGTGATGACCGCAGAGCCGGAAACCGCCACCGCTGCCTGGCGCAGCCGGGTCTTGGAGCGGCGCACTACCTTGCGAATCGCCTCGGCGATGGCTCCCACATCATTGATATTTTTATCCACCACCGCGTTCGGGGGCAGGGGCTCGGTTGCATAGCTTTCCACGCGGTATTTGTCGCCACTGCGACTCAGTTCGAGCAACTTTACCGAGGTGGAGCTAATATCGAGCCCAAGCATTGCTTTCGGGCCCTTATTGAGAAAAGGGAGCATCCCCATTTTTCTTATCTTTTCCGTGGGTTATGGAGGTTTGATGGTATAGCACTTTAAATTACCGCCGCAACCGCCTTTTGCATAGGTAACAGTGCACATTATTCGTATAATTGTCGAACAGTGCCGATATAATTGATTAAGACGTATACAGAAGCATTATTCATGACCGATAAAGCCCGCAACCGCCTGCTATCCCTGCTGTGGCTGGTTCTGGCCGGCGCCGCCGCTGGCGCCATGGCGTTTTCCAGCATTTACCTCTACCTGAAACCGGGGCTGCCCTCGGTGGAGAGCCTGCGGGATATCCGCCTCCAGACCCCCCTGCGGATCTATTCGCGGGATATGAAGCTGATCGGGGAGTTTGGCGAAAAGCGCCGCAGCCCCATCACCATTGAACAGACCCCCGACATGTTCATCAAGGCCATTCTGGCCGCAGAGGATGACGCCTTTTATTCCCACAGCGGCGTTTCCATCAAGGGCCTGATGCGCGCGGTGCGCCAGCTGGTGGCCAGCGGCTCCATCCAGTCGGGCGGCAGTACCCTGACCATGCAGGTGGCGCGCAATTTCTTCCTCAGCCGGGAACAGCGCTTCATCCGCAAGTTCAACGAGATCCTGCTGTCACTACAGATTGAACAGGAACTCAGTAAGGACGAAATTCTCGCCCTTTACATCAACAAGATCTTTCTCGGCAACCGTGCATACGGCTTCCAGGCCGCGGCACACGTGTACTACGGCCAGGATATCAACGAGCTGAACCTGGCCCAGTGGGCAATGATGGCCGGCCTGCCAAAGGCACCCTCCACCTACAACCCGATCGCCAACCCGTCCCGCGCGCTGGTACGCCGCAACTGGATCCTCAAGCGCATGCTGGACCTCGGCTTTATCGACCAGGACCAGTATAAAAACTCCATCACCGCGCCGGTCACCGCCCGCTATCACGGTCGCGATCTGGACCTGAGCGCTCCTTACGTGGCGGAAATGGCGCGCAAGGAAGCCGTGGACCTGTTCGGTGATGCCGCCTATACCGATGGCTATCAGGTGATCACCACCGTCGACAGTCGCCTGCAGGACGCCGCGCGCAACGCTTTGCAGCACGGTCTTGAGACCTACGACGGCCGCCACGGATACCGCGGCCCGGAACAGCGTCTGGACGCCGAGCTACTGGCGGATAACGACCAGCTGGTGGATCTGCTGAAGGAAATCCCGGTGCTGGGTGGCCTGGAGCCCGCGGTGGTCACCGAAGTTGCACCACAGAGCCTGCGCGTGCAGTTGCGCGACCGCCGGGTCATCGAGATCCCGTGGGAGCACGGCCTCAGCACTATCCGTCCGTATATTTCCGAAAACGCCCGCGGCGCCCGTATCAATTCTGCCGAAGAGATGTTCGCCGCCGGCGATGTGATCCGCCTGCGCCGTGTGGTTATCTCCGCGGAAGAAGTCGCCCGCGAGCAGCGCGAGGCCGAGGATCAAGCGAAGGAATCTGCCGCCGAAGCGCTGGCGGATACCGACATCACCGACGACCCGTTTGCGGCACCCGAAGGCCTGGAACAGCAATCTGAGGAAGAACTTCCCCAGGCCCGCGAGGAATGGCACCTGACCCAGATCCCGGAAGCCCAGGGTGCACTGGTGTCCCTCGAGCCCGAGGACGGCGCGATTCGGGCCCTCGTGGGTGGTTATGACTTCCGCCAGAGCCACTTCAACCGTGTGGTCCAGGCCGCGCGGCAGCCGGGCTCCAGCTTCAAGCCATTTATCTATTCAGCGGCACTGGAGAACGGCTACACCGCTGCCAGCATCATCAATGATGCGCCGATCATCTTTGAACAGACTAATCTGGAAGACGTGTGGCGTCCGGAAAACGACGGCGGCACCTTCCTAGGCCCGACACGCCTGCGCAAGGCGCTGTATATGTCGCGCAACATGGTCTCCATCCGCCTGCTGCAGGCACTGGGACTGGATCGTGCGCTCACCTTTGCCGAGGGCTTCGGCTTCGACCGCAGCAAGCTGGCGCGTAACCTGTCCATTGCCCTGGGCAGTTCCGCGCTGACGCCGCTGGAAATGGTGCGCGGCTATGCGGCCTTCGCCAATGGCGGCTTCCGGGTAGAGCCCTATCTGGTGGACCAGGTGCTGGATGTACACGGCGATGCGGTTTACCAGGCCCTGCCGCTGACCGTTTGTCGCGACTGCCCAGAGATCGGCGAGGAGCGCGACCCGGCGGCGGAGCCCATCGATCTGCAGGCGGCCCAGCGCGAGGCGGCACTGACCGCGGAAGAAGACGAACCGCTGGAGCTGCGCACCCTGCCGGTAGCTCCACTATATGCCGACGAACAGGCTCGTCCGCGCGCACCCCGCGCCATGTCTGCGGAAACCGCCTATATCATGGACTCGATCCTCAAGGACGTGATTAAACGCGGCACCGGCCGCAAGGCCCTGGTCATGAAGCGCGGCGATATCGCCGGCAAGACCGGTACCACCAACGGCCCGCGCGACGCCTGGTTCTCCGGTTACAGCCCCTATCTGGCCACCAGCACCTGGGTGGGCTTCGACGACAACACCCCCATCGGTCGCAACGAATATGGCGGCTCAGCAGCCCTGCCGATCTGGATCGATTTCATGTCCGCAGCACTGGACGGCCTGCCCGAGCGACACCTGCCGCAACCGGACGACATTGTCACCATGCGGATCAATCCGCGCACCGGCATGCGCACCTCCCGCGGCGGTATCTTCGAGATCTTCCGCGCGGACCGGGTGCCCGGGCGCGAGACTTATGGTAACTACCCGTCGATCTATTCAGACGGTCCGAGCTCCCAGGAGAACGGCAGTGAGCAGACTCAGGAACAGCTACCGGAAGAGCTCTTCTGATCGGGACTAGGGACACAGCCAATAAAAAAGCCGCTCAATTG
>NZ_LZDE01000250.1 GCF_002009015.1 Microbulbifer mangrovi | reverse complement strand
CCTGAAAACCTGCACCCGGCACTCCGCCTTCGCTTAGAGTCCTGCGCATTACCGATTTCAGTACTGCCCACGACTCCCCACTCAAAAAGATGGCCCAACCATCATGCTCGATCGCAGTATTGGCGAGTTCTCGCGTTTTATCGTCATCGCCCTCGGCACCACTATTTTCGGTTTTTCTACCGGCCACTGGTGGCTCGCACTCTGTGCCGGCCTCTCCGTCTACCTGTTCTGGCTGCTGTGGCAACAGAACCAGTTCGACCGCTGGCTATCCAATGGCCGTCGCGGCCCCGCTCCCACAAGTTTCGGTGTGTGGGGCGATATCTCCGATGATTTCTACCGGCTGCAACGCCGCCACCGCAAAGAGAAGCAGAAGCTGCACTCGATGCTGCGCCGGGTACAGGACAGTACCAGTGCGCTGCGCGAGGGTATTGTGGCGCTGGAGGACGAGGGCAACCTGGCTTGGTGGAACCCGGCGGCAGGGGAAATGCTGCGCCTGCAGGGGGATGATGCCGGCCAGCCGCTGGTCAACTTTGTCCGCGATCCGCGCTTTGTGGAGCATATGTACCAGCGCATGCTGGAGCAGAACAACAAGACCCAGGAACCGATCACGCTGCCGGCGCCGGGGGACGATTCCCGCATTCTGCAGATGGAAGTCACCCGCTTCGGCCAGGACGAGGCGCTGGTGATCGTGCGCGATGTGACCCGACTGCACAATCTCGAGCAGATGCGGCGGGATTTTGTGGCGAATGTTTCCCACGAGTTGCGCACGCCGCTGACGGTGATCGCGGGTTACCTGGAGACCCTGCAGGCCAGTGGCCAGGCACCGCGCAACTGGGAGCGGCCGCTGGGACAGATGAGCGAACAGACGGTGCGCATGACCAGCCTGGTGAACGATCTGTTGCTGTTGGCGCGGCTGGAGACCTCGGAGCGCGACAGCGGTCGCGACCGGGTGTCGCCGCGGGAACTTATGGAGCGGGTGGCAGGTGAGGCGCGCTCGCTGAGCGGCGAGCGCCACGAGATTTCCGTGCACTGCGACGAAGATTGCACGATTACCGGCGATGCCGGCGAACTGCACAGTGCCTTTGCCAATCTGGCATTCAACGCGGTGAAGTACAGTCCCGACGGCGGGCCTATCGAGCTGCACTGGAAAGTGGATTCCGCAGGCGGCCATTTTTCGGTGAAGGATTCCGGTATCGGGATAGACCCGCTACACATCCCGCGCCTGACCGAGCGCTTCTACCGGGTAGATGCCGGGCGTTCCCGCGAGAGCGGTGGCACCGGGCTCGGTCTCGCCATCGTCAAGCACGTGCTGCTGCGCCACAGCGCCAATATGAGCGTAACCAGCGTGCCCGGCCGCGGCAGTACCTTTACCCTCAATTTTCCCAAGCAGAAGCTGACCCTCGCCAGCTCTGCGTGATCGCACAGGGTAAATGACTGCGAAAATAAAAAAGGGGCCTGCTGGCCCCTTTTTTTGGCAAACAGATCAGCGTTCTTACAGATCCAGCCCGAACTGCAGTGCAGCACCCAGGGTATCGTCTGACGACTTGATCGCCGACAGGTGAAACTGCACCACGTTGAACGGCGAGAAACCGATACCGGCAGTAATCGCACCGTCATAGGTGTCCTTGAGATCATGGCGATAGCCGATACGCAGCTGGGCCCAGTCGAACAGGTCCGCTTCGGCACCGAGGCGGGCAATCTGCATTTCTCCCGCGCCGTCAAACAACTCGACGGAATTCAGATCGACATCAGCGAGCAGGGTAACGACCTCACCGGTATAGCCGAGGCCCGCAGTCAATTGCGGCTCGAGCTGGATTTCCACGCCCTGCTGTACTGTTTCGTACTCCTGGGAAAGGGCGTTGCGCAGGGACACGCCGGCCTGCAGTTCACCCCAGTCGATGGTGGCACCGAAGTCGATATTGAAGTTGGTGTGCTCGAGCATGTAGTCGTCGGCCTCGAAATCATCATTGTCGAATTCGCCGATCGTCTCGATATATTCAATGGTCTCTACACGCTGGTATTTGGGCGTAGCGCCGATAGAGAGCTGTGAGCCGCCGAAGGTAAAGTCGCGGGCTGCGGCGAAGCCGATTTCCTGCATGGTGTAGCCGAAAGCCCCGGCGGCGGTCTGCAGGTCACTCTCGTCAAAAATCTGCGAGCCGAAATCCTCCAGCAGTTCCACATCGGAGCCCGCCAGCTGTACATCGGTGGCGACAAACGCGGACTGGCGCACGAACAGCAGGCCGGACACCAGGCTGTTAGGCATGGCGATGGTCATCTGTGCGCCGGCTTCTGCAGTCAGGCTACCCCGATCCAGCAGCCGTAACTGTTCGAGTATGTAGTCGGCGTCTTCCTGAGTAGCGGTCATCCCGTCGATTCCGTCCAGGAAATCACTAAGATCTTCGCCGGTATCGAGAAAGTCGTTGTTGTCGCTGGCAATCAGGCCGAAGTCGAAGGTCACAGCGAAATCGTCGTTCTCTTCGAAGTTGGTCGCGGTCGCCGGATTGACCAGCGTGCTGTACGTGTAATCACCACCGGCCACCCCGGCGCCGGCCATGGCGCTGCCGCGCCCGGAAAATACCTCCGCCGCTAGCGGCATCGACCCCAGAAAAGTCCCCGCAGCTACCATGCTGGCGATTTGGTTCTTGCTCCACATGATCAACCAATCCTATGTGCTGTTGTGTCAGAATATTTTTTTAATGCGCCTATTTTTAGCGTTATTGGCGGCGCCAAAATAAACATTATGCCCAGCGACAGCAATGCCTCTTTCTGGTTATTTCCCGGATTACATCGTGTAAAAGCTGGCTTGAGACACCCTGTAGAGGGCGGGCGAGGGGACGGGGATAAAGCCCCGCGAACGGGGCTTTAAAAAAGAAATCACGGCAGAAAAAGGCGGCGAAAAAGCCAGGCGGAAGCGTTACTCCAGCTCTTGAAGGGGGCGCTCCTCGCCACCTACGCGGTAATTCACCACTTCCTCCTTGGCCACGCGCACAGCGGTTTTCTGTACGGTGATATGCACCAGCTTGCGCGCGCTATTGCGGATCAGCAGGTGCTCGCGGCCCTCGTCATCTACCGGCAGATTGCGCTCACCGATCAGGCCGTCGCGCAGGGCGCGCAGCTGGGGCACATCGCGATAGCGGTCCAGGTCCTTGGACAGTTTGCGCTTCATACGCTCGGACTCGTGCAGCGCGGCGGCCGCTTCACGGTATTTGCCAAAGAAAAATACCGCAGCGATAGCGGCAACAATGGCGAGGGTAGTTTCAAACCACGGGGGCATAGTGCACTCCTGTTATCGGGTTAGCGTCGCCACACCAGCAACTGGTTGTTGGCGGGCAGGAAATTGTTTTCGGTCCGGCGCAATCCCTGGGATTCGGCCAGTTGATCCAGCCACTCCAGGTCGCGGATACCGCGCTGCGGATCCGCCTCTTTCAGCCACTCGTCAAAGCCCGCATTGCCGGGGCCGATATACTCACCTCCGATCTTTACCGGGCCGTAGGCGATAAACTGGCCATCGGTGGTAAGCACTTCCGGCAGGCGCTGGAACAGGGTTTCCACCGCCTGCGCAGGCATGATGTGCAGGGTATTGGCAGTGAATACGGTATCAACCGAGATCGCCGGCCAGGCGCCGGTAACATCCAGCTCCAGTGGCACCGGCAGGTTGTCCGCGGGGACGTGCGTTAGCCAGCTCTGCACCTCGTGCAGGTTTACCCGTCGCTCCGAGGTCTGCCACAGTACCTGCGGCAGGCGCGGGGCGAAATACACGGCGTGCTGACCGGTCCCACTGCCGACTTCCAGCACGCGGCGGCGGTCGGCCAGCAGCCTTTGCAGGTGTTCCAGGATGGGCTTCCGGTTGCGCGCGGTAGAGGGCGCGTCCGGCAGTGCCTGATCCGTCATTGTCGATCAGGCCGGCTGTTCATCGCGCAGGAATACCCAATCGCGCTCGCTGGAATGCTCGGCGCTGAAGTAGTAACCCGCACTGTCGAAGTCTTTCAGCTGCTCTGCTTTCTTGACGCGGTTGTCGATGGCCCAGCGGCTCATCATGCCGCGGGCCTTTTTGGCAAAGAAGCTGATCATCTTGTACTGGCCGTTTTTCCAGTCCTTGAAGTGGGGAGTGATGATCTCCGCATCCAGGTTTTTCGGCTGTACCGACTTGAAGTACTCGTTGGAAGCCAGGTTCACCAGCTCGCGGCTCTTGAGCGCCTGCAGCTGCTGGTTGAGCGCCTCGGTGATCTTGCCATCCCAGAACTCGTACAGGTTCTTGCCCCGTGCATTGGCGAACCTGGTGCCCATTTCCAGGCGGTAGGGCTGCATCAGGTCCAGCGGACGTAACAGGCCGTAGAGACCGGACAGCATGCGCAGGTGCTTTTGCGCAAATGCGAAATCCCGCTTGCCCATGGATTCCGCCTCGAGGCCGGTGTAGACGTCGCCCTTGAAAGCCAGCAGGGCCGGGCGGGCATTGTTATCGGTAAATGGGCGCTTCCAGCTGTGGAAGCGGTCGTAATTGAGCACACCCAGCTTGTCGGAGATTTTCATCAGGCTGGAGATATCCTGCGGGCTCAGCGCCTTCAACTCCTTGATCAGGGCTGCGGATTCCTTCAGGAAATCCGGCTGGGTCGTTTCCAGTTGTGGAATCTCGCTCTCGTAGTCGAGGGTTTTGGCGGGGGAGATGACTATCAACATGACAACAACTTCTCGGTCTTTAACTGTATGCAGCGAGGGTTATACGCAGTTTGGACTTACTCGGGCTTTAAAATGTCCTGCCACCAATTCAGCGGCGTCTGCCCATCCACCGGGTCGTAGACATTGCCGTAGTACCACACACTGTTGGCCCCGTCGCACACGCTGTTCAGGATCTGCTCGATTTCGCCAAAGCCGCAGCTCACATGGATGCTGTATACCAGCAGGCGCGGGCTCTCCATATCCAGTTCGCCGCCGAGTTTTTCCAGCTGCGGGGTGAGCTGGTCGGAGAGCTTGGTGCTGTCGCTGCGGCAGAAAACCCGCACGGCGAGGTTGCCCGAGCGCTTCACCAGTTCAAAACTGGGCTTTTCCGGGTCTTCGCGATTGACCTTGATGGTATCGCCGCTGGCAATGCCCTTGATAAACGCGGGCGAGCGCACCAGCTGTACGCTGTCGTCCTCATTGACCCGGACCTGCATCCGCTCCACCACCGGCTCGCCATCGGGGTTGGTGCCAGCGAATAGTTCGATAATCTGCAGTGCGGTCGTCATAACCTCGGTCTCCGGACTGTGTACAATAGCTTCATTTAAATGCTGCCAAAGCCACCGCTACAGCAGCTTTGAATCGAACATTATACAGGGAGTGATCTATGATTCCGCGTTCAATCTCCAACCGTCTGCTGGCCGCGGCTGTGGCCGCCTCTGTGACTGCAGTCACCGTCGGCTGTGCGGTCAACCCGGTCACCGGCAAGAAAGAGTTGTCGCTGATGTCCCAGGGCCAGGAAGTGGCGCTGGGAGAACAGCAATATCCACAGGCCCAGCAGACCCAGGGCGGTGAATACCTGATCGATCCGACCCTGCAGAGTTACGTGAGCCGCGTAGGCCAGAAGCTGGCGAAGGTATCCGACCAGCCGCAGCTGCCCTATGAATTTGTGGTGCTGAACAACTCCACCCCGAACGCCTGGGCACTGCCCGGCGGCAAGATTGCGGTGAACCGCGGTCTGCTGGTATTGCTGGAAGACGAGGCCGAGCTGGCCGCGGTACTGGGTCACGAGATCGTCCACGCCGCTGCGCGCCATTCCGCTGCGGCCATGTCTCAGCAGCAGATTCTCGGCGCCGGCATGGCCATTCTCGGCGCAACCACCCAGAACACCGGTTACGGCGACCTGATCTCCCTCGGCAGCCAGTTCGGCGGCTCTGCGTATATCGCCAAGTACGGCCGCGACAACGAGCTGGAATCTGATCAGTACGGTATGAAGTACATGGTTGCCGCGGGCTACGATCCCTACGGTGCGGTGCGCCTGCAGAAAAAATTTGTCGAACTGTCCAAGGGCAAACAAGCGGGCGGGCTGGAAGCCCTGTTCGCCAGCCACCCACCGTCGCAGGCGCGGGTGGATGCAAACATCAAGCACGCAAAAAAGCTACCAGGCGGTAGCGCAAACCGCAGCCAGTACCAACAGGCCATCGGCCAGCTGAAGCGCGACGCGGACGCCTACAAGAGCTATGACGATGCGCTGGCTGCGGTGAAGAACAAGCAGTATGACCGTGCGCTGACCCTGACTCGTAAGGCTCAACAGCAACAGCCCAAGGAAGCGGCCTTCTATGCACTCGAAGGTGATCTGCTGGCACACAAAAAACAGTACCAGTCCGCACTCAATTCCTATGAAACCGCGGTGCAGAAGAACCCATCGCTGTTCTCCAACTGGCTGATGCGCGGCATGCTGAATGCAGAACTGAAAAACTACACAGCAGCGGAGCGAGACTTGCAGCGCTCCACCCGCTATCTCGACACGCCACACGCGCACTATTACCTGGGGCAGGTATACGAGCAGCAGGGCAACACCCAGAACGCGCTCAGCCAGTACCAGATCGCCGCCAAATCCTCCGGCGATATCGCCACCAAGGCGCAGGCGCGGGTGCAGGCACTGAGCAACAAGGGCTAGAGCCTCACGCAACAAACTTGCGGACATAAAAAAAGCGGGTGAAGAGATTCACCCGCTTTTTTTATCTGTGTATTTCCGCTTTGGAAATTACAGCTGAACGGTTACGCCGATACGGAACATATCCAGATCGTCGAAATCGCGGTTGGAACCGTAGGCAACCTTGGCTGCAACATTGCGATTGAAGAAATGGGTAGCGTTGATTTCGTAGTCTTCTACCAATTCATCGTACGCCGCGCCCACGGAGGTGTTTTCGTTGAAGTAAAACTCAACTCCACCATTCCAGTAGAAGTCAGCGCCATCAGTATCAGTCAGGCCCAACTCCGCAGTAAAGTATTGGCCGCCGGACAGGGCAGTGAAGTACTTAGATGAAATGCTACGGTAATCGAAACCATCGTCAATTTCTGCAGTAAAGCCGATGTAGTCGGTGCCACTCAGCTGATGATTGTACTGACCGCGAACAAACAGCACGGTGTCTTCATCTTCAACCTTTTGCGCTTCTACTTCGGCGAGCAGGTTCGGAGAAAACAGGAAGCCTGCACCCGCGCTGTACACATTGGTGGAGTAAATATCATTGAACTCACCAAACAGTTTCCATTGTCCGGTGTAGTACTCACCACCGAATGTCACAACTTCATCTTCAAATGGACCTGCGTCGATAGAAGATACCCCGCCGTAAATGTTGGTCACCGGCAGGATATAGTTGAATTCTTTGCGTGGACCCAGAGTTTCCAGAGCGCCGAAGTAGTACTGTGACTGGACACTCAATGTATCGACGTCCGCGCCATTGTAATCGCGGTTTTCATAATCAGCGTCGGTGAAAGAATTGTACTGCTCTGCAGAAACAACGGCAGAGGCCAGCATAAGAGGAAGTGCGGCAAACTTGAACTTCATGGAAGTGTTCCCTGTTTAATTTACATCTGTACGTTTTACGACTGTGCTTCGTACCCGTACCCACCTTTTTACCCTGGGGGCAAATTCGGCGCGGATTCTAAGCGCAAGAAAATGGTTGTGCAACGAAAAGAATTAATTGCGACGAACGTCTCAATTACGCATTAATTTCCGTAGCTTAACTACAGTCGCGGGGCATTGTGGAGGGAAGTAGCTGAATCAAAGCTGAATACAGTCCACGCGCAATTAAACGCGGCTTTACCGTAGGTTCGGCCAGACAAACGCAAGCAATTAAATAGTTTGGCCATACCAAAAAGCCATTTAATTCTTGTAACTAATTCTCAATTAAAAGTGGTACTAATAAAAAAGGCCGCCGAGGCGGCCTTTTGTAAAAAAATTTTCTGTGGATAATTCCGCAGTTTTCCGACGCGGAATTTATTCAGCGCATATTTTTTTCATTGCCGTGACGGATATCCGCACCTTTCACCAGGTACACCACCTGCTCGCAGATATTCTTTGCATGGTCGCCGATACGCTCCAGTGAACGCAGGGTCCACAGGACATTCATCACGCGGGAAATGCTGCGCGGATCTTCCATCATGTAGGTGATCATCTCGCGCACCGCACTGCGGTAGTCCATATCCACCTGCTCGTCTTCGGCGAGGGTTTCCATGGCCGAGGCGACATCAAAACGGGTGTAGGCGTCGAGGGCGTCATTGAGCATCTTGCGCACTGCATTGGCGATGTGACGGATCTCGGTATAACCGCGCGGCGCGGTACCTTCATCAGTGAGCGCGATGGCCATCTTCGCTACCTTGCTGGCCTCGTCCCCCACGCGCTCCAGGTCGCGGGCAATGCGGATGACCGACATCACCATACGCAGATCCGATGCCGCCGGCTGGCGCTTGGCGATAATCAGGGTCGCGTGCTCGTCCAGTTCCATTTCGCAGCGGTCGATTTCCTCTTCCACCTTGAGGACTTTCTCTGCCAGCTCGCTGTCGGCGTTGGCCAGGGCTTCCACGGCATCCGCCACCTGGCGGGTAACCATGCCACCCATTTCCAGCATTTCCGTCTTGAGCGACTCAAGATCTTCGTTGAACTGGCGGGAGATGTGTTGATCGAAATGCATTTCCATAATCTTTTGCGGGCTCCCCCAAACCTTAGCCGAAACGGCCGGTGATGTACGCTTCTGTGAGTTCGTGTTCCGGATTGGTGAACACGGTCTCGGTGTCGTTGACCTCTACCAGTTTGCCCAGGTGGAAGTAGGCGGTGCGCTGGCTTACCCGCGCGGCCTGCTGCATGGAGTGGGTCACGATAGCGATGGTGTAGTTCTGACGCAGCTCGTCGATCAGCTCTTCAATGCGCGCAGTGGCGATAGGGTCCAGTGCGGAGCAGGGCTCATCCATCAGGATCACTTCCGGGCTCACTGCAATGGCGCGGGCGATACACAGACGCTGCTGCTGGCCGCCGGAGAGACCGGTACCCGGCTTGTCGAGGCGATCCTTCACTTCGTTCCACAGGCCCGCTCGGCGCAGACTGTTTTCCACGATTTCATCCAGTTCCGCGCGGCGGCTGGCGATGCCGTGAATCTTGGGACCGTAGGCGACGTTGTCGTAAATGGACTTGGGAAAGGGGTTGGGCTTCTGGAACACCATACCCACACGCGCGCGCAGCGGCACTACATCGACCTTGGGGCCGTAAATCGCTTCACCATCCAGAGTCAGCTCACCCTCGACACGACACCCCTCAATGGTGTCATTCATACGATTGAGACTGCGCAGGAACGTGGATTTACCGCAACCGGACGGGCCGATCATTGCCACCACCTGGTTGCGACCGATATCCAGGCTCACATCGTGAATAGCCTGGGCCTCGCCATAGAAGACGTTGACGTTGCGCATACTGAGCTTGGCGTCGTCGCAAAAAGGACTACCGACGGTGCCGGTAACTTCGATATTGGTATTGGCCGCTCTGGCTTTCACTGCACTTTGCTCCACAGCAGATTCGCTGGCTGGGTTGGCGGTCTGATCTTCTGCCGGACCTGCTTCGCCGGCGTTCAGTGTCATGGTGGTCATGGATCTATCTCGGTTCGCAATCTTAGCATTCGTTGGCAGCGCAGCGCGTTACCAACGGCGTTCGAGTTTCTTGCGCAGCCACACTGCGCAGGTGTTCATGGTGATCAGGACTGCCAGCAGCACCATGATCGCAGCGGAGGTGCGCTCGACAAAGGCGCGCTCCGGGCTGTCGGCCCACAGGAAAATCTGTACCGGCAGCACCGTGGACGGGTCGGTAACCCCGTGGGGCACGTCGACGATAAACGCCACCATGCCGATCATCAGCAGCGGCGCCGTTTCACCCAGCGCCTGCGCCATACCGATGATGGCGCCGGTGAGCATGCCGGGCATGGCCAGCGGCAGCACGTGGTGCAGCACTACCTGCATGCGAGAAGCGCCCATACCCATCGCCGCTTCGCGAATGGAAGGTGGCACGGACTTGAGCGACGCGCGACTGGAAATAATGATCGTCGGCAGCGTCATCAGAGTCAGCACCAGGCCTCCAACCAGCGGCGCGGAGCGCGGCAGCTCGAAGAAGTTGATGAAAATGGCCAGACCCAGCAGACCGAACACAATGGACGGCACCGCCGCGAGGTTGTTGATATTCACCTCGATCAGGTCGGTCCAGCGGTTCTTGGGCGCAAACTCTTCCAGGTAAATCGCCGCGGCCACACCGATGGGGAAGGACAGCACCAGGGTCACCAGTAGAGTGAACAGCGAGCCCACCAGCGCCGCGCGAATACCCGCCTGTTCCGGCTCACGGGAGTCGCCGTTAGTAAAGAAAGTGGTATTAAAGCGCTTTTTCAGTTCGCCGGATTCCCGCAGAGTCAGGATCCACTGCGCCTTCTGTTCAGAAGTGCGGCCAAGGAAACCGTCCTCCGATTTCGACAGGCTTTTTACGTAGGTATCCACATCATCGTCGGCGTTGAACCACAGGGTTTCGGATTTGCCGAGCAACTCCGGATGGTTCTGCAGACGCTCGCGCAGCTCGAAGCCGGCACCGTTGGATACCAGCGAATACAGCTCGCGCTTGTCGCGGCGGCCACTGACATCGGGGAAGCGCTCGCGCAGGGCCGCGCGAATCACGCCGTCGAAATTGGCCCAGGCAAGGCTCTCTTCATCGACCTGTTCAATGCCGAGTTCGGCCGGGTCGTAGGTCACCTGCAGCTGGATATCCGTCTGCACAAAGGCACTGGCGCCCTTGCTGATGATGTCGGTAAACAGCACCAGTACCGCCAGTACGCCGAATGCAATGCTCGCAATACCGAGCCCGCGGAACAGTTTTTCCTTGCGGTGACGGCTGGCGAGGCGCGCGGCAATGCGCTCGCGCACCTGGGTTTGAGTCAGATCAGTCATACTGTTCCCGGTATTTTTTCACTACGTGCAGGGCGATAAAGTTCAGAATCAGGGTGCTGATAAACAGCATCAGACCGAGGGCGAAGGCCGCCAGGGTTTTCGGGCTGTCGAATTCCTGGTCGCCCACCAGCAGGGTGACGATCTGCACCGTTACGGTGGTAACCGACTCCAGCGGGTTGGCGGTTAGGTTGGCGGCGAGGCCCGCAGCCATCACCACGATCATGGTCTCGCCAATAGCGCGGGAAACCGCCAGCAGTACACCGCCGACAATGCCGGGCAGCGCCGCTGGAATCACGACCTTGCGCACGGTTTCCGACTTGGTGGAGCCGAGGCCGAGGGCGCCGTCGCGCAGGGACTGGGGCACCGCGTTGATCACGTCGTCAGACAGGGAAGATACGAACGGGATGATCATCACCCCCATCACCAGGCCTGCGGCGAGGGCGCTTTCACTGGAGGCCTCGAGCCCCACGGACTGGGCCAGTTCGCGTACAAACGGTGCCACGGTGAGCGCGGCGAAGAAGCCGTAAACAACGGTGGGCACGCCGGCGAGGATTTCGATCAGTGGCTTGGCGAAGGCGCGCACCCGGTTGCCGGCATACTCCGCCAGATAAATCGCAGACATCAGCCCCACCGGTACCGCCACCAGCATGGCGATGGCAGATACCATCAGGGTACCGGTAAACAGCGGTACCGCACCGAATGCGCCGCTGGAACCCACCTGATCAGCACGCAATGCCATCTGCGGACTCCAGTGCAGACCGAACAGAAACTCGGTAACCGGGACCGCTTGGAAGAAGCGCACGGACTCGAACAATACCGACATCAGAATGCCGACGGTGGTGAAGATAGCGGCGCAGGCGCACATCAGCAAAATCGCCCGCAGCACCTTCTCAACCTTTTCCCGCGCACGCATCTCCGGGGAAACCTTCAGCAGTGCGTAGGCGCCGAGACCCACGGACAGAATCAGGATCAACGCGGTCTGCAGCCACTGGCCCCCATGGCGCAGGCTGTTCAGATGCTCCGCCGCGGCAGTGAGTTGCGGTGTCGCCTCGCCCACCAGATTGCCCGACGCCATATTCTGGATCTGCGCGTACAGCAGGTTCTGGCCGGACAGGGACTCGGGCTTGTCCACAATTCCACCCATCACCAGGGTGCGGATGATGGCGTCGTCAAAAACCAGCCACAGGCCCAGGATGATCAGCGCCGGCAGGCCACACCACAGAGCAGTATGCACACCGTAATAGCTGGGCAGGGAAGCCAAGCTGCGGATGCCGCCGCGGCTGCGGGCGGCGCCGAGGGCGCGGCTGAATCCGGTACCGTAGGCTACCAGTATCAGCAGCAACAGCAGGGCGAAGAGAGTGGGAGTCTGCATCGATTCACTCGGTTAAAAAATTTGTCGGCCATTATCGGTGCTTGTGGCCGCAATTGCATGAGGCGTTAAAAACAGTGCTTCTTTATATACGTAAAAGGCCAAGCCTCTTTTTCAGAAGGGGCTTGGCCGGTAATTCCATCTACCAGTTACTGCGAGATGGTCTATTTAGCCGCGAGGTTGGTCAGGGCGTTCAGCTTGCGCACATCGCCGGCAACCTGCTGACGTTTGGCGTTGGGCAGGGGAATCATGCCCTTGTCTGCCAGGTAACCTTCCTCACCCCAGGCGCGCGCGTTGGTGAACTCGCTCAGGAACTGCTTGATGCCGGGCACCACATCCACGTGCGCTTTCTTCACGTAGATAAACAGCGGACGGGAAACCGGGTAGCTCTGGTCAGCGATGGAGTCGAACGTCGGCTCCTGGCCTTCGATCAGGGAGCCCTGCACCTTGTCTGCGTTTTGGTCCAGGAAGCTGAAGCCAAAGATACCCAGTGCATTCGGGTTAGCAGCGAGCTTGTTCACGATCAGGTTGTCGTTCTCGCCCGCTTCGATGTAGGCACCATCTTCGCGGATGTTGTGACAGATGGCCTTGTAGCCATTCTTATCGGATTTCTTCTTGGCCGCGATCCAGTCGAATTTTTTACAGCCACCTTCCATCGCCAGCTCGGCGAAGGCGTCGCGGGTACCGGAAGTCGGGGGCGGACCCAGCACTTCGATATCGTGCGCGGGCAGGGCCGGATTCACGTCTTTCCAGGTTTTGTACGGGTTGGCTACCAGGGACTCGGAACCATCCGGGTTGGGCACGTCTTTGGCGAGAGCCAGGAAAATGTCCTTGCGGGACAGTTCGAAAGCCTCGGCAGTCTTGGCGTTGGCAAGCACAATACCGTCGTAACCGATCTGCACTTCTACGACGTCGACGCCGTTTTCGTTACACATATCCAGCTCGGACTGCTTGATACGGCGGGAAGCACCGGTGATGTCCGCGGTGTTTTCACCCACGCCCTGACAGAACAGCTTCATGCCGCCGCCGGTACCGGTGGACTCGACAACCGGAGTCTTGAACTGAGTGGCGCGGCTGAAACGCTCTGCAACCACGGTGGTGAACGGGTATACGGTGGAAGAGCCGACAATGCTGATGTGGTCGCGCGCGGCCAGGGCGGCGCTGGAGGCCGCAACAGTCAGGGCGGCCAGGGCCGAAGCCAGGACTTTTTTGCTCGCAGAACGGTTGTTCATGGATATCTCCAAAAGTGGTCGCTAATTTGCTCAAAATCTCTGCACGCGGCGCATGCTATGTCGAACTGGTGACGATTCTATGAATGAAAAGTTACAAAAAGATTACACCGACCAGTTCAATTTATGACCAGGCAGCCGCATTCTGGTCATCTCTCTACAGAGCCCGGCTGACGGCGCCAACAGCAGAACTGGCGCAAACTTTGACCAGCAGGTAGGCTCTGCCTGATCAACAGAACAATAAAGATGATGTGAGACATTCCCCATGAAGTCTTCTCCTCGCAGTCTCTTGCTCGGCACTGCCGGCAATCTGGACCGTTTTGCCAGCTTCAGCGGCCGCCTGCTTGGGTGGTTTACCCTGGCCATGGTGCTGATCCAGAGCCTGGTGGTGGCCCTGCGCTACGGATTCGACGGCGGTTCCACCGCTCTGCAGGACACCGTGGTTTACCTGCATGGCGCGGCCTTTATGCTCGGGCTCGCCTATGCGCTGCAGGCGGGAGCCCATGTGCGAGTGGACGTCTTCTACAGAACCATGTCTGCGCGCAGCAAAGCGTGGGTCGACGCCGTGGGTTGTCTTATTTTCCTGCTCCCCGTTTGCACCTTCATTGCAGTGGGCAGCTGGCACTTTGCCGCAAGCAGCTGGGCGGTGCTGGAGTCCAGCGCCAGCGCCGACGGTCTCGGCGGTGTATTCCTGCTGAAAAGCCTGATGCCCCTCGCCGCCGCGACCCTGGCGCTGCAGGGGATCGCCCAGTTTACGCGCGCGCTGCATACCCTGATGCAGGTTGAAAGCCGAGCCGGCAGCACCACCCCCACCAATCCGCAGGCCACCCAGGCTGCGGAAAAAACCACGGAGAAATCCCGCCCGCTGGTGCGGGAAGCGGCTGGGGAGGCAAGCGCATGATGGAACTGATCCCCCTGCTGATGTTTGTCGCCGTGTGCGCAGCGCTGATGTTCGGCTATCCGGTAGCCTTCACCCTGGGCGGAACTGCGCTGATCGCCGCCGGCCTCGGAATCGTCACTGGCGTATTCGACGCGGAGCTGCTGCGCGCCTTCCCCGATCGCCTGTATGGCATCATGCAAAACGGCACCCTGATGGCGGTACCGCTGTTCGTACTGATGGGTGTGATGCTGGAGCGGGCGCGTATCGCCGAGGAACTGCTGGTGAACCTGGCGCGGGTGTTTTCCGGCATCCCCGCGGGCATGGCGGTTTCCGTGGTGGTAGTGGGCGCACTGCTCGCCGCCAGCACCGGCATCGTCGGCGCGACAGTGGTAACCATGGGATTGATGTCTCTGCCGACCATGCTGAAGCGGGGCTACTCACCCAAACTCGCCACCGGCACCATCTGCGCCACCGGCACCCTCGGCCAGATCATTCCCCCGTCCATCGCACTGGTGTTGCTGGGCGATACCCTGTCCAACGCCTACCAGCAGGCCCAGCTCAGCCAGGGTATTTTCAACCCAAAACCGGTGAGCGTCGGCGACCTGTTTATGGGCGCGATCATTCCCGGCTTGCTATTGGTGGCGGCGTATATCCTCTACCTGTTGTTTATCGCCCGCCGCGAACCCGCTGCGGAGCGCTCTGCAGAGGGTGAGGTGGATTTACTGCAGACCCTGAAAAGCCTGTTTCCACCGATCGCGCTGATGCTGCTGGTACTGGGGTCGATCATCACCGGTGCCGCCACGCCGACAGAGGCCGCGGCGGTAGGCGCGCTGGGTGCGGGCATCCTCGCCTGGAGCCGCGGTGCGCTGAACTGGGCGCGTGCGGGGGAAGTTGGCCAGAGCACGCTGCAGGTCACGGCAATGGTGTTCGCCATCCTGATCGGTGCGTCACTGTTCTCTCTGGTGTTCCGCGGATTTGGCGGTGAGGAAGTGGTTACCCACCTGTTCGAAAGCCTGCCCGGCGGCGTGGTCGGCGCAACCCTGCTGGTGATGCTGGTGATCTTCCTGCTGGGTTTCATCCTCGACTTTATCGAGATCACCTTTGTGGTGGTGCCGATCGTCGGCCCGGTGCTGCTGGCCATGGGGCTGGACCCAATTTGGCTGGGTGTGATGATCGCGCTGAATCTGCAGACTTCATTCCTTACACCGCCGTTTGGTTTTGCACTGTTCTACCTGCGTGGAGTGGCCCCTGCAGAAGTGGCCACCGGGGCCATTTACAGCGGGGTGGTGCCGTTTATTGCGATCCAGTTGCTGGTGATGTTGCTGCTGGCGGTTTGGCCTTCGCTGGCGACCTGGCTGCCTAGCTTCGTTGCAGGTTAAGTGGTTTTGGCCCTGTAAGCTGGCCCGGTGGCGGCGGCGCACCGGGTACAGGTTTTCAGGACCG
>NZ_LZDE01000249.1 GCF_002009015.1 Microbulbifer mangrovi | reverse complement strand
GACGCAGCGTACAGGGATGTATTGAAGGGGGGCGCCTAGCCCGGTTTTGAAGTGCGCTCCCTGTCGATTCGACGCCACACAAGGAAATTAGAGCTTTCGCCCAAGCCTACGAAGCACTCTTCAAAAAAGCCAGCATCCAGCGCGCTACTGCACTGGTGTGGATATCGTTGGTGAGCGAGGCCTTACCCTTCTCCACCATATCTGCCCCAAATACCTCCTCGCGAAGCTCCATCAATCCTTTCGAGTAAGGCTTGGTAAACTCCGGATGCGCCTGCATGGTAAGCATGTGCTCACCAACCTGCAGCAGTGCATAAGGACAGAAATCACTGGAGGCGATGACCTTTGTACCCGGCGCCGGCGCCACCACCTGATCCTGATGGCTCACCAGCAGGCTGAAAGACGCCTGTGGCTCCACCATCCACGCAGGTGTCTCCTGAATCTCGTAACTGTGCACCCCCACACCCCAGCCCTTCTCGGACTTGCGCGTCTCCCCACCCAGCGCATGGGCAATCAACTGGTGACCAAAGCAGATACCCAGGGTCGGCTTCTCACGCTTGTGCAGTTCGCGCACAAACTCCATCAGTGGTGCAATCCAGGGCTGGTCATCGTAAACACCGGTTTTACTGCCGGTAATCAGGTAGGCATCCACCTCATCAATATCGTCCGGGTAGTGGCCGTGCTGCACCTCATAAGTCACAAACTCCAGAGAAGGGTCCTCGCGGCGTAGCAGATCCGCAAACATCTCCGGATACTCACCGAACTCACCCACCAACTGCTCACGCACGTCATCGGTCTTCAGAACACCAATCTTCATAACTACTCCAGCAGGATTCCATGCAGCCGGGCCTCAACGTACCAAGTGGAGGACCCTATTTGTGATCACATTATTATGCGCCGCTCCGCGCCCGGCAACCCGCAACAGGCTGACACGGGAATAAACGCAAAAATATTGCGCAACCAAAGTCCCGGCTAGACTAAAAGTGTTGCGCTTATCCCCTTAGAAGTTCAAGGAGCGAACTCATGAAAGCAGCCAATAAGGCCGCCATACTCACCGCCGCCCTGCTGGCAGCCACACTCGGTGCCAATCAATGCCTGGCAGATTACGAACAGGGTGACATTGTCGTCCGCATCGGCTGGGGCCTCGTGGATCCCGATGACGAATCTGAACTGCTGCTCATCGACAGCAGTGTGCGCCTGCCTGATACCCGGGTATACGTGGACGATGGCGACAGCGCCACCTTCACCGGCACTTGGCTATTCGCCGATCACTTCGGCCTCGGCCTGCTCGCCGCACTACCCTTCGAGCACGATCTCGCTGTTGGTGGCCTGCCCAACCCGGACGGTGGCGTGCTGGGCAAAGTGGACCTCGGCAGTATTGAGCATCTGCCGCCAACCCTGACGGTACAGTGGTTCCCGGTGTGCAAGGAGTCCTGGGTACAGCCCTACGTTGGTATCGGGGTCAACTTCACTACCTTTATGGATGAAGACATCAGTAATGTGGCCCAGAAGTATTTTGAGGATGCACTCGGAGCCCTTAGCAATGCGAACCTGAAACTGGACGACTCCTGGGGTCTCGCCGGAGAGCTGGGTATAGACATCATGTTCGGCCGCGACAGTAACTGGCTGTTCAATGCCGCGGTGTGGTACCTGGATATCGATACCGATGCCAAAATCAGTTTCCGCAATGACCAGGGTTATCGCACCCGTATCACGACCGATGTGGATATCGATCCCTTTGTGTACTCTGTCGGTCTCGGCTACAAGTTCTAGTTTATTTCCGGTCGGTCACACCTGTGGCCGACCGGGATAATCCCCGCGCTCACCACGCCCCCGATAGGCCCCGGGCCTCGCGTCTCTCCTCCACTACAATTGCCTTGTCCACACCGCCGCTGGCAGCGTATACCCTGTATGCCAGATAATTAGGCTGGACATTGCGCCAAATCCGCAATTAGCGAAAATAAAAAACGATCCTCCGCCACGAAAAGGCATCGCTGTCATTTCTCATGTATGATTGCGCGCCAACTGATTAAATTTTGGCCGGCAGGCAACTTCACAGGAGAAATAATGACGACATCCACCTCCCCCAGTGACATCCAGCCCGCCGGCTCCGGAAAAAAGACGGCGTTTACCCGCTTCCTAGATACCGTGGAATGGCTGGGTAACCTGCTGCCGCACCCGATTACCCTGTTCGCCATGTTTGCCGTGGGTGTGGTTATCCTCAGTGGCATCGCCTCCTACTTCGGTCTGTCGGTGGTAGATCCGCGTCCGGAAGGCGCTGCAGGGCGCTCGGCAGATGGCGTGATCCACGTGGTCAACCTGCTGTCCGGGGAGGGACTCAGGACCATCGTCACCACCCTGGTGACCAACTTCACCGGCTTCGCCCCCCTGGGCACAGTGCTGGTGGCTCTGCTGGGCGTGGGTATTGCCGAGCACTCCGGACTGCTGTCCGCCGCCGTGCGCGGCATGGTGCTGAAAGCATCCAAGCGCACGGTGACCGTGATCGTGGTATTCGCCGGCATCATCTCCAACACAGCCTCCGAGCTGGGCTATGTAGTGCTTATCCCGCTGGCCGCAATGATCTTCCACTCCCTCGGCCGCCATCCGCTGGCCGGTCTCGCCGCAGCCTTTGCCGGTGTCTCCGGCGGCTACAGCGCCAACCTGCTGCTGGGCACCGTGGACCCGCTGCTGTCCGGCATTACCGAATCCGCCGCGCATATGATCGACCCCAACTATGTGGTCGGCCCGGAGGTGAACTGGTACTTCATGATCGTCAGCACCTTCCTGATCACCATCGTTGGCAGCTGGGTGACCCTCGCGATCGTGGAACCGAAGCTGGGCAAATACGACAACAGCGAAGCCTCGGTGGATCTGTCCAAGGACAAGATGACCGAACTCACCCCCGAGGAAAAACGCGGGCTCAAGTTCGCCGGTCTCGCGGTACTGGGTGTGTGCGGCTTGCTGGCACTCACCATCGTTCCCGAGTGGGGCGTGCTGCGCAATCAGGAGACCGGCCTGGTGGCGGGCTCCCCCTTCCTGAAAGGCATCGTGGCACTGATCGTGGTGTTCTTCGCGATTCCGGGCTTTGTCTATGGCAAAACCGTGGGCACCATGAACAATGACCGCGACGTGATCGACGCCATGTCCAAGAGCATGGGCACCATGGGCATGTACATCGTGCTGGTGTTCTTTGCCGCGCAGTTTGTGGCTTTCTTCAAAATGACCAACCTGGGCACCATCTTCGCGGTGCTCGGTGCCGAGGCCCTGCAGAGCATTGGCCTCACCGGCCCGCTGCTGTTCGTGTTCTTTATCCTGATGTGCGGCATCGTGAACCTCAGCCTGGGCAGCGCATCCGCCCAGTGGGCAGTCACGGCACCGATCTTCGTGCCCATGCTGATGCTGCTCGGCTATGCGCCGGAGGTAATCCAGGCCGCCTATCGTATCGGTGATTCGGTCACCAATATCATCACTCCGATGATGAGCTACTTCGGCCTTATCGTGTCCTTCGCCACTCGCTACAAAAAAGACCTGGGCATCGGTACCCTGATTGCGACCATGATCCCCTACTCGATCTTCTTCTTTATCGGCTGGACCGCACTCTTCTTCCTGTGGGTGTTTGTGGCCGGCATGCCGGTCGGCCCGGGCGCGGCAACTTACTTCAATATGTAAGCGCTCGCCCCACCTTCACCCTTCCGAAACCGCGCCCCTGGGCGCGGTTTCTTTTTGTCTGCCACCCTGTAAAATCGGCCAGACCAAATAAAATAACGGTAAGACAGGAAGGCACAGCCTTCCGCCGATGAAGGAGTGAAGCTTGAACAAGAATAAACTGCAGGCCGCCCTGCTATCCCTGCTGCTGGGCGCCGCCGCCAGCCAGGCTCAGAATCCGCTGGACTTCGGCAGCGATATCAAAACCGCCGACCCCTCCGGCCACGTGTGGCAAGACGGCAAGATGTACCTCTACACCTCCCACGACGAGGAGTGTCAGGAAGACTTCTGGATGAAGAACTGGCACGTCTTCTCATCGGAAGACCTGGTGAACTGGGAAGACCACGGCGCAGTGCTATCTGTGGATGAGCTGAGCTGGGCAGACAATTATGCCTGGGCACCGGATGCGGCCTACAAGAACGGCAAGTACTACCTGGTATTCCCCGCCGGCACCGGCCACAAGGATCGGGTTAACCCGCAGAAAAGCACCAAGTGGATGGGGATCGGCATCGCTGTCAGCGACTCTCCCACCGGCCCATTCAAGGATGCCATCGGCGGCCCCCTGTGGCGCGAGCCCTACGCCAACGACCCGGCCCTGTTTGTGGATGACGATGGCAAAGCCTACCTGTATTTCCACGGCACCCAGTTTGACTACTACGTGGCGGAAATGGCCGACGATATGCGGAGCATAAAGGGCGATTTCAAGAAGATGGATATGGGTGGCCACGAACCGAAAATGGAAGGCCCCTGGGTGTTCAAGCGCGGTGACAAGTACTACTTCACCATGCCGGAAAACAACCGCGAACTGGCCTATTACATGTCCGACTCGCCGGTGGGCCCCTGGGAGTACCAGGGGGTGTTTATGGAGCAGGAAAACCAGAGCAACAATCACCACTCCATCGTCGAATACAAGGGGCAGTGGATCCTGTTTTATCACCGCTGGCTGAAGTCACCGGTATCCAGCTGTGAGAAGCGTCAGCGTTACTCCACCGCCGAATACCTGCACTTCAACGAAGACGGCACCATCCGCAAGGTGCAACGCACCGAACAGGGCGTCGCCGACTTCGCAGAACGGGTGAAAACAGCCAGTACTGACTGACGCCGAGTGACCGCCACCGGGCACGCTTCCCCGTGTGGGGGGGCGTGCCCCTCAGCCGCGCTTGCGCGCCAGTTTGTTCAGAAATACCCCGATTTCCCGCTCCACCTGCACATCGCCCTTCTCCTGTGCCACCGCCAGCCCCCTTTCAAAGGCCTCGGCCGCCGCTGCATCATTGCCCAGCGCCATCTCACTGCGCCCGAGCAGCTTCCAGGCCGCAGAGTGGTCCGGCATTTGCTTGACACACTCCCGCAGGTGCTCCGCAGCAGCCTCATAATGCTTTTCATTGAACAGGGCACTGCCCAGGCCAAAGCGCAACAGGGGGGAATCCTTGCCCGCTTCCAGTTGGGCCTGTAGTCGTTCAATGATGGGATTGGTCATGGGGTAATGTCTCCAATTCGCGTTAGACTCGGGTTCAGCGCCACAAGCGCTCCCTGGCAATACCGGTTCGCCGGGCATCGAGCACCGACTACCGACCATAACAACAAGCGATCTGAAATACAGGAACCCCTTGTGAAAAAGACACTGCTTTCTCTGTCCCTGGCCCTGGCCAGCACTTCCACCGTCATCCACGCAGCCCCCACCGACGCAGACAAATACCTGGCGCAAACCGAAGATGAAGTCATCGAGTGGCGTCGCCACCTGCACCAGAACCCGGAGCTGGGCAACCGCGAATTCGAGACCGCCAAATACATCACCGCGCACCTCAAATCCCTGGGCATGGAAGTGGAAACCGGTATCGCCCACACCGGGGTAATCGGCTTCCTCAAAGGCGGCAAACCCGGCCCCACCGTAGCGCTGCGCGCAGATATGGACGCACTGCCAGTCACCGAGGAAGTGGATGTTCCGTTCGCCTCCAAGGCCAAAACCGAATACAACGGCGAGCAAGTAGGTGTGATGCACGCCTGCGGCCACGACACCCACGTCGCCATGCTGATGGGTGCCGCCCAGGTACTGGCCGAGATGAAAGACGAGCTGGCCGGCAACGTGCTGTTTATCTTCCAGCCCGCGGAAGAAGGCGCACCGGATGGCGAGGAAGGCGGTGCGGAACTGATGCTGAAAGAGGGGCTGTTCAAGAAATACAAACCGGACGTCGCATTCGGCCAGCACGTCACCTCCAGCCTGCCGGCGGGCGTTATCGGCTACCGCTCCGGTCCACTGATGGCCAGCTCCGACGAATTCCGCATCAATGTGAAAGGCCGCCAGACCCACGGCTCGCGCCCCTGGGGCGGTGTCGACCCGATCACTGCCGCAGCGCAGATCGTGATGGGCACCCAGACCCTGGTCAGCCGCCAGATCGATATCACCAAGGAACCCGCGGTGGTTTCCTTCGGCGTGATCGACGGCGGTGTGCGCAACAACATCATCCCCGACAGTGTTTACCTGAACGGGACCATCCGCAATTTCGATATGGACAACCGCCAGGAGATTTTCAAACGCCTGAAAACCACCGCCGAACTGATTGCCGAAAGCAGTGGCGCGAAGGCTGAAGTGGAAATTCTGGAGGGCTACCCGGTTACCTCGAACAACCCGGAGCTGACCGAGGCCGCGATCCCGGCCCTGAAAGCCGCCGCCGGCGACAGCAAGGTAATGGTGATCCCGAAAATTACCGGCGCCGAAGACTTCTCATTCTTCGCCAACGAAATTCCCGGTTTTTACTATTTCCTCGGCGTAACCCCGGAAGGAACAAATCCGGCCACCGCAGCCAGCAACCACTCACCGCGTTTCTATGTGGAAGAAAGTGCGCTCAAGGTGGGAACCAAGGCCATTACCCAGTTGACACTGGACTATTTCGCCAGTCAGAACACCCAATAGTTTTCGGGTACTCACAGGCAATAAAAAAGGCGATCAGTGATCGCCTTTTTTATTGCTATCGCTTACGCCGTTTCAGTGCGGCGTTGCGGCCGACGTCGACGCTGGCCCGGCTTTCCGGACGAATTGCCATTCGCGTTGCCGTTAGAGTTGCCGTTAGAGTTACCACCCGCACGATTTCCCGAACGGCCATTGCCGCCGCGACCCTCGCCCCGGGCATTCTCGCTGCGATTGCCCGAACCGCGGTTACCCGTATTACGGTTTCCGCCGGCGGGTTTGCTGCGACCGCCACCGCCGCGACGCACCTGGTTGCCCTTGCCGGGTTTGCCACCGGAGGCCGGCAGCTGATGGTCTGGCTCAAAACCTTCAATCTCTTCCCGCTCGATCGGCTTCTGGATCAGCTTCTCGATATCCCAAAGTTGCTTGGCCTCATCCGCCGAAACCAGGGATACCGCCTGACCACTGGCACCGGCACGACCGGTGCGACCGATACGGTGTACATAATCTTCCGGCACATTGGGCAGGTCGAAGTTCACCACCTGCGGCAACTGATCGATGTCGATTCCGCGCGCAGCGATATCGGTTGCCACGAGAATCTGCACCTTGCCGCTTTTGAAATCCGCCAGGGCCTTGGTGCGCGCATTCTGGCTTTTATTGCCGTGAATCGCCGCCGCCGGAATACGGCTCTGCTCCAGCTGTTTGGCCAGACGGTTTGCGCCGTGTTTGGTACGGCTGAATACCAGCGCCTGATGCCAGCCATTTTCCTTGATAAGGTGACACAGCAGGTTAGCCTTGCGGGACTTGTCCACCGGATGCAGCTTCTGTTGCACGGTCTTGGTGGTGCTGTTGCGCGGGCTCACGTCGATCTCTACCGGGTCGTTTACCAGGCCCTTGGCCAGAGTGCGGATTTCCGGAGAGAAGGTCGCGGAAAACAGCAGGTTCTGACGTTTGGCCGGCAGTACCCGCAGGATTTTCTTGATGTCGTGGATAAAGCCCATGTCCAGCATGCGGTCGGCTTCGTCCAGCACCAGGGTTTCCAGCTTGTCGAACTTGATCGCGCGCTGGTTGTACAGGTCCAGCAGGCGGCCCGGTGTGGCCACGAGAATGTCGGCTCCGCCGCGCAGGCGCATCATTTGCGGGTTGATCTTAACCCCGCCAAATACCACCGAATGACGCATGGGCAGGTACTGGCTGTAGCTCTGTACATTATCGAATACCTGCGCCGCCAACTCGCGGGTCGGGGTCAGAACCAGGGCACGCACCTGATTGTTGCGCGCGCGCTCGCCGGCACTCAGCTTGTGCAGCAGTGGCAGGGTAAAGCCAGCTGTCTTGCCGGTACCGGTCTGTGCCGCCGCCATCACATCGCCACCGCGCATCACTACAGGGATGGCCTGTTCCTGAATCGGCGTGGGGTTGGTATAGCCCTGCTCCGCAACGGCGCGGGCAATTTCCGGCACTAGGCCGAGATCTTCAAATAACATAGAAATTCTTTCTTGAGTGCGGTTAGTGGAACAATCACACCAACCTGCGTGTTACGCCCGAGCCTGTCGCTCCGGGCAAAACTGGAATACTCAGTCCGCCGTGCCCGCTTCAAGGGCCGATGTTCCACGGAGTGAGATTGGTTGCCGCCTGAGGCATTGGCCGAAAGTTCTCTTTCGGCAGGGTGCGGCATTCAGTAGAAAGGGATCAGACACACTGATTAGCACAGTGTTCCAGAAATGAGCCGAAAGTAATTCCGGCCTACAGATGACGCAACTGGCAGTCTCGCCAGCCGCGGCACTATAACACAGCGTGGCAGACTGCCCAGTTTTAATTGTATTTTTGCGTAGCGGACACTTTCTCCCCAGCTTCCAGGCCCTCCATACGGTGGAACCTTTCGATGGAAATTCCCCCACCGTAGAATTTCTCCAATGAGCAACGGGGAGGGCCAACGATGTCTGGTACGAGACGCACTTCATCATTCACGGGACCTGAGCGCACACGCTATTCTGGCAACAGCGAGGATTTCGACGATACCCGCTACACCCTGAGTGACGGTCGCCAGGTAAGCATTCGTCCGGTGCGCCCGTCTGATGGCGACATGGAGCGGGAACTCATTGAGAGCCTGTCCGCTGACTCCAGTCGCATGCGCTTTCTAGGCGGTATTGGTCGAGTCAGCCAGCAACTGATGCATATTCTCAACGACAACGATGCCCAGCACGAGGCCTTTATTGCGCTGCATGAAGACGACTCAGGGAACCTGCACGCCGTGGGCGTGGCCAACTTCGCCTGCGATCCCGATGGACACTCCTGCGAGTGTGCCGTAGTCGTTGCCGACGACTGGCAAAATATGGGCCTGGGAAAACGTTTGCTTCAGGAACTCGTGGACGCGGCCAAGGCAGACGGACTGGATGAAATCTATTCCGTCGAATCCGCGGGCAACAATGCCATCGACCGCGTAGCGCGAGAGCTGGGGTTCAACTGCAAGGCGGACCCGCGCGACTACACAACGGTGCGCTATAGCCTGCAATTGCACTGACCAACGATAGAAACACAGAGAGAGGCACTTACTGCTCGATAGATCGGTGCGGGGCTAAAGTGCTCCGCCCGTGATAGTGACTGGCCTGGTTTACAAACAGATCTGTCCCTTCCAGTCACTCTGGTTTCACATCCACTACACACCTCCGCGACAGACCCACCGCAAATGTCAATTTTTTGACATTCTAGGCGTCAACGGGTTACCTAGAATGACACCAGCGATGGGCCCGGCTTCGCCTGCGAAGAAATTGGGCTATACAACACAATATCTAATAATAATTCGGAGGTTCCCATGGAATCCGGCCCCCTGATCTCGATCGGCCTGCCGATCGCCCTGTTTATCATCATGATCGGTATCGGTCTGACCCTCACCGGTCGTGACTTTCATCAGGTCACCGTCAGGCCAGCAGGTTTGATTTTCGGTACCCTGGCACAAATCATCCTGATGCCCGCGGCGGCATTCGCACTCGCCTGGTCTCTGGAACTGCCACCGGCAATGGCAGTGGGCCTGGTAATTATTGCCGCCTGCCCCGGTGGCACCACCTCCAATTTGTTTACCCTGCTGGCGAAGGGAAATGTCGCGCTGTCCATCGTGCTCACCGTATCCGCAAGCCTCATCACCATCATGACCCTGCCGCTGATCGCCAACTTTGCGCTGAAGCTCTACTTTGGCACCCAGCAGGAAATTTCACTGCCCCTGGGGAAAACCGTTGTAATGCTCTCGGTGATCGTGCTGATACCGGTGGCCATCGGTATGCTTATTAAAGCCTTCCTGCCAAACCTGGCGGCACGGGCCGAGGGCATGGTGAGTGTTTTCGGTGGACTGGTCCTGGCCGCCCTGGTCGTCGGGATCGTATATGGTATCCGCGATCGATTTGTCGACCTGCTGATTCAGGCAGGTCCCGCGACCATCGCGCTCAACATTCTGGGTATTGGTATCGGACTACTGTGCACACGGGTGGTGGGGCTGGGTACCCGGGAGCGCCTCGCGGTCGCCACAGAGCTGGGGATCAAAAACGGGACACTGGGGCTAATGGTCACACTTACCCTTCTGCATTCCAGCGATATGTCCGTACCCTCTGCCATCTACGGCGTAATCATGTTTCCGCTCGGTTTCCTTCTCGCCGCTTACGGGCGCCGCTTGGTAAGGGCCGGTACACCGTCAGAATCCGCAGGGGAAAAGTCCCACCCTGCAGAAGTGGGATAAGTATTTACCCTGCATGTCATTTCACTGGCTCTAAGCGTTCGATAGAGTGGCCTCATAGTAATTTTGAGGCCCTCTCATGACCCAGGCACGTCCTTTCCAGTTCCTCGCACTACTCCTATTCACCGGCTTCCTGTCGGCGCTTGGCGCCGGCAACACGACTGCAGCGGATGCGCCAGATACACATTTCCCGGAATCGCCTTCCTCAGAAGCTCTGCCCACCCCTGTCGAGTACCGGGACGTTCAGTGGGCGCAGGCAGGGAATAAAACCCTCACCACGGATATTTTCGTGCCGAATACCGGGCGCAAGCGGTATCCGGTAGTGGTGATCTTTCACGGTGGCGGCTGGCTGATTAACGACAATCGCATCATGGATGCGACCGCCAGGTACCTGGCCCGCCACGGTGAGTTTGTCGTGGCAAATATGAACTACCGATTACTGGGGGATAACCAGAACACCACCACCATGGACGATATCGTGGGGGATGTGCTCGGTGGCGTGTTGTGGGTGAAGGAACATATTTCCGCATACCGGGGAAACCCGGGCCAGATCGCGGTTACTGGAGACAGTGCCGGTGGCCACCTGAGCGCGATGGTGGTACTGGCGGCAAATAACCTGAGCGGCGAGGCGTTCTCTGCAGAAAACCTCGCATTCCGTCCCACCTATATCCCCGCGGGAAAAACGCCAGAGCAGATAGCGGATAACGGCGAGTTGCAGGTCCAGGCGGCCGTATTCAGTTACGGAGCATTCGACCTCTACCGTGCGGCCCAGGCTGGGTTTGAGTCACCCGGTAATATTTTCTGGAAGCTGGGCAACAGTGAGCCACGCGGCATTATGGGCAAGGCGGTAACGGTAGACAGCGCGCCGGAGCTCTACAAAGCGGTGTCACCGGTTTACCTTATCCCCGACGCCAGGGACAGAAAGCTACCGCCGATATTTGCCCATGTAGGCAGCAAGGACACCACGACACCGCCGAGCGCGGTAAAGACCTTCGTCGACAAGCTGGTAGCGGCCGGGCAGCCTGTCCGGTTCAAAGAATATCCCGGAAAAAACCACGCGTTTCTGGATACCGGGTGTAATGAGTTTCTCGGCAACTGCTTTGACAAAGACGCCCCGGAAACACTGGATGATATGATTGAATTTTTACAGGCACATCTGGAATGAAGGGCAAGGGCAATCGCAGCCGAAGCCGGACCTGCTCGCCCCCGGTCAATCCAGCCTATCTACATACTGGCTCAAGCGCTCAGGATCGCTAATGGTCACACGACCGTAGGCGAACTCGATCAGCCCCTGAGCCTCGATATTCTTGAGCACCCGGTGCACGCCCTGCCGGGTCATTCCCATCATATTGGCGAGTAACTCGCGGGTCAGGGCAAAGCTCACCGCGACATTGCCGTCCTGTCCACTGTGGTTGTGCATCTGCGCCAGAAACAGTAATCGCCTCCCGATACGCGCTTCCGTTCCGCGCAGGACATCGTCCTGAATCACCGACATCGCGGACCAAAGACGCCGGCTGACCTGGTCCAGAGCGACGGGGTAGGCCTCCGGGTTATCCCTCAGTGTGGCTCGCAGCACCTCCCCCTGGATTTCGAACACCTGGCAGTCCTCGTGTGCCGTAGCGCCGAACACCCGCGGCATTCCCGGGGAGAAAACCGTGTCGCCAAACCAGGCACCGACATCGAGAATCGCGAGAATCGCCTCGCGCCCGGCGATATTGCTGGCGCAAATCCGGACCCGCCCGTGGGCAATGATGCACAGGCTGCTCTGCAGTGCGCCCGGGGGATAAATAATCTCCCCGGCACCATACGCCCGATTGCGGGCCTGCTCGGCCAGAGTGAGCTTGGCCGGCCCGGGGAGCCCCTCGAGTAACGGACAGGTTTCGATAACGGAAAGAACGTCATTCATTGGCCAAGTGTAAACAAATTGACAGTCAGTAACGCAGCTCAATTTCTAGAATGTGGCCATCGGCAAACAAAAAAGTACACCCAGAATAATTAAGAGAGAAAACTCCATGCAACCGTCCCCCATACAACAGTCCCCAACCACCCTGGAATCCCTACCCTCGCTGGAAAGCAAGGTAAGCCCTGAGGAATGGCAATTGCGCGTAGACCTCGCTGCCGCCTATCGCCTCGTAGCCCACTACGGGTGGGACGAAATCGTGTTTACCCACCTTTCGGTGCGTATTCCCGGCCCCGAACATCACTTTTTGATCAATCCCTTTGGCGCCCTGTTCGAGGAGATTACTGCCTCCAGCCTGGTCAAAGTGGATATCAATGGCGAAAAGGTGGATGACAGTCCCTTCCCGGTAAACCCCGCGGGATTCACCATTCACAGCGCCATCCACGAGGCGCGCGAGGACGCGCAGTGCGTAATGCACACGCATACTGTGGAAGGCGTCGCTGTAGCCGCACACAGTGAAGGTCTGCTGCCGCTTTCCCAGCAATCACTCTTCCCCCTCGCCAGCCTCGCGTATCACGACTACGAGGGTATTGCGGTGCGCGAGGATGAAAAAGCCCGGCTGGTAAGGGATCTCGGAACTGCCAAGTTCATGATCCTGCGCAATCACGGCCTGCTGACCTGTGCATCCACGGTGGCCGACTGCTTCCTGTTTATGTACCTGCTGCAGAAATCCTGTGAGATTCAGGTGGCGGCACTGGCCGGCAACCGCCCACTGACTCCAGTCCCGCAGGAAATCATCGACAAGATTGTCAGTGAGGGCGACAAGGTCACCAGCAACCAGGGCGGGCTGCTGGCCTGGCCCGGACTGTTGCGCAAGCTCGATCGTATCGATCCCAGCTATCGCCAATAATTGAAGAACGGAGAAACCGATGAATAATAATGCAGAACAAAATCAACCGCAGGCCACTTTCAGCCATATGGAGAACGGCAGCCCGGAAGACTGGCAGTGTATCGCAGAGGCCTTTGGCCCCTTTGCGCAACAGCTGCCACAGAGAATCACCGAGCATCTGAAAATGCTCGACGGCGATTTTGGCGGATTTCCGGTAGACCGGTTAACCCACTGCCTGCAGAGCGCCACCCTGGCACATAAGGCGGGAAAAGATGAAGAGTATGTGGTGTGCGCACTGCTACACGATATCGGCGACACCCTGGGCTCCTACAATCACGCTGACGTGGCAGCGGTTCTGCTGGAACCTTTTGTGAGCGAAGCCAACCACTGGATGATCAAACACCACGCCATTTTCCAGGGCTACTACTTCTTCCACCACCTGGGGATGGAGCGCGATCAGTACAAGCAGTTCGAGGGGCATCCCCACTACGAACGCACCCTGGAATTCGTACGCGAGTTTGACGCGCCCGCATTCGACGCCGAAGCAGAAGTTCTGCCACTGTCGTTTTTTGAACCCATGATCCAGCGGGTTTTCGCCCAACCGAAGAAGTCACTGTACAAGGAAGCGGTGAAAAAATTTGAGGCCAATCAGACAGAAAAAGAAACTGCCTGAAAATCTCTATTGATTCGGACATACCCCCTCCGCAGAGGGGGCACAACGCGGGTCAGAATTCGGCATCGATATCTGGACGAAAGTTGAAATACGAAGTCTCCACCAGAGTTTTGTAAACCCCCTCCACATTCAGCGGGAGCCACTCCCGATACATCGGCAGATCTTTGAACTCTTCCAGCTGGATTTCAGCCTTGAGCGTATCCAGCGTCTTTCCCTGTAACATTCCATCGCGCACGGCAGCATATAGAGCTTTCAGGTATGCCAGGTAACGCTCAACATCCTCCCGCTTGCCAGACTTGCCATGTCCACCGACAAACAGATCAAACTCCGGCCCCGCAAGCACCGCTTCCGTGGAATGGATCATGCCGTGGATATCGTAGCCAATCAGGTTTTTATAGGGCATACGCCCCAGCACTATCCAGTCGACGACATATAAGACATTCGCCGGCAGGAAACGCATGCTCACCGAACCGCGGCCGTTATTGATTCCGTGGTAACGCAACTCTACAGTGCTTGAGCCAAGCTCGATATCCAGGAAATTTTCAAAGGTAATTTCGGCAGGCGCGGTGGGCACCCGAGTCCAGGAAATATCCTCCGCCGCCAGTTCCTGGGCCACCACAACCGCGCCAGCCTCGGCAAATACCTCGCCACCCAGCACGTGATCCACATGATTGTGGCTGTACGCCATGTACTTGATCGGCTGATCAAATCGGGACTCGAGCTCCGAGAGCAACCAACGCGCGGCTTGGGGGCTGATCGGGTCGGTTAGGAAGATACCCTCGTCCGTGACCATAAATACCGAACGGTAATTACCCGCGGTAAAGCGATAGACATTTCCCTTCATGGGTTCTATTGCGAACTTCGGCTCGGACTGCACTGCCGCAGACTGGAGAAAAATAAGTCCCGCGAATAGAATGATAAAAGCTGCCCGCATAACTAGCTCCGAATAGTGACCTACAAAAAATCACTCATTACTGAAAGGTCCAGTCTGGACTCCCTACTCGACCGCGTACCTGATGAATGGTCACAGCCAGCAGCGCAGCGGCTCTAGAACATCCGACCAGGCTTTATTATGTATTTTCTACCCTGAAGAACTGGATACTTAACGGGTACTTCCAGAGCTTTCCTTCGCTTGCGTTAACCGCCCCAATTAGTACAAAAATAATATCCAAGAGCAGCAAAATGAAAAATCCAAAAATTCCGACAATCACAAACACCAGGATAAAGAGAATCACCGAATATATAAGCGCACTAATCATCCAATTGAGAATGACTTTTCCGTGCTTATCGATTTCTTCTGAATGGTCTTTATTAACTGCCCACATGACGATCGGCAACACAAAGCCAGCGCCAGGGACACAGAAACCAGCCAGCTGACTTAGATGCATAAGCATTAAATAGGTATTTTTCTCGAGCCCCCAAGGCTTAAATTCTTCCATGATCCTCTCCAACTACTACTGATGAATAACGCCCCAGCGCCGAAGCAAAATACAAAGCGCCAGCCAATGTTAGCAACTCTACCGCGCACCGCACTTTGGAAGCTTTCCGAATGCTTCATCTGTCAAGCTCAGTGCATTACAGCCAGCCCGCAAACCTTCGAATACCTTCCCGCCACCTAAATACCAGCACGTACACTTCTCTTCGAAAAGAATATTTTCCTTAACCAAAGGAAAATCACATACAACTCCGTCATCTAAGACAGCATATTCCATGCTTTTAGCAGCGTCTTTGCCTTGCGCACCAACGAGACTCGTCATAAACAAAAGGAGTAGAAATGTACAAAAGGAGCCCAAGATGAAACTCAGTAGTAATTTTATCTTCATAAGTTACACAAGCTGCCAACGCTGTCCCGCGGAGGGCCGAAGG
>NZ_LZDE01000248.1 GCF_002009015.1 Microbulbifer mangrovi | reverse complement strand
TGTTTTAGAAGGTCTCGCAAACGGATCCCGGCATCAGCACCTTCGTATCGAAGCGCTGAGTAATTCCGGAGATCTGATATCCAACCTGATTAGGGATTTGGGGGAGGAATAATAATGAATATCCAGCAGGCCATCGGAAAATTGGTGGAGGGTGAACATCTCACCCGAAAAGAAATGCGCGGGGCCATGGGTCAGATCATGCGCGGGGAAGCGGACGATGCGCAGATTGGTGCATTTCTGGTCGCGCTGCGTATGGCCGGTGAATCCGTCGAGGAGATTACCGGTGCAGTGGAAGTGATGCGCGAGCTGGTCACCAAGGTCGAGGTAGACCTGACCAATGCCGTGGATATCGTCGGCACCGGTGGTGACGGCGCCAACCTGTTCAACGTCTCCAGTGCATCCAGTTTTGTCGCCGCCGCCGCTGGTGCGCGGGTCGCCAAGCATGGCAATCGCTCCGTCTCTTCCTCTTCCGGCGCCGCAGACCTGCTGGAGAAGGCCGGTATCTACCTGCCGTTGACCCCGGAGCAGGTTGCCCGCTGTATCGATGGGGTCGGGGTGGGTTTTATGTTCGCTCCCAGTTATCACAGTGCCATGCGCCACGCTATTGGCCCGCGCAAGGCGCTGGGGTTGCGCACCATCTTCAACCTGTTGGGACCGCTGACCAACCCCGCAGGGGTCAAGCGTCAGGTCATCGGTGTGTTTGATCCCCACTACTGCCGCATGCTGGCGGAAGTCCTGCAGACACTGGGTTCAGAGCACGTGCTGGTTCTGCACAGCGATGACGGCCTGGATGAAATCAGTCTCGCTGCGGAGACCTGCGGCTGGGAGCTGAAGAACGGTGAACTGGAAAAAGTGACCATCGCGCCGGAAGATTTCGGTATTGAACGCCAGAGCCTCGACGGACTGTGTGTGGACGGCTCCGAGGCGTCCCTCGCGCTGATCCGCGATGCCCTCGGCAAGCGCGAAACTGCCGCTGGTAGCAAGGCAGCTGATATCATTGCGCTTAATGCTGGCATGGCCATCTACGTGAGTGGCGTTGCCGGGAGCCGGGAAGAGGGGGTCAGCATGGCCCAGGACGCCATCTACAGTGGTCTCGCCGGAGAAAAAATAAACGAGCTGGCCGCCTTTACCAGTGCATTCAAAGAGTGAAGTAATGAATACACCAACAATTCTGAAGACCATCGTCGAGCGCAAATGGGAAGAAGTGGCCGAGCGCAAGCAGCTGGTCAGTCAGGATGAAATGCAGCAGCGCGCCCTGCAGCAGCCTCCCTGCCGCGGTTTTGTTAAGGCCATCGAAGCCAAGCGCGACGCCGGTGAGGCAGCGGTGATTGCCGAGATCAAGAAGGCATCTCCCAGCAAGGGTGTGATCCGAGAAGATTTTATCCCCGCGGAAATTGCCACCAGCTACGAAAAAGGCGGTGCCGCCTGTCTGTCGGTACTGACTGATGTGGACTTTTTCCAGGGCGCCGACGAGTACCTGCAACAGGCCCGCAATGCTGTGCGCCTGCCGGTGATTCGCAAGGATTTTATTGTCGATCCGTATCAGGTGTACGAGGCGCGCGCCATCGGCGCCGACTGTATCCTGCTGATTGCCGCCTGCCTGGACGATGCGCAGCTTACCAGCCTGAATGACCTGGCGCTGGAGCTGGGACTGGATGTTCTGGTTGAAGTGCACGATCGCCGAGAGCTGGAACGCGCGCTGAAACTGCCCAACCGCCTGATCGGTATCAATAACCGCAACCTGCACAATTTCGAGGTGCAGCTGGAGACTACCTTCAAGCTGCTGGACCTGATTCCCGCTGACCGTATCGTGGTCACCGAAAGCGGTATTCACACTACCGACGATGTGGCGGCGATGCGCGGCCACAATGTGGATACTTTCCTGGTGGGCGAGGCGTTTATGCGCGATCCGGAGCCGGGCCGTCGCCTGATGGAGCTGTTTAACTAGGTTTTTTAACCGCGGTTATTCGGGACAGCGACCATCGCTGCCACATAAAAAAACCGGGCAATCGCCCGGTTTTTTTATGTGGGTAGGGTCTGCTGAGAGGTCACAAACCCAGGTGCTCGGCATGGAAGCGCAGGTGCTCGCCGATAAAGCTGGCGATAAAGTAGTAGCTGTGGTCGTAGCCCTCGTGGCGTCGCAGTTGCAGCGGGAAGTCGCTGGCGGCGGCCGCCGCTTGGAGAGTTTCCGGTTTTAGCTGTTCGGCGAGGAAGTTGTCTGCCTCGCCCTGATCCACCAGCGCGGGCAGCTTGTGGCTCGCATGGCGCATCAGCAGGCTCCCGTCGTACTGGGCCCAGTCTGCGCCGTCATCGCCGAGGTAGGCGGTAAAGGCTTTCTGCCCCCAGGGACAATTGACCGGGTTGGCAATGGGACTGAATGCCGATACCGACTGAAACCGTTCCGGATTGCGCAGCGCCAGTACCAGCGCGCCGTGGCCCCCCATGGAGTGGCCGCTGATAGCGCGTTTGTCGCTGACCGGAAACAGGGATTCCACCAGTGCCGGAAGTTCGTTCAGCACGTAGTCGTACATGCGATAGTGGCGGCTCCACGGGTCTTGCGTCGCGTTGACGTAGAAGCCCGCCCCCTGGCCCAGGTCGTAACCAGCCTCATCGGCCACCCCTTCGCCCCGCGGGCTGGTATCCGGGGCCACGATTGCCATACCCAGCTCAGCGGCCACCTGCTGCGCACCGGCCTTCTGCATGAAGTTTTCATCGGTGCAGGTGAGACCGGACAGCCAGTAAAGAACCGGCACCTTGCGGTTACCTGCCGCCTGGGGCGGCAGGTAAATGGCGAAGCGCATATCGCAGTTGAGCACTTCCGAGCGGTGGCGGTACTGCTTGTGCCAGCCGCCGAAGCTCTTGTTGCTGCTCAGGTTTTCAATGGTCATCAGAGGGCTCCGATCATTTATCGAAATGGATCACGGAGCGGATGCTCTCGCCGCTATGCATCAGGTGGAAAGCCTCGTTGATCGCTTCCAGACCCATGGTGTGGGTGATGAAATCGTTCAGTTTGAATTCGCCCGCCAGGTAGCGCTCGACGTAGTCGGGCAGTTCGGAGCGTCCCTTCACGCCGCCAAAGGCGGTGCCTTTCCAGACCCGGCCGGTGACCAGCTGGAACGGGCGTGTGGAGATCTCCTGGCCGGCGCCGGCGACACCGATAATGATGGATTCACCCCAGCCCTTGTGGCAGCACTCCAGTGCAGAGCGCATCACGTCCACATTGCCGATGCACTCGAAGGAGTAGTCCACGCCGCCGTCGGTCAACTCGACGATCACTTCCTGGATCGGCTTGTCGTAGTTTTTCGGGTTAATACAGTCGGTGGCTCCCAGCTGACGGGCGAGGTCGAACTTGCTCTCGTTGATGTCGATGGCAATGATGCGTCCGGCCTTGGCCATGGCCGCGCCGATTACTGCAGACAGGCCGATACCACCGAGGCCGAAAATGGCCACGGTCGCACCTTCCTCCACCTTGGCGGTGTTCATCACCGCACCCATGCCGGTGGTGACGCCACAGCCCAGCAGGCAGACTTCTTCCAGTGGTGCGTCCTTGTTGACCTTGGCCAGGGAGATCTCCGGCAGCACGGTGTACTCGGAGAAGGTGGAGCAGCCCATGTAGTGGTAGATGGGCTGGCCGTCTTTGGAGAAGCGGGTGGTGCCGTCTGGCATCAGGCCCTTGCCCTGGGTGTCGCGGATCTTGCCGCACAGGTTGGTCTTGCCGGAGAGGCAGAATTTGCACTCGCCACACTCAGGCGTGTACAGCGGAATCACGTGGTCACCCACCGCAACGCTGGTCACTCCTTCGCCCACGGACTCCACAATACCGCCACCCTCGTGGCCGAGAATCGCCGGGAAGATTCCCTCCGGGTCATCCCCGGACAGGGTGAACGCATCGGTGTGACAAACGCCGGAGGCGATCACGCGGATACGTACCTCGCCCGCTTGCGGCGGCATTACGTCAACTTCTTCAATAGACAGCGGCTTGCCCGGGCCCCAGGCCACGGCGGCTCTGGATTTGATGGTCTCGGTCATGTGGGACTCCTGATTGATCGAGTGATGCGCGAGGCGGCGATCTGCCACCAGATTGGGGCGCAGTCTATCTGTTTCTGTTTTGCGTATAATGCCTGTTTTATGAAAATCATTTTTTCATGATGGTAATAATCTGGATCTGGTGACTGCGCAGTACCTGAGAGGCAAATATGGGCAAATGGGAAGGCGTGAGCGAATTTGTTGCCGTGGCTGAGGCCGGCAGCTTTACCGGCGCGGCGCGCAAGCTGGGTATCTCCACCGCCCAGGTAAGTCGGCAGGTGAGTGCGCTGGAGGCGAGGTTGTCCACCAAGCTGCTGTACCGAACCACCCGCAAGGTATCGGTCACGGAGGTGGGGACGGTGTACTACCAGCACTGTCGCCAGGTACTGGACGGGCTTGCGGAAGCCGAGCGCGCGGTAACCGACCTGCAGCAGGTGCCTCGGGGCCGGCTGCGGCTAACGGCGCCGGTCACTTATGGCGAGACCACCCTGGCGCCATTGGTGAATGACTTTGCCCTGCGCTATCCGGAGTTGCAGGTGGAAATGGAGCTGACCAACCAAAAGTTGGACCTGGTGGCGGAGGGCTACGATCTCGCCATCCGCCTGGGCCAGCTGACGGATTCCAGCATGATGGCACGGCGGCTGGGCTCGCGCACTCTGCATGTCTGCGCCTCCCCCGGTTACCTGTCCTCCCATGGTGAACCTCACAGCCTGTCAGAGTTGGCGCGACACAATTGCCTGCCGGGCACCCTGGACTACTGGCGTTTCCGCGAGCAGGGGCGCTCGCGCAATATCCGGGTGAACGGTAGTTTCCGCTGCAACAGCGGCCGTGCGCTGGTGGATGCGGCGGTGAAAGGGATCGGCATCGTACAGTTGCCGGATTACTACGTGGATGAATATCTGCAGGGAGGGCAGCTGGTGTCGCTGCTGGAGCACTACCGGGAGCGGGATGACGGTATCTGGGGTATCTACCCGCACAACCGGCACCTTTCCCCCAAGGTGAGTATGCTGTTGGATTTTCTCGACGAGTTTATCGATGAAGTTGCAGGTTAGTGACGTGCTGGTGTGCATATTGCACAGGTAGCGGCGGGCCAATGGGATGAATGGTTGTGCCACCGGGATAAGCCACATACTGGTGAATTCCCAGTCAGCCATGAAATGATATATTGGCGCGTAAGACAACTTAGCTGGTGCCGATATCTGCAGTGCGGCGGTAGCGCTGACCCGCGATACCTGAGCAAAACATTGGCACCGATACCAGAAGTACTCATCGGAGAATGCAATGCGCAAATCCCTGCTCGCGGTAGCCATCGTGGCTGTTGCTGCCTGTTCCGAGGCACCCAAGCCGGACGCAAACAAGTCCGTACAATCCGCTGAAGTGGAAAAGTCACAGGTGGCGGGCGACCTGGCCACACCGGCCGCGCAGAAGAACCCCCTGCTTAGCCCAAGCAGCCTGCAGTACCAGGCGCCGGACTTCAGCCAGATCGAGGATACGCATTTCGAGCCCGCGTTCGAGCAGGGCATGAAAGAGCACCTGCAGGAAATCCAGGCCATTGCCAATAACCCGGAACCGGCCAGCTTCAACAACACCATCGTGGCGATGGAACAGTCCGGCTCCCTGCTGACCCGGGTGTCGCGCATCTTTTTCAATCTGGTTGGCAGCGACAGCAATGAAGCTCGCCGCGCTCTGCAAAGCAAGCTGGCCCCGAAACTGGCCGCGCACTCCGACAGCATTTACCTGGATGCGAACCTGTTTGCCCGTGTCGAAGCGCTCTACAACCAGCGCGTCGAGAAAGAGCTGGATGCGGAATCCGCGCGCCTGCTGGAAAACACCTACGAGAAGTTCGTCAAAGCGGGTGCCAAGCTGTCCGAGGAGCAGAAGGTTACCCTGCGTGCGCTGAACGAAGAGCACTCCACACTCACCACCAAGTTCAGCCAGAATCTGCTGAAACTCAGCAAAGAGATTGCCGTGGTGGTCGACGAGAAGAGCGAGCTGGATGGCCTGTCCGACAGCCAGGTCAAAGCTGCCGCCGAGGCCGCCGCTGCTGCCGGTCACGAAGGCAAGTATCTGATCAGTATTACCAACACCACACGCCAGCCGGTGCTTACCTCCTTGAAAAACCGCGAGTTGCGCCAGCGAGTTTGGGAAGCCTCCGCGCACCGCGGCACTTCCGGTGAACTGGATAACCGCCCGCTGGTAAAACGTTTGGTGCAGATCCGTGCGCAGAAGGCCGACCTACTGGGCTACGGCAACTGGGCCGAATATCAGCTCACCAGCACCATGGCGGAAAAGCCAGAAAACGTATTCAGCATGCTGAACTCCATGGTGCCGGCGGTAGTAAACAACACCAAGGCGGAGCAGGCCGATATCCAGGCCATGATTGAAGCGGAAGGTGGCAATTTCGAAGTACAGCCCTGGGACTGGGCCTACTACGCGGAAAAAGTGCGCCAGGCAAAATACGAACTGGATGAGAGCCAAGTGCGCGAGTACTTCGAGTTCAACCGCGTTCTGAAAGACGGTCTCTTCTACACCATGAACCGTCTGTACGGCATCACCTTCAAGCCGCGCCAGGACCTGCCGGTATACCACCCGGACGTGCAGGCATTCGAGCTGTTTGATCACGACGGCGAAAGCCTGGCGATCTTCTACGCGGACTACTTCGCCCGTGAAGGCAAGCGCGGTGGTGCCTGGATGAGTTCCTTTGTGGGGCAGTCCGAACTGCTGGAGCAGAAGCCGGTGGTGGTGAATGTCATGAACATCCCGAAAGGTCCGGAAGGTGAGGCGACTCTGGTGAGCTTCGACCACGTGACCACCATGTTCCACGAACTGGGTCACGGCCTGCACGGCATGCTATCCAGCGTGCACTATCCGAGCCTTGCGGGCACTGCGGTTTCCCGCGACTTTGTAGAATTTCCGTCCACCTTCGAAGAGGACTGGGCGAGCCATCCGGAAGTGCTGGCGAACTACGCTTACCACTACAAAACCGGTGAAGCCATTCCCGAAGAGTTGCTGGCAAAAGTGCTGAAAGCCAAGAACTTCAATATGGGTTTCGACACCCTGGAGTACATGTCTGCGGCGCTGCTCGATATGGAGTGGCACTCCCTTCCCGCCAATGCCGATCAGCAGGATGTGGAGAAGTTTGAAGCCCAAGCACTGGCCAAACACGGCGTTGACCTGGCTGCGGTACCGCCGCGTTACAAGTCCACCTATTTTGCCCACTCCATCGGTGGTGGTTACTCCGCCGGTTATTACGCCTACATGTGGAGTGAAATCCTGGCCGCGGATGCCTTTGCCTACCTGCGCGAGCGCGGTGGCCTGACCCGCAAGAACGGCGACCTGTATCGCAAGAACATCCTGGAGGTGGGTAACTCCCGCGCGCCGATGGAGTCTTACGTCAAGTTCCGTGGCAAGGAGCCAACTACCGACGCGCTGCTGATCCGACGCGGCCTCAACCCTGAAAAAGGGTAACCGTTGAGACAGGCCGCATATGGACGTGCGGCCTGCAACAACTCCCGTCTCTCCAATCAGCGTCGGCACAACCGCGTTATTCGCCCGCTGGGATTGGGGCAAAGCGCAATAGTTCCGAAGGTTCCGCGCCGGCAACATTCGTGTACGCGCGGTACAAGTGACTGATTTTCCGCACATACTGCACGGGTTCCGCGCCGCGCACATATCCGTAACGAGCATTGGAGAAGTATTTGGGCTCGGCGAGTTTTAACATCGCCACTTCGACATTGCCAAACCAGGTGTTCGGGTTCAGGCCCAGGTCCTTAGCGAGTTTGCGGGCGTCCAGCAGATGACCGTAGCCAGCATTGTAAGAGGCCAGGGTAAACCACAGCTTGTCTACCGTGGGCAAGGTGGGCTCAAGTCGGTCGCGAATCCAGTTCAGGTATTTGATACCGGCCTGGATGTTGCGCTCCGGTTCAAACAGCGGCGGTGGATATCCCATTTCTTCCCCGGTCAGCGGCATTACCTGCATCAGCCCCTGTGCGCCGACGGGCGAAGTTGCCTTGGGATTGAAGTTGCTCTCCTGCCACATCTGCGCGGTAACCAGGCGCCAGTCGAAGTCGTAAACCAGGGAGTGGCCTTTTACCAGTTTGTCGAAAGGTGACAGATCCTCGCCGGGAATAACCCGCGCGGTTACCCGCTGGGTGAACCGCTTGTTGGGCTCGAAGTAGGCGGCAATTTTCTGCTTGTACTGTTTGCTCTTGCGGTAGTCGATGATGAACGCATCGAGTTTCTTCTTCAGCTCCCGGTTCTGTGGCATCAGCATCCATCCCTGGCGACGGGGATCGCTCACCAGAGTACCCGGCTGCAGCTCGGGTTGCAGTGACGCCGCCATCAATACATCGTCTTTGTCGACAATGGTGGCATCCAGTTCGCCGTCGGCGATTTTATTGATGATTTCCGCAATAGCGACGTCCGGCGGTGCCACTTCCACCTCTACATCGATACCGCTGTTCTTAATTGCGCGGGCGGTGGCTATAAATGGCGAGTAGGCACGGAGTGTCAGTTTGCGACCTGCCAGGTCCTGTACCCGGGCAATTTCAGGTTTCCTGTTGCTGCTGACCACCTGTTCCGGTGTCTCACGGTAGGAAGTGGTAAACACGATGCCCTGATCGATACGCTCCTGGGTAATATTTTTGACCGCTCCGGCAAAATCGCCGCGCCCCGCCTTTAGCCACTCAATCAATTTTTCATCGTAGGGAACCACGGTGATCTGCAGCTGCAGATCGTGTTTGTCGGCAAATGCCTTGGCCAGATCGTAGTCAAAACCCATCAGTACGCCCTTCCACAGGTAGTAGACGGAGGGACGGTTGTAGGTCAGGAAGCGGATAACGCCGGATTGCTTGATTGTCTGCCAGTCGGCAATGCGATCATCGGGGGGGCTGACCAGGTTTCGAGTGAGAAAATTATTCACCGTGGTGAGCAGTTTTTTCGAATCCTTGCGGATGGCCCAGGCGATATTTTCACTGGGAGAAACCTCAGCGCCGATACGGACATCATCGCGGTAGCTATGCATGTTCTCGGCAATATAGTTATCCAGAATTGCCACCCGGTTGGTTTTTTCGTTCAGCAGCTCAACCAGGGCATCGCGGTTTTCGTAGACCACTTCGTTCAGGATGGTCAGATTTGCTTGGGGATATTCGTCGAGCAAGCGCTTTGCCGTATCTACGTACGTCGACCCGGTTTGCGCGATGATCTCGACATCTTTCAATTTCGCGGGATCACTGATATCCGGCCCATTGACACTGGTCACCAGCTTGTGTCGCGCCTGCATCAGGGGCACGGTGAAATCGACGAGTACCCGGCGGGCTTGGTTATCGGTCAGGGTGTAGGCCGCAATATCCGCTCTGCCATCGTGCACCATTTCAATGGCCTGCTGGGGTGTGTCCGCGCGCAGCCATACCGCTTCCAGTTTGAGTTTTGCGGCGAGTTTGTTCGCGAGATCGAGGCTTCGTAGGGTGACAATACTGTCGCGGGGGAGCAGATCTTCCCGGGGGCCGGAAAGGTTTACTAAACGCAGGACGCCATGCTTTTTGATGGCCTCGAGGTCGCCTGTCTCTAAGTAGTTTGTGAATGGAGCTGGCTCACGAGGCACGGTTTCTCTGTTTAACTCTGGCTCGCTACAGGCGGTGAGCAGAAGGAGTATTGTTACTGTGAAAAACCAAAAACCACTGACGAGTCGAGCAGCTCCCAAATGCTTCTGCATGGAACTACCTCATATTGTCCCGTCAATACTAGTGTCGAATCCTACCGTTCCCTCTCTATCGGATTTCTGCTGGACAGGCGGAATTCCGACTAGATCATTCCCGCTATATCGAATATTTCGATGGCTGGAGTCAGTTCCTTTTCATACTTTCTCCACCGCTCGACGGCATCCCGATAGATCGGTTGCCGTATCTGAACACTACTGGCGGTGGAAACAGCATTTTCAGAGCGGTGAAAGTTCAGGCAGCCCTGCTCCCAGGGCAAGTCGAGAAATTGCATCATTGCCCGGGCTTCCTGTTCCGGATTTTCAATGAGCTTTTCATAGTTCACTGTGTAAATTTTGTTACCGTATATCGCTCCCCAGTGTTCCATCAAATCCCGATAAGCACAGATGTAACGCGCAGTATCAGTCAGGCTGTAATGATAGTGGTAGTAGCGGAAATTGAAGGAGAAAAGCTGGCGGTAGTTGCTCAGGCAGACATCGAGCGGATGCCGCTCGAGTGTCACTATTTTGGCTTTTGGCAAGCTGCGTAAAATAAACCCGAGATAGAGGAAATTCATCGGCAGCTTGTCAATCATTCGGGCGCTGGTTTTCCCCCTATCCCGACAGCGTTCCAGGTAGTCGTTGCCAATTTTTTCCGGGGCTGCGAGCAACGCTGAGGATATTACTTCCGGGGAAAGTGTATGCGGGCTGGAAGTGGCGGAATGTTGCTTGAGGATAAGCGGAAACTCATGCAGCTCGCCCAGAGTCGTCGCCTGGGAATGGCTGGCAACAATCTGCTCCACCAGTGTGGTGCCTGAGCGCGGCATGCCGAGGATAAAGACAGACCCGGCTCCCAGATCATTATCTGTTTCGCTTGTGGAAGCCGTTGGAAACGCCGACTTTATAGCTGAAAAAAGTTCGGCATCCTGTGCATAGGTGTAGCCCGCCTTTTGCTGATAGCGGCTTTTAGCCTCGGCCAGGATAGAAAATGCATCACGGTATTTTCCGCTTTGTTCGTAGTTCCTGGCCAGGGCGTGACTCAGATAGAGCTGGTCCTCGGCACTCAGTCCGGGTTTCTTCAGCGCTCTCTGTAATGTATCTCGGTTATCGGTATTGCCAGAGTTTTTTTCCAGCTCCGACAGGGCCCAGCGGGCGCGTGCAAAGTCCGGTTTTAGTTCGATGGATTTTCTATACGCACTGCGCGCGGCGTCCTGATTGCCAAGGAATTGCTCGGCAGATCCCAGGTTGAACTGAAACTGGGTATTGTCCGGTGACAATGCAACCGCCTGTCGCAGCGGTGTTATGGCTTTCCTATGTTCATCGAATTTGGCGTAGACCACGCCCAGGGTATCGAGTATCAGCGCCCGTTGCGGCTTTTCTGCCATGGCCGCATCTGCCGCCTGAATCGCCGGCGCATAGCGGTTTAGCTGCGCGCAATAGCGCGCTTTCTGGCTCAGGTATTCCGTGTTGCGCGGTGCTTTATGCAGGGCGCGCTCGATCATCTCCAGTGCTTTATTTAGCTGTCCGGCGGCGGCAGCGGCAATACTGATCAGGAACCAGGCATCGCTGTGTCCGGGCTCCCGCTGCAAAATCTCGCGGCAGCACTGGTGCAGGCTGCGCATATCACCCCGGTTGAGCGCTTGAGTGGCGGCAGCGTGCAGCTGCTTTATTGTCGGTGTCTGCATAAATTCAGGGCCAAATAAAAAAGCCGGTCCGGGACAGTGTATCCCAGACCGGCTTTGTGTGAGTGCGCCGAATCAGAAGCTGTAGGTGAATCGGGCACCGATCGTGCGCGGGGTACCTACATACTGGCCGTAGGAGCGCTGGGTAAAGCCGTTGCCCCACCCGATACCCGGACCATTGTTTTCATCCACCAGATTGCGGCGGCTAGTACGGGTACCGGTAATGTAGTACTTGTCCCACAGGTTGTCGGCAAAGGCCTGCACCGTCCAGTTGTCCATGGTCAGGGTTGCGGACAGGTGATGTACAGCGTAACCCGGGATGGCTTCGCCACCGCGGTCGCCTGCGGTGATGCTGCCATCCTCTTCGACGATATACAGCGGATCTTCAGGTCCGCCCACCATGTTGTAGACATCGCTGGCGAACACCAGGCCGTAGTTCAGTGCCAGGTCGTAGTTACCCATCACCGTGGTCGCATAATTCAGGTTAAGCGATCCCTGGTGTTGCGCATGGCCGGGCAGGCGCGCTCCCGCATAGACGTCGAAGGGGCCGACCAGGCCGGGTGCATCTTCGGTCAGTTCCGCATCGGTATAGGCGTAGGTAAGGGCCAAATCCAGATTGTCGCTAATCAACCAGCTGCCCTGAAGTTCGAAGCCTTGGCTCACCGCGGCACTGCCGTTACCGGTGATCGGCAGTGAGCCGTTAGCGGTAGTGGTCGCAACCTGCAGGTCGGTCCAGTCGATATAGTAGAGCGCGGTGCTCACCGACAGACGCTCGCCAACCAGGCCCTTGTAGCCGATTTCGTAGTTATCGATCTGGTCCGGGTTGATCAACACTTCGTCGGGCAGTGCGCACAGCTGCTGGTTGTCGCTGGCAATTTGCTCGGCGGTACATTGAGGAACCGAGTTCACGCCGCCGTTGCGGTAACCCTGCGAGTAAGTGAAATAGACCATGCCGTTGTCGACAACATCCCACGCCACATTGAGCTTGAACAGGTCGCCGTCGTCCTCGCCCTGGTTGGTACCGAGGTCTACATTAATGGCATCCTGCGGCTCGCCGAGAAACACCGTTTCAAATAATGGCAACCCGAAACCGCCGGTGATGTCGGTTTCAAACTTGTAGCGCCGGTAGCCGCCGGTTACCGCCAGAGTGTCGGTGATGTTGTAGGTCAGCTCGCCATAGAAAGCCGATTCTTTTTCATTGATATCTGTGAGCTGGATATATTCCAGGCTGTCCGGGCGCAGCTGTACGCCGTCCCAGTTGTCGACTACGAACTGGTCGAAGTAGGGCGTGAACTCCTCGCTGATGGCATCGGAGACATACTTGTTCTGGAAGTAGCCAGCTACCCACTTGAATGGGCCTTCATGCTGGGAAGACATACGCAATTCTAAGGTGTCGGATTTGTCTTTTACTTCTTCCCGGGTATAGGCGGAGAAGGAGGGGAAAGAGTCGTAGCCGTAATCGAGGTCCAGCAGCAGGTCAGTCTGGTCGCGTTGCCCCAGCTCATCGTATTCGGACTGGCCGTACACCATGGTGGCCTGAGCAAAACCAAGGTCGCCGATCAGTTCCAGGCTGGTGAGTTTGTTGGTGTAGTGGTTGGGCTCTTCGTAGCGCATGCCCGATTCATAAGGCCCGGTACCAAAGGAAAGCTGGTTAGCCAGCTGGCGCCCTTCGGCCTTGGTGTCCTGATAGTAGTGCCACAGGTTGGCTTCCAGCCAGTCAGTGGCGAGCCAGCGAACATTCACGCGTCCAGATTTCGTGTCTTCACCGTTTGCGTCTTTCACTCGGCGCAAATTCGCGGCGACGTCATCAGGGTTACTGAAATCCGGATCCGGGTTGGATACACCGGATTCCCGCACCACGTAGTTGTAGTCAATGAAGCCTGGGTCCTGGATGCTGTCGGCGTTCACGCGTACAGCCAGGGTATCGGTGATGGCGAAGTTCAGGGTGGCGCCGTATTCCTGACCCAGACCGGAGCTCTCGCTATTGCTGCTGGCGTTGCCGCGGAACTTGGCGCTGAATCCGGAAGGGTCCGCCTTTGCAGGAATGTAGCGGATGGCTCCGCCCATAGTACCTTGGCCATACAGGGTGCCCTGGGGGCCGATGAGCACTTCTACACGTTCAAGGTCGATGGGCTTGAGGTCTACCTGCAGGGGAATATCTCCCAGGTATGTTGCGACCGTGCTGCTGCTGAAACCCGGGCCCAGGCCGCCGGTGTTGAGGCCGCGTACCAGCACATCTGGAGACTCGTCGCGTGGGCCGCGATCGACCACGGTCAGTCCGGGTGTGTAGTAGGCGATCTTGGCGATACTGTCGAGACGCAGGTCTTCGATTTTTTCAGCGCCCACGGCAGAGATGTTGATGGGGATATCCATCACATTTTCTTCACGGCGCGAGCCGGTAACGACCACTTCTTCAAATACCGGTTTGCTTTGTGCGTCTCCTTGCTGCGCACTGGCAAGTTGCGGTGCCGGCAGTGCGGCGCAGGAAATGGCCAGGGCCAGATGGGATTTTTTCAGCCCGCGATAATGGTTGTTGCCTCTCATGTGGTCTCCCTAAGACTGATTTTGTTTATGTTGAGATGACTGCAACCAAAGTATCAGTAGTCGGGAGAATATACTGCTAAATACCGATTGTAAGCAGAGAATAATTTTGCATGAGTGGCTTGTTGTGGTGCATTGTCCGGCTGATCGCGATTTTCTTGCGCCAAGGTGGTGCGTTGCCGGTGAAGAATGTGGGACGACTGTCCTTTCTATTGAGTGGGCACAAAAAAACCGGGCGCAGTGCCCGGTTTTTTCTGTACTGGTAAGGGGGGAGCCGCTAGCGCGTTCCGTAGACCACCATGGTTTTCCCCTTCACCGATACCAGACCCTGCTCTTCCAGGGTCTTCAGCACCCGGCCAACCATCTCGCGGGAGCAGCCGACGATACGGCCGATTTCCTGGCGGGTGATTTTGATCTGCATGCCTTCCGGGTGGGTCATGGCATCCGGCTCGTTGCACAGGTCGAGCAGGGTGCGGGCCACGCGCCCGGTTACGTCCAGGAACGCCAGATCACCGACCTTGCGGGTGGTGTTGCGCAGGCGCACGGCCATCTGGGTGGCCAGGTTGAACAGGAACTCCGGATGTTGACGGGTCAGCTCCTGAAATTTGGTATAGGAGATCTCCGCTACCTCACACTCGGTTTTGGTGCGTACCCAGGCGCTGCGGGTGTCCTGGTCGAACAGGCCCATTTCGCCGAAGAAGTCGCCGTCGTTCAGGTACGCGACGATCATTTCACGGCCTTCGTCGTCTTCGATCAGTACGGTTACCGAACCGCGCATGATGAAATAAAGGGACTCGCAGCGGTCACCGGCATAGATGATGGTGCTCTTTGCCGGGTAGCGGCGGCGGTGGCAATGGGCGAGGAAGTCTTCGATGTTGCCAGTAGAAAGGGTTTCTTCGGTAGCGACCGTCACGGATCTACTCCTTTATCTAGAATTTTTGTGCCTGATCCCGGGTAAGAGGACGATTATCCCGCTAAAACACCGGTGCCGACAGGGGCAGAGCGCGGCAATGCTTCGCAATGTGATCTGGGCCACTGTTTGCGAAGGACTGGGATAGGGTGTTGTTTATAGCGGTTGTGGACAGCGCTGACAACCGCTGTTAGTGAAGGCTTACTTATGGCTGGATGCGAGTTGTGGGGCATTTGGGAATTTCCCTGCTGCGGAAATCGCGGTCCCTTGTGATAAGCTCCCGGCCCGCGTCAATTATGAAGGAGAATGTTCCATGGCAGGCGTTATGCAGGGTCAGGTGACCTGGGTAAACGGGGTCACTTTTGTCGGTGAATCTGGCAGTGGTAATTCGGTAGTGATGGAAGGTGGCCAGAAGAACAACGGTATCCGCCCGATGGAGATGATTCTGCTGGGTGTGGGTGGCTGTGCCTCATATGATGTGGTGGGTATTCTGCAGAAGACCCGTCAGGACGTGGTGAGCTGTCATGTAGAACTCAAGGGTCACCGCCCCGATGCGGTGCCAGCGCCATTCGAGAAAATCGAGATGGAATTTGTAGTGCGCGGGCGGGACATCAAAGAGAAGCACGTGGCCAAGGCGGTTGAGCTGTCGGCTGAAAAGTACTGTTCGGCTTCTATCATGCTTGGCAAGGCCGGCGTGGAAATCGTGCATACCTACCGGATTGAAGAAGCCTGAGGGCTTGCGAGTGATACAGAATAAAAAGGGGAGCCAATTG
>NZ_LZDE01000247.1 GCF_002009015.1 Microbulbifer mangrovi | reverse complement strand
GGCCGAGGCCATGGCGCTGGTCATGGGCGCCGACGTGTTGACCGCAGCGCTCGCCGGTATTTACGTCAGCGGTGATGCCACCAGTACCACCACCGTCAAATCCGGTGCGACTATCAGCGCCGGTGGCGACCTGGCGGTGACCGCGCACAACGAAGCCTACGTTTCCTCCAGCGCATTCGTGCTGGAAGCGGACAAATCCAACAAGGTAGTTGCTGCCGTCGCAGTGGGTGAGGCGGATGTCGACGCCAAGGCGGTGATTGAAACCGGCGCTACCCTGGATGCCGACAACCTGCTGCTGGCCGCAGAAAACCTCAACCGCTTTTACACCTCGGCTTCGGTCTACGGACTTTCCAATACGCGCTATGGCATCGCCGTGGCGGTGGGCGACTTCGATTCCAGTGCCACCGCAGAAATGGGCGCGGATCTCGGCAGCAGCGCCGATCAGGTGGGCGACGTCACCGTTGTGGCTCTCGATCGCACCGTAGAGCAGCGGGTACACTCCGGCGTCGCGGTGGGCGGTAGCATTCTCACGCGCACGATCGGTTCCAAACTGGTGTCCGGCATGGGGAAAGTGCAGGGCGGTGTGTCCAGCCTGCTGACCAAATATCTGCCTGGCGGTGTGGACTCCAGTGCATCCAGTGATTCCTCCGGCAAGGTGGACTGGAAGGGTGGTCTGTCCTTCTCTCTCAACCTTTCGGACAAAGAGGCCTACGCCTACCTCGGCACCAATGCCAGTGGCCAGAGCGATGCCCCGACCATTGATGCCAGCGGTAATGTGCTGGTGGCGGCGGCCACCGATCTCGGTACCGATAACGATGCGGTGATCGGCGGTGATGGCCGCGGCGCCGTGGGTGGCGACCAGGGCGGTTACCGCACCTCAGCAGAAACTGCGGTGACCTCCCCCAAAGACGGCAGTGCGGGCGCGCAGCAGACCAACGCCGCGGAAAAGAGCGCGGCGCTTGCCTTCAACTTCGCGATCCACGAGGGCGATGCGGTTGCAGAAGTGGGTGACTACACCACCATCAAGGCGCAAAACCTGGGGGTGGTTTCCGAACAGAAAATGCCGATCGTTTCTACCTACGATCGCTGGGAGTCCCTGTCCGACGTCATCAGCAAATTCAATGGTACCGGCGGTCTGCAGAACAACATTCTGACCACCTTCGCCAATGCCGGCGCCGCGGCGGATAAGGAAGCCTACGGCGGTTCGGTGAATGTGCAGTGGAACGATATCAACACCAAGGCGTGGATCGGTGACGGCGTTGAGATCACCACGACCGGCACCAGCGACTGGAGTGTTTCCTACGACCTTGACTCCAGTCTCACCAGCCCGGGTATTTTCAGTGACTTCGAACCGTTCAAAGACGTTACCTATAAATACGACTTTGACAGCTCGGTGGCGGTGCGCGCCTACAACCTGATTGAAAGTGCCCATGTGGCCGGCAATATCGGCACCCTGGGTATTCTGCCGAACGGTAATGGCACCAACGACGATGGCAAGTCTATCGGCGGCAGTATTACCTTCGTGCAGCAGGCCACCCAGGCGGTCGCCGGTATCGGCGATGCCAGCATTACTGCCGCAGGCGATGTGAAGGTCACCTCGGAAACCGACGAGCGCCACTTTGTGGTGACGCCGTCTTCCGGTATGGGTACCGGCACCGGCTTTAATGGCGTGATTGCGATTCTGAACAGCGAAGCACTGACCCACGCCTCCCTTTCCAATAACGCCTACGTGAGCGCGGATGACCTGATCATTACCGCCGACCACCAGATGGGTAACTGGGCGGCGGCAGGTGCGGTGAACTGGACCGCCGGTGAAAGCGCCGTGGGTGTGGCGATCGCGGCGAATATCACCCAAGGCGATACCAAGGCGTTTATCGGCGACAACTCGAAAGAAGAAGCAAAAGTCGGCTTCAAAAATGGATCCCAGCCGGATCCGTCCGCGCCCACCAACCCTTCCCAGCCAAGCTCGCCTGCGATCATTGCGCGCAATGTGGAAGTGCGGGGTAAATCCAGTGGCTCCACCGGCAGTGTCGCGGTGGCCGGTGCGTTGCTGACCGAAGACACCGGTGAACCTGGTATCGGTGAAAAATTCGAAAGCTGGTACGGGGGCAAGTTTGGTGGCTGGTCCGGGGATCTGGAAAGCAACACGGCCAGCTCCCAGAGTGAAGCCAATTCCGGCTCCAGCAGCAGCTCAGTGGACTCCGCTTCCCAGAGCGGCAGCAACGACAGTTCCAGCTCCGGTGACAATGGCACTGCCTCGGTAGACTCCGACCAGACCAGCCTTGCCGGTGCCGGCAGCGTCACCGTCACCGTGTCCAACCTCGATGCAAAAGCCATCGTCGACGGCGCCACCATCAAGGGGCACACGGGCGAGGAGCTGGATCTGGATATTCAGGCCCAGCAGAAAATCATTTCCGTCTCTGCGTCCGGCTCCGCGGCACTGAACCTGTCCAAGTCCGCGTCTACGCCGACCTCCAGCGCCATGGCCGGCGCCATTGCTTATCAGATTACCTTCAACGATGCGCTGGCGTGGCTGGTCGAGTCCGATGTGCGCAACGTCGATGACCTTTCCATCCAGGCGCTGCACGGCGGCGAGTTGACCTCCATCGGTCTGGCGCTGGCCATCGATACGCCAAGTGCCGGTGGTAAATCCACTTCGGCGGGCGTGTCGGTCTCCGGTGCCCAGGTGCGCGACGGCACTTCCGCGCGCATGGAGGGCAGTACCGTCAGCGGCAGCGGTGACGGCGACAACGATTTCGAAGTAAGTGCTTACAACAACACCGATATCGGTGTGGGCGGCGGTACCCTGTACGGCGGTGGCAAAACCGGTTTTGGCCTCGCGATTACCTTTGCGGATATCGACGATCCGGCCAACCTGATCGGCGACTCCAATCCGGACGGCAACAATGTACTGTCTTCTGCTTACGACGAAGACGTCTACAGCGGCAAGGCGGTGGAAGCGGTTGTTACCCACGCGGACGATGCTTTCTTTACCAACAGTGCCATTTACAACTTCGACACCATCAATATCAGTGCCCGCGGTCTGCAGCGCATTGGCATCGGCGCCGCCGGCGTTGGCTACAACAACAACGCTGAAAACTCTTTCGGCTTTATGGGCAGCTTTGCCATCGGCTCCATCAAGGGCGACACCAAGGCGCGTCTTGAGGACGTCACCATTACCGGTGCGGACACCGTTGCGGTGAATGTGGCGGGCACCAAGGTTGGCAGCCTGGACGCGATTCTGGACTCCCTCGGTTCCAGTTCGGTTAACGAAGATTTCGATTTCAGCGGCGCTGCGGCGTTCGATAATTCCGAGATCCACACCAGTGACGACGGCACCGGTTCTGCCTACAGCTACGGCAGTGAAGGCGAACGCATTATCGCCGTAGCCGGCGTATTGCAGGCGGGCGGTTCCAACCTCGGCCTGTCCTATGCACACGCGGATGTGCAGACGGAAAAAACTGCAATCATCAAAAACGCCACCATCAACACCAGCAGTAGCGCCGCCAGCAGCATCGATGTGTCTGCGCGCGATGAGGCGCTGCTGTACACCGTGGCCGCGGGCCTCGGTGTCGCCACCGGCAAGTATTCGGGTGTTGGCTCGGTGGCGGTCAACAGCCTGAATAATATCGTGCGCGCGGAGCTGGGGGACTGGGACGGTTACAAAAATGGCACCGTGTACGCCGACGATGTGTCGGTGATTGCACAGAACGATATGGACCTGGTCAACGTGGCCGGCTCCGTGGCGATTTCTTCCGGCACCGGCTTTGCTGCTGGTCTTGCGGTCGCGCTCAACCTGATCGGCGACAGCGGCCACGAAACACTGGCGCGCATTGGTAATGTGGACCTAGAAGCTTCCGGCGATGTTACCGTCAAGGCATCCAGCGGTTCCGACGGCGACGCCAACCTGCTGGTGGGCAATGCCATCGGTATCGGTGCCTCCACCGGCAGCTCCGGCCTGGCCTTTGCCGGCGCCCTCAGCGTTACCGATATGGACCAGACGGTACAGGCGGCGATCAAGAATGTGGGCAGCAACGCACTGGGCTCCGCCAGCAGCACCGGCGGCACCATTCGCGTGCAGTCCGCGGACTACACCGACAGTGTCTCCACCGCCTGGATGGGGGCTGGTTCTGCCAGCGGCTCTGCCGGTGGTATTGCCGCGGCGGTGAACCGCGTCGACAGTGATGTGACCAGTGAAATCCTCGGCGACGATTCTTCCAGTTCCAGCACAGTGCTGAATGCCAAACACGTATACGTGGATGCGCTGCGCGACAACTGGCTGCTCACTATTGATGCCGGTGTGGCGGCCTCCAAGCAGGTTTCCGTTGCGCCATCTGTCGGCACCGGTGTGGTCGACGGCAATGTTACCGCGCGCATTTCCGACAAGGCCAAAATCAACGCCTATGGCAACGTGGGGGTGGAAGCCCTCGCCAATACCGAAAACCTGGTAGGCAGTGGCGCAGTGGGCGTGGGCCTGAACGGCGGCGCCGGTGCCATCGCCATTTCCACTGCGGTGGAATACGGCAAGACCCAGGCTTATATCGAAGATGCCAGCGTCAAGGCCCTGGGTCTTGCAGGCACCTTCAATATCCTCGATGGCGAGCTCTCCGGCATGACGGCATTGCCGGACCTTTCCGCCACGGATGAGGACAGTGATGGCAACTCCAGTGCGGTGGGCAATGGCGATGTGTCCATGGACGACCTCACCACGGCGTTTGGTTCCCAGAACCTGAAAGAGGGGACGGAGGCCATCACCGGTATTGGCGTCAACGCTACCAGCTTTGTAAAGCAGCAGGCGATTACCGTGGGTGGTTCCGGTGGCAAGAACGTGGCCATCACCGCCAACGTGGCCACCAATGTGTTCGAGTCGAGCACCGACGCCTATATCAAGAATTCCACCATCAACAGTGGCGTCTCCGGTGAGGATGGAGCCGATGTTACCGTGCGCGGCTCCAGCCATGACTATGGCCTGGGCGTTTCCGCGGGTATCGCGGTGTCGCTGGGAGGCTCCGGGGTGGGCGGTTTCTCTACTAACCACATGGGCAAATCTGCCAGTGCGGAGATCGACAATTCCACCATCAATGCTGATGAACTGACCCTGGAAGCCAACTCCACCCAGCTGGCGCAGGCGGTTTCCGCCGGTGTTGCCGCGGGCGTCGGCGCCGAGGGCGGCATCGGTGGTACCGCGTCCGTCACCATCAACCTGATGAAGGGCGGCACCAAGGCGTGGCTGCATGACAGCACCGTCACCGCGGGTGATGTAGTGGTGAATGCCGAGCGCCGTCAGGACGTGAACTCCGCGGCCGGCTCTGCCGGTATCGGCACCAACGTGGGAGTGGGTATTGGCCTCGCGGTCAATATTCTCGGCGGCGATAGCACCGCACTGATCGGCAACGATCTGGACGATAGCGCCGATGCCGACACCACCATCATCAAGGCCGACAATGTGACCGTGGATGCGGACCGCCTGGAGAGCGTCAACAGCTACTCTCTCGGCGCCGGTGTCAGTACCGGTGTCGGCGTGGCGGCGATGATCAACGTCACCGAAGTCACCGGGGAAACCCGTGCGGCCGTGCACGGTCTGCTGCACGACAACGGCACTGCTGCCGACAGCACAGACGACTACTTCACCACGCAGATCGTCGGGCAGGACGGCAGCAGCGATGCCACCAGTGTCACCGTCAACGCGCAGGAAATTCTCGACGTGGACCAGGAGACACTGGGCATCGGTGTCGGCAACAGCGTCGGTGTCGGTGCGGTGGCCAACGTAGTATTGGGCCGCAGCCAGGTTTACTCGGAGGTGGTCGGTTCCGACATCGACACCGCGCTGCTGGATATGGACGCTACCGCCCAGCGCGAAGCGTGGATGATCTCCATCGCCGGTGGCGCTTCCACCAATGTGGGCGCGGCGGTGAGTATCGGTGTTGCGCTGTTCGGTCAGGGCGATACCACCACTGAAGATGGCACGAATGCCGAGGACGAATTCGATCCCTCACGTCAGTCTGCCAACAGCGTGATGGCTGAAGACACAGCGGCCTACAACCCGCATCTCTCCGTCGATGATATCGCCGCGATCGAGGAGGAGAGCGGTACCACCATCGAGAGCAGCTCTGCTCCCAGCACTGCCACCAGCACCGAATCCGGCAATTCGCTGAAGCTGAGCGGTGAGAGCGTGGTGGCCGCGCGCATCTCCGGCGGCGATATCGATGCCGACACGTTGGATGTGGACGCACAGACGCTGCTGCACACTTATCAGGGCCTCGGCGCGGCTTCCCTTGGCAGTATCGCCATCGGCGGTGCCGTGGGTGTCACCCGTCTGTACGACATGACCATCGCCACCGTGGATACGGATCTCACCGCGAGCAACGTCACCGTGGACGCGCGGGTGATGGACGTTTCCGATGAAGACGCCGCGGGCGAAATGAAATCCTTCGTCATCAGCGGCGGCGGCACAGGTGTCGCCATCAGCTACAACGACGTGCGCAGTGAGCTGCGCACCGTGGCCGGTGTGACTTCCGGGGCGGGCGACGACACGGGCGACCTGTCGGTATCTGCGCGCGACACCACCGAGCTGCGTGTGGGTGACCTGGATGCCGGCAAGCCGGGCGACCCTACCGAAGGTTCGCTCAGTGTCAGCGTTGGCGCTGCGGCGATCGGTGTGTCGATCGGTTTTGCGGAAAAGAACAGTGACGTGGATGCCTGGCTCGGCGAAACCGGCCAGAGCGTGGACGGTTTCAACAACATTTATGTCGACGCCTATTCCGGCGGCCTGGTGAAAACCAGCGCGTTTGCCCTGGCTGGCGGCCTGCTGGCTGGCGTTCAGGGCGTGATCACCGATGCGCGCGACGAGTCAGATGTCAAAAGTACCGTGTACGGCACCATTTCTGCCGGCAGTGGCGTGGTCAATATCGAGGCACAGGCTGTTCCGGAAGTTTACTCCCGCGCCTACGGTGTAACCGTGGCAGTGGGCGGCTCTATGGGAGGCTCCTTCTCCTATGCAATTGCCGACACCAAGGCGGAAGCGGAAGCGGCGGACGGTACCTATTTCACCGGCGAAGGCACTGTCACCATCCGTGCCGAGACCGGCGATGGCGCGGATGAAGACTACGTGAGCACCGATGCCAATGCTTTCGCCGCATCCGGTGGACTGCTCGCCGGTGTCGCCGGTAGTGAAGCGCTCTCGCGCAACAGCTCCCAGGCAGTTGCCACGGTGGGCGACGGTGTGCGTATTCCCGACAACGACTTTGGCGTTTATGCGCGCAATACCGCGGTGCAGTACGCGGATGCGGATGGCTATTTCGTCGGCCTTTACGCGGGTGGTTTCAATTTCTCCACCGCGGAATCAAAAACCTCTGCGCGTGTGGATTACGGCAGCAACCCGATTTTCAATGCGGTCACGCGTACCGGCGATTTCATTCTCGACGCCTACAACTACGATGAAAACCAGAGCTTCACCACCGCCGGTGGCGGTGGCTATTACGCTGGTTCCGCGGCGGTGTCGAATGCCAATAGCTATAACAACAGCGGTTCCAACAAAGCGGCCAGTATCAACATCGCCGATTGGGCTTCCGGCTACACCGCGGTGCCGTTGATGGGCGGCGAAGTGCGCCTGTCTGCGGCCCACGAAAGCCAGTTCTTTGCCGGCACTGATTCCACCACGGTGTCCGTGGTGGGTGGCTCCGGTGCGGTGGCCAATTCGGATATCGATAACGATGTCGAAGTAAACCTGGGAGACAACGTCAGCTTCAGTGCGCTGGCTATCGATATCGATGCGGATAACAGCGCGCAGCAGATTCAGAACCCTGCCCAGTCCAGTTTCGAAACCAGTATCAATGCCGGTGCCGGCGGTGCTGCCAACGGCTCCGCCGGTATTTCCGATCAGGAACTGACCGGTATCGATGCCACGATCAATATTGGTCAGAATGCGGTGCTGTCCATCAGCGATCTGGCGTGGCTCGACAGCACATACGAGCACGGTATCTTTATCGATGCCCACACCCGCTTCTACGTTTACGATTCCTCGGTGCTTAAAGTGGGCGGTGCCTTGCAGGGTGCCGGTTCCGAATCCGATGTGGATGTCAGCACCAGCAACACCATCAATATTGGCGACGATGCACTGATCTATAACCCGGTTGGGGAAATCGGTATCGGCACCTACACCACCGGCTCCGCCACCGCGCAGGCCAATACCACGGTTTGGGCGATTGCCGGTGTCGCCGGCGGTGTTTCCGATGTGGATGTCACCGTGAACAACACGGTGGATTTCGGTGAGGATGTGATCATCAATGGTTACGGCGATATCGGTGTTTACGCCGGTCGCGGATCCAATTACCTGGGTGAAAACCAGATCACTGCCGATGCCCGTACCAATGTTTACAACTGGACAGCGGTACCGATTCCCGCGGGTAACAAGGCCAATGCGGATATCACCGTCAATAACAATGTGATACTGGGAGATGATATTGATGTGGGCAGCGACGGCCATGTCAATATCGAGGCCAATGAGGGCTCGCTCTATGCCAATGCCGAAGGTATCGAGCGCAACCCCTACATGGAGTTGTTCAGTACCGAAACCACCTTCGGCTCCAGCGACAGCAATAGCAATTCCGTACTGACATTTGAAGGTTCCGGCAGTGTTACCGCCGGCCAGAACGCTTATCAGTGGGTGGATGTGGATGACTCGGGCAATATCACGTCCGACCTTGCCGGCTATGGCGTGGCCGAGCAGTTGTCCGATACCTATTCCTCCCGCGCCAGCCTGCAGGCTTATATCGACGAATTGCAGGCGCTGGTGGATGAGTACGAAGCCTGGACCGAAACCAGTACCAGCACGACTGGCTCGGCTTCCGATGGCAGTGATGACAGCGGTACCGGCGGTAGTGCCAGCAGCGGTTCTACCAGTACCTCGGGTAGCAGTGGCGAGAACCCCTACACCGATGAAATCAATGCGCTCAAAACAGAAATTGCCAATCTCTCGGTGATCCTGAACGACCTGTCGACCCAGGAAAATAATGTAATTTCCGTGACTGGCATCGCTGCATCCGCGGGTAACGTGAGCCTGGTGGCAGACACCATCAATCTACAGGGCGGCTTTGGCAACAATCCCATGGTCACTGCGCGCGGTGATGCGTATATCGATATCAACAACCGCGACGACCAGCACCTGCTGGTGGGCAACCTGTATATCGCCAACCAGACCGGCGGCAATGTTTATGTCACCGGTGGCGCCAGCCTGAACAGCGCCTATATTACGGAAGAGGACAGCTCTACCACCGGAATCAGTTCCGGTATCCACATCACGCACAATCCGTCGGGTAGCAATATTGCCAATTCTGATGTGATCGTGGCCGGCGATATCACCAACCTGTTATCTACCGTGGATATCACCCTGGAAGAGGGTGACTTGCTGCAACAGGCCGCCATTGAGGCCAATACCATCAACCTGACGGTGGAAAATGGCAGTCTGGTGGTCAATGCCGGCAACGAGGATCTCGCCTACGGCCGTTCACCGGCGTCCTATGTGAATTTCCTCAGCGGCTGGAAGCCCACCGATGCCGACGACTTTGTCCAGTACTGGATCAATGATCGCTACGAATCCGATATTGATGCGGTGGGCATCGACGAGTTCAATAACTGGTTCTACGCCTGTGCCACGGCCAACGAGTGTCATGTCGGTGGTACCGCGTACAACGACGAGCACTGGTATTTCAACAATGCCAGCGACGATACAGCGGACTACGACAAAATCCACGTGTTCTTTAACTGGGGCTTCAGTGACAGTCAGGAGTACGGCGGTTCCGATGCGGTAGACCTGAAGTTCAAAAAGGACAGTGACAGTCGCGGCGGTCGTCACTGGAAATTCCAGCCGGTGTACAACAAGCAGGGTAATCTCGAGCGCTCTGCCAGTTACAGCACCGTCAAAAATTCCATGGGCGCGCCAGGAGCGACCATCGTCGGTGAAAAAGTAGTAATCAATGCGCGCCGTGTGGATATCAACGGCACCATTGAGGTAGGTAAGGAAAACAACTGGTCGGTCTCGGTGGGCAGCGGATTTGATTCTGCCATCGCCGGCTACATCGCCGCTGCGGGACTGACCGATGGGGACCAGATTGCGCTGGATCCGGGCGCTACCCTGAGTTACACCTACGAAAACCCGAACTACCAGCCGAATCCCTTCGCGCCCAATTACGACAACGATCGCTATATTACTGAAAGGTTCGACCCGCAAATCGACAAGATCAGCGGCGCCGAAGGTATTTCTCTCACCTACGACGTGGCCAGCGGCCAGTTACTGGTCGACGATGTGCCGGTGTCCGGCGGCGGCTACCTGTCCATTAACGCCAAGGTTTCTTCCACCAGTGAGGACGGCAAAATTCTGGTGCGTGATGGTCTCGGCCAGATCAGTATCCAGAACGATTCCAACACCGACCTGGTGATTAATTCCCTGGATGCCGGTGACGATGCGGTGGGTATCGTGCGTATCACCGACCAGAACTTCACCAAGAATATGAACGACGGCGGCAGTACCCGCGACTACTTCAGTCACTGGTATGTGCACAGCCCCGGCGGCCAGATCCAGGAATACGAAACCACCTCCTGGGCGACCAGCTATGAAGACGGCACTTACCTGGGCGCGTCCGGTGGTACCGGCACCACATCCAGCACCACCTACAACCCGCTGGCCGGCCAGCTGTACTACATCCGCGAAGATGCGAGTGTCAGCCGCACCTATACAGACTTCCCGGATGGCTACCTGGCGAAATACCCGAACACCGTTGGCGACTGGCAGGGTACCGGTGCCGGTGGCGCGGTCGAGTGGAATGTGGAAGCCAGCTATTACACCTCCTGTGCGGCGAACCCCGGCGTGTGCACAAACGGCAGCGCCACCAATTTCATCACCCAGGAGTACGATGCCGATACGATCCGCACCTACTGGTGGGGTATCGAGTACAGCTATTCGGATTACTACGGTGGCAACTGGACCAGTTCCGACCCGAGTGTCTATATCCCCTACTACCTGAACATGGAAACCCACACCTATGTGAAGGCGGATAATGCCATTGGTATTTCCTTCAATGGGGTGAGCACCGGCAGTATCGATATTGATTCCACCGCCAACGTGTTCGTCAACGGCAATATCTACAACCCGCTTGGTACCACCGATATCAACACCAGCAGCAGCTTGAGTGCCGGCAGCGGTTTGTCGTTCGATGCTGATGTGTTGCGACTGTACGCAGGCGAGGGTGACCTGGGCGCGCTGGAAGATCCGCTCAATGTTTCCGCGAATACCGTTTCCCTCGACGCCAGTGGCGGCTCACTGTATTTCGACATCACTGGTAAATCCGGCGCGGTTAACCTGGAAAAATTCGCCGCGCTTTACGACATCGTCGGCACGGTGGATAAAGGCCTGGTGGGCGTCGGCAGCGGTACACATATTCAGAGTGATACCCTGGACCTGGTGAGCTACTCCGGCAGCATCGGCAGCGCGGGCACCATCGGTGACAGTGCCACTTACGATTACATCAACCTGGATGTCAATGAAGTTACCCTGGAAGCCGCGGACGATATCGTCATTCACCAGGCACAGGGCGACCTCGCGGTAAATACCATTACCGCGAGTGAAGATGTGGTGATCTCTCTCGGTAACGGCAGCCTGACCAATGGTATTGGCCAGAGCGAAAAAACCGATGAAGAACTGGCGTATCTGCAAAGCGTATGGGATGCACTGGGTCTCCAGGATGCGGATGCGGGTGTTATTGCTGTTACCGGATACGAAAACCAGTTTACCGGCAATTACCACACCTACTGGCTGATCAAGCAGCGCCTGGACGATGCTAGCGAAGCAGGCTTTGCCATCAATGCGGCGTTTATGGAAAGCTTCAAGTCCCGCTACGGTGTGTCCACCGATGCGGAAGCAACTGCGGCGGCGAAGGCAGAATATTTTGGCCTGGTGGACTGGTTTGCCGATCAGACCGCAGCACCGGATGTTTACGCCAATGCGGAAGATGCGATCGGCATCGAACAGAAGGGTACCCTCGAGGGCTACGATTACGGTGACCTGTTTAGTAGCAGTTACGACAGCACCTTTGCGCTCTCCATCGATGAAAACTCCGGTTGGTATGCAAACCTGATCGACGGTGCCCAGTGGAGCCAGAGCCAGCTGGATATCAGCATCAACGCGGCGGCACTGAATGCTGACGCGCAGGCAACGCTGACCAATCGCGAGGCCAATATCGTCGCGCCGAACCTGCATATTGCGGTCAACGGCGGCAGTGTGGGCGAAGACCTGGCGGACCTGGTGTTCTCCATCGATCGCAACAACCCGGTGATTACCGACGCACAAAAAATCGCGCTACTGGAAGCCGGTCCCGGTGATATTGAAACCACCGAAAACGGCGACTTGGTGACTTTCAGTGTGTCGCAGGTGGATCCGATCAAGATCGACACCACCGGTGAACTGAATGTCAGCGCGAGCGACGAGATTTATATTGAATCCGCCAGTGGTCTCACTATCGGCAATATCACTTCAAGTACCAGTGATGTGCGCCTGGCAGTGAACGGTTCCATCAGTGCAGCATCGTCGGGCTTCAATATTGCAGCGCGGGATCTGTATATCGCCAATACCCAGGGGGATATCGGCGCGGGCAGCAGCAATCTCAAACTGCAGCTTTCCGGCGTGCTGCGCCAGGCCGGTGCTGCCGGCAGCCTCTATGTGACCCAGACAGGCGCCGACCTCGTCGTCGATGCGGTCAGTGCCGGTGATCGCATCTGGATGGTGAGCAGTGATGATATTGTCGGTCTCGATAGCGAGAGCGTAATCTCCGGCAGCCGTCTCGGCCTTTACACGGACCACAATCTGGGCTCTTCCACACAGGCCCTGAACCTGCGCATGTCCGGCGGCGGTCAGTTGGCTTTCGGTGCCGGCGATGCCTGGCTGAATATCGCCGACACATCGGAAGCGGAAATCGCCGGAGGGACCACCGGCGTCATGAGCATCGATGCCAGCGGTGATCTGGTGCTGTTTGGTGACGTGCGCGCAGACGCGCTCGACCTGTATGCCGCGGGCGATATTTTCACTTCGGTTACCGGCGTTGTTGAGGTCAATGGACTGGCGAAACTCGAAGCGGACAACATCACTCTCGATACCCACGACATTACCATCGGCAGCGGGGATCTCGATGCGACTGCCGGTGACATGACCCTCGGTAATGTCACCACCAGCGGTGATCTGGACCTGGCCGCTAGCGGCCATCTGCAATTCAATGGCGATGTCGACGTTGCCTACACCAATGCATCCAGCGGAGGTAATGCCAGCTTGCTGGCGGATGCCCAGAGTATGGCGATGGCGGCGGCCACCGAGCTGCGCTCCGAAGGCGACATAACCCTGACCGCGATCGACAGCCTGGATCTACAGGCCCTCATCGCCGGCGGTGATATCAATCTGACCGCGCTGAACCTGATCGATAGCGTCAGCGGCAGTATCAATGCCGCACAGATGACAGCGACCAATGTGTTTGCCGATGCCCGGGCGATGCTGACCATTGGCAGCGTGGATGCCGGGAATATCGACCTGGATGGTAATGCCATCCTGGTAACCGGCAACCTGTCCGGCACGGGTGCGGTCATGCTCGACGCCGACAACGGATTGGAAGTGCAGGGCGATATTGGCAGCGGCGCCGCGCGCACCAGCGCCATTTCCCTGAACGGTGGTAGTGGCAATGTCGCGCTGGGCGGTAGCGCTTACAGCAGCGGCACCTTCCTGGTGAGCAACGGCAATCTGTTCACACTCGCCGATGGCAGTCTGGTGGATGCCGGCTCCATCGATGTCACTACGACCGGATTGCAGACCGACGCCAACAGTCGGTTGGTATCTGCCAATGGTGCGGCCTTTGACCTCGGTGCGAGTGGTGCAGAGTTCGGTGCGCTGAATATTGCCAGCGACCTCCAGGTCGGTAGCGAAGGGGATGTGACATTCCTCGCCGACACCGCGGTGGGTAATGACTTGGCATTGGCCACGGCCGGTGATGTGACGGTGGCAGACGCGGTGGTGGTGGACATCACCGGCAGTGTGCGTGGTATTGCCGGCGCTTTGGCGCAGGCCAACAGCTGGGATATGGGCGCGGGTAGCCACCTGATGGTGGATGGCCATGTCGGACTGGAAACCCTCGCAGGCCAGAGTTTTGCCGCACTCGCCATCGGCGGAGATATGACCCTGATTGCCGGCGACAACATCGCGTTTAACGACAGTGCAAATATCGGCGGAGTGCTGGATATTTCCGGCGATGCGGATCTGCTATTCAGCGGTAATATCGATGTCGGTACTACTGGCGCCAGCGAACTGTTGATTGATGTAGACGGCGTGGTTTCCCAGGCCGCCGGCCAGCAGCTCACGACTTCAGGCGCAGTGACCGCAACGGCTTCGGGCTGGAGCGCGGATGCGAGTAGCCTGCTGCACAGCGGTGGTACTGCGGTATTTACCCTGTCCGGCGACAGTGCCTTCGGCTTGCTGACCACCGTTGCCGACCTGACGGTGGATGCCGGTGGCGATCTCACTTTCCAGAACACCACCACAGTAGGTTCTACGACGGCCAGTGCAGAGTTGCTGCTGGAAGCCGGTGGCGCCGTGATGGTCGCCGATGGTGTGCTGTTCGATATTTACGGTGGGCTGCGCGGTATTGCCGGCACCACCGCCGCGGTGGGCAGTTTCAATGCTGGCAGCGGTAGTCGGGTGCGCACCGGTGGCAAGCTCCAGTTGCAATCCGCCGACAGTATACGCTTCGCCCAGCTGGTTGCCGGGGATGATGTGACCCTGGGCAGCCTCGGCGATATGACGTTCAGCGAGACCGGCAATATTGCCGGCGGGTTGCTGATCAACGATGCCGCAGATGTTGCTTTCGTCGGGGACATGACGGTTGGCAATGCCACTTCTCTCGGCGGTGTCGATCTGACCGCTCGCGGCGCGGTCACCCAGTCTGCGGGAGAGTCTCTCGTCAGTTACGGTGATATCACGGGCAGCGCCGCAAGCTGGATCATGGATAGCGACGCTCTGCTGCAATCCCTGACCGGCACCGTACAAATCACCACGGCTGGAGCCATGGCGCTGGAAAATGTGGATAGCGCCAGCGATATTGCACTCATCGCTGGCGGCGCGCTGGCATTGAACAATGCGCTGACCACCAACGCAAATCTGTTTGTGGATGCCGCCAGCCTGTTTATGGACGCCGCATCCAGCGCGCAGGTCGCAGGTGATTTCGAGGTGACCACAGCGAGCGATCAGCAATTCGCCCTACTGGATATTGAGGGCGCCTCGCTGCTGACGGCCGGTGGCGATATTTATTTAAACAATACTGCAGATTTCGGTGGTGCTCTGACAATCACCGACGGCGGTAATCTTTCGCTTATCGGCGACCTTGCGGTGGGTAGCCTGAGTGCAGCCGACGTCGACCTGAGTTTGCGCGGTGACGTTACTCAGGCTGTAGCACAAGTCTTTGTCATCAGTGGTGCGCTGGATGCTTCTACCAACACATGGAGCATGGGCGACAGCGCACTGCTGCAAACCGGCGGCGCCCTGGCGATCACCACCGCGGCCGGTATGGATCTGGCGCAGCTGGAGAG
>NZ_LZDE01000246.1 GCF_002009015.1 Microbulbifer mangrovi | reverse complement strand
TACCAACTGAGCTAACGACCCTTGACCCCTCAACCTGAGGAGCTGCGTATCTTACGGATCTAATCCGAAAACACAAGACCCGATTACAAAAAAATTTCCAACAAATATAAGGGGTTAGGAGCCCTCAGCTGAGACCATGAAAAACCTCAGGCGTAGACGGTCGGATCCGGCAGTCCCGCCTCGGCAAAGCCCGCTGCACGCAGGCGACAGCTGTCGCACCGGCCGCATGCGGCGCCACTGGCGTGGGCTTGGTAGCAGCTGACAGTGAGGCTGTAGTCCACGCCCAGCTCGGTACCGCGCTTAACGATATCGGCCTTGCTCATTTTCATCAGCGGCGCATGAATACTGAGCTTGCTGCCCTCGACACCGGCGCGCGTGGCCAGGTTGGCCATCCGCTCGAACGCCTCGATATATTCGGGACGACAATCCGGGTAACCAGAGTAGTCAACCGCATTCACACCCACAAAAATATCCTGTGCGCCCAGCACTTCGGCCCAGCCCAGGGCAATGGACAGGAATACGGTATTGCGCGCGGGGACATAGGTCACCGGAATACCGGAGGTTTCCTCTTCCGGCACATCGATGCTGTCGTCGGTGAGCGCCGAGCCGCCGATGACTCGCAGGTCCAGCTTGACCACCTTGTGCTCGCGGGCGTCCAGATCGGCCGCCACTCGCTGTGCGGCCATCAACTCCGCGCTGCTGCGCTGGCCGTAATCGAACCCGAGGGCATAGCACTGATACCCCTCGTTGCGCGCCATCGCCAGAACGGTGGCCGAATCGAGTCCACCGGACAGTAAAACTACCGCTTTTTTATCACCCATTTCTCACCCCGTTCTCAATTCGAATTGGTTTGCCGTGCCTGCGACTCCCCCCAGCCCCGTCCTGTCAGACGCCGGGAATGTCACCCCACAGCAACTTGTGCAACTGCATCTGCATGCGCACCGGCAGACCATCTTCCAGAATCCACTCCGCCAGTTGTCGCGCCGGCAACTGTTCGTAACTGGGAGAGAACAGTACTTCGCCCACCCGCTCGACAAGCTGGTACTGGTCCAGGGTAAACCTGGCCCATTCGTAGTCGGCACGGTCACAAATGACGAACTTGATCTGATCATTGGGGCCCAGCAGTGGAATGTTTTCCATACGGTTGCGCCCCTGTTCACCAGAGGCCGGCGTCTTCAGGTCGACGACCCGCGACACCCGAGAATCCACCGCATCCACCGGCATGGCGCCACTGGTTTCAAGCGACACACGGTAGCCGGCATCACACAGGGCCCGCAGCAGTGGCAGACAGTTTGGCTGCGCAAGCGGCTCGCCGCCGGTCACGCACACATGGCGCGCCGGATAACTCTGCACCTTCTGCAAAATCTCCGCCAGAGTCATACGCTCGCCACCGTAGAAAGCGTACTCGGAATCACAATAGGTACAGCGCAGCGGGCAGCCGGTCAGGCGCACGAATACCGTGGGCAGCCCGGAATCCCGCGCCTCCCCCTGCAGGGAATAGAAAAGCTCACTGATCCGGAGGGACTCTTCAGTCAAGTCAACCGCCGGTCGCTGTGTGTGTGTCTCGCCCATAATTCGCTGTTGCTGATTCTCTCGGCCGCTACGGCACAGTGCCAGAGACCCGTGCCACAAATAAAAACGCCCGGGAGGCCAATGCCACCCGGGCGCGGGATCATAGAGTTTTTTTGGTCACAAAACCAGCACCCCTGCAAGGCGCCCCTCAGGTTGCGCGCGTACAGGAATTCTTCAAGCCCTTACTGGAAGTTCTCCTGCAGGTACTGTTTTGCCAGTCCGGAGGCGCGCGCGTCGCTCGCAGCCACCTGCTCCAGCAACTCTTTGGCCTTGGCATCGTCACCCAGCTGGTGGTACACGGTACCTAGCTTGTAGCGACCATCCCAAACCTTGCTGGAGTTGGGGTAACCATCCAGCAACGCCACAAACCAGGTGCGGGCTTCTTCCACATTCCCCTGCACCAGCGCAATTTCACCCAGCCAGTAGTTGGCATTGGGGGCATACTGGCCGTTAGGGAAATCGTCCAGCAGGCTCTTGAACGCCTTGCTGGCTCCGGTGTAATCGCCACTGCGGGCGAGACCAAAGCTCGCCTGATAGCGATCGCGCTCGCTCTCACTGGCGACCGGCGCGCTGTCGTTGCCATTGGCAGCCGGTTGCTGGGTACCGGGAGTACTGCCACCGGCATCACCGCTGTCCGGTGCGTCGCTCGCAGGCGTGTCACCGGTAAGCTTGGAGATACGGCGATCGAGGTCCATATAATCTTCGGTGCGCTGCTGGCGCAACCGCTTGACCTCGTGCTTCAACTCTTCCACCGCGCCACGCAGCTCCTGTACTTCCTGCTGCAATACTTGCATCTGGTAGTAGGCTTCGGCCTGCGGATTCGCCTGCAGGCGCCCGGCCGAGGCTTCGGTCCGGCTGGCCAACTGGGGATAACTGGGCGGGGGTGGGGTTGCATTCCCCTGGTTAACACTGCCACTTCCGGACAGATCGACAACCGGGGCCTGCGCTAAAACGGGCGAAGCCGCAGCCATAAAGGCTGCGGCTACCGCGATACTTCTAATCAAAAAAGACAATTGTCTACTTCCAGATTAGTTGATTACCACGCGACGGTTCATGGCACGGGCGCTTTCGCTGGAGCCTTCCTGAGCAGGACGCTCTTCACCGTAGCTGATCACTTCCAGGTTAGCAGCGTTCACGCCTTGCAGTACCAGGAAATCGCGAACGGCGTTGGCACGACGCTCACCCAGGGCCAGGTTGTATTCACGGGTGCCCAGTTCGTCAGCGTGGCCTTCCAGACGTACGGTTCCAGTGGTGGCGGCGCGCATACGATCCGCGTGCTTGATCAGCAGCTCACGGGTAGAAGGCTTCAGCAGGCTCTGGTCGAAGTCGAAGTAAACGACGTTGTCCAGAGGAACTGCAACTTCCTGTACCGGAGTCTCTTCAACTACCGGGGGAGGAGTGGTGTCGACCATGGCATTGCCAGTGTCTTCGGTATCGGTGCTGGAACAACCAGCCATTACTGCCAGTACGCAAGCCAGGCCAAGGCCGGTTTTTACTGATTTGAACATAAACAACTCCGCTTTAGTGTTATCGAAAAATCCTGTAAGACTTTAAAAACCCGTATTAAATCAGGGTTCGACTTTTTCTTATTTGTTTGATCTCACACATCGCGCAATTAAATGTGATTGCACGAGGTACTGCATCAATCAAAGTAAGGCGACCACGCCGGCTCGCGGACATTTCCCTGCTGAGAAGGCAGGCTGTATTTCACCCCGGCATCCAGCGACACCGCAGCTAGAATACCCTTGCTCCCCCGCTTGGTGGCGTACATCAGCATTGCGCCGTTGGGCGCAATGCTTGGGGATTCGTCCAGGCGCGTCTCCGTAAGAACACGCATTCTGCCGGAAACGATATCCATCGTAGCGATGGTAAATACCCCCCTGCTACGATGCACCATTACCAGCGTTTTGCCATCGGGGGAAACCCGCGGACGCGCGTTGTAGTCGCCATCGAAGGTTAAGCGGTCGACTTGACCCGTGGCAAGAGTCAATTGATAAATTTGTGGCTTACCTCCCCTATCGGAAGTGAAAACCAGTGATTTTCCATCCGGCATCCAGTTCGGCTCGGTATCGATAGAGAAGTGGCGGGTCATCCGGGTGAACCTGCCAGTAGCCAGGTCAAGGACATAGATCTCAGGATTGCCATCTTTTGACAGCACCATGGCGAGCTTGGAACCGTCCGGCGACCAGGTAGGCGAGCTGTTCAGCCCCTTGAAGTTGGTCAGCTGCTGGCGCGCGCCGGAGCGCAGGTTCTCGCGAAAGATGGCCGGACGACCTGTCTCAAATGACACATAGGCCACTTCCTGGCCATTCGGCGACCAGCTGGGAGACATCACCGGCGCACTGAAACGACGGATCTGGCGGGCGCGAGCGCCGTCGATATCCGACAGCATCAGCGCATAGCTGGGCTGACCGCCGCGCTGGGTTTCCTGTACGTATACCATCTGGGTGCCGAAAGCGCCGCGGATACCGGTAATGGCCTCAAAAATTTCATCTGCCGCCCGGTGTGCGATATCACGCAGCTGCTGCGCGCCGCCGGTGACCTGCTTGGTAAACACCTTGCGCTGACCGAAGATGTTCACCAGGTCAAAGCTCAACAGATAACCACTTGCCTGCGGCTGTATACGGCCGGTCACTACATATTCGGCCCCCAAAATACGCCAGTCGCGGAAACTGACCTCTTCCGGCGTCTTTGGGAAGGAAAGCATGTCAGTACGGGGGATCGGCGCGATCAGGCCGCTGCGGCGCAGATCGGAAGACACAATTGAAGCAACATCTTCCGCCAACACACCGCTGCCGGACCAGTCAAACGGCACTACCGCCACCGGCGTAGGGTTGTCGGTACCATCGTCAATTTCAACCACCAGCTGCGCCTGGGCGGATACCGCCAGCACACAACCAAGTAGTGTCGTAAAGAGAAGTGAGACTGTTTTTTTCATCATTGGCGCAGGCCTTCGACTCTGAATATCAGTTTGGTGGTTCGTATCTGGCGCTCAAACAGCGACGGTTCTTCACGGGCAACATCAGCCACTTCGGGGAACACCTCTACCTTCTTGACCGCAGTTAACACCGATCTATCCACAGCGGGATTACCGCTGCCTTTGGTAATAGTGGAGGCGACCACCCTACCGGTGGGGACAAAGCTGATCTGCACCTCCACCACCATGCCATTGCGAGCACTTGGCGGCCGGCTCCAGACTTGCACGATTCGCTGACGGATCGCCTGGGCAACCGACATGACCGCAGCGGAATCGTCGCTGGCTTCCTGCAGCTCCTCTTCGTCTTCCAGCGCCTCCTCAAAAGCGCTCTGGCGCTCCTGCTCGAGCTGCTCCTTGCGCTCCCTGTCTTTGCGCTCTTTTTCCTTGCGGGCTTTCTCTTCCGCCTCGCGCTTCTTCTTGGCCTCTTCTGCCTTGCGCTTCTTGGCGGCGTCTTCTTTCTTTTTGCGCTCGGCGGCAGCTTTGCGCTTCTTCGCTTCCGCGGCCTCGCGGCGCTGGCGCTCCAGCTCCTGCTGGCGGCGCTTCTCCCGCAGATCCACCTTGGGCGGCGCTTTGGGCTTGTCGGATTTGGACTCCAACTGCACCAGTTTGGCCTGCACGAACTTCGGCATGGGCTTGAGCTCACGCTTGTGTTCGGCTTCCCAGCCAAAGGTCAGCACCGCGATCAAAGCCGCGTGTAATGCCACACTGATAACGATAGCCGGGCCGTAGGAGCCTTTCATAGTTGCCTCTTGCCCCGAATCACTCTGACGGCGGCTCGGTGACCAGCCCAACACTGGGCGCACCGGCCTGTTGCAGCTGGGTCATGGCGCCGACGATCAGGCCGTACTTGGCATCGGTATCCCCCCACACCAGCACCGGCGTTTTCGGCTTCTGGCGCAGCACCTTGGCCACAGTTTCCTTGATTTCCTTGAGGGGCTTGGCAGCCTTCTCATCGTCACCAAGGTTCAGGTAATAGGTGCCATCCGCGCGCACAGAGATGATCAGCGGCTCATCATCGGTATCGTCAATGGGAGCCGAAGGCGCATCGGGCAGATCCACCTTCACCCCTTGCATCAACAGCGGCGCGGTCACCATAAATACGATCAACAGCACCAGCATCACGTCGATGTAGGGCACCACATTGATCTCGGAGACCAGTTTGCGCTTGGTCGCTTTGCGAAAGTTACTCATGGCTTCGCTCTCGGCGCCTTAGCTGGCGGCGTGCACTTTGCGGTGGAGAATCGAGGAGAACTCCTCGGCGAAGGTCTCGTAGCTGGACAGCAACCACTCAGCCCTGGCGGAATAGCGGTTGTACGCCATCACCGCAGGGATAGCAGCGAACAGGCCCATGGCCGTGGCTACCAGGGCCTCGGAGATACCCGGAGCTACGGTGGCAATGGTCGCCTGGTGCATGGTGGCGAGGCCACGGAAGGAGTTCATGATCCCCCACACGGTGCCGAACAGGCCGATATACGGGCTCACGGAACCGACGGTGGCGAGGAACGGCAGGTTCATTTCCACCTTTTCCTGCTCCCGGGACATGGCCACACGCATAGCGCGCTCAGTGCCTTCCATCACCGCCGCGGGGCTGCTTTTGCCCTGCTGGCGCAGACGGGTGAATTCGGTAAAGCCGGCGCGGAACAGGGATTCCACCCCGTCGATCTTGCCCTTTTCCGCCGCAGCATTGCCGTCTCGGAACAGCTGGTTCAGATCCGCTCCGGACCAGAACTTGCGTTCGAAATTGATCAGCGACTTGCGCGCCCGCGACAGATAGCTACCGCGCTGGATGATCATTACCCAGGAAATCACCGAGGCCAGCAGGAGCATCAGCATCACCAACTGCACCAACAGACTGGCGCTGGAAATCAGGCCCCACAGGGAAAGTTGTTCACCGGCATTCATGTTATCGACTCACTGCCTTCAATGCTTGATAAATGGTTTCAGGTAATGCGCAGGGTTTGCGGCTGGCATCGTCCACGCAGGCGACTTTGACCACACCCTCACAAATAATTTCATTGCCACGCCAGATTTTCTGCTCGAAAGTAACCGCGGCTCGCCCGAGCTTGCCAATGGCGGCGGAAGCTCGCAGCTGATCATCCAGTATTGCAGACCGCCGATACTGAACCTCGGCTGAATGCACCACCAGTAACAACCCCTGCTGCGGTATGGCGGGCTTATCATAGCCGAGAGAACGGACCAATTCTGTGCGCGCCCGCTCCATATACTTTAAATAATTGACGTAATAGACGATTCCGCCAGCGTCCGTATCCTCGATATAGACGCGAATGGGAATGGAGAAAGGTTCTGACACACACCGTCCTTAAATTACCGACCGCGAACGCGTTTTTGTTGTAGAAAGCGGTTTGGGACGCACCGGCACGGTTTCGAGACCGCGGACCGGCGACGACAGGACATGCTACAGGATCGTGAACGCTTCGTCAGGTGCGGTCTGGCTTGGGAATGCCGAAGTGCTCGTAGGCCAGCGCGGTAACCACCCGCCCACGCGGGGTGCGCGCGAGATAGCCCTGCTGGATCAGGTAGGGCTCCAGCACGTCTTCGATGGTATCGCGCTCCTCACTCACTGCCGCCGCCAGGCTATCGACGCCCACCGGGCCGCCATCGAACTTCTCGATCATGGTCAGCAACACACGGCGGTCGAGCTGGTCGAAGCCACTGGCATCCACATTCAGCATGTTGAGCGCGCTGTCGGCGGTCTGCGCGCAGACATGGCCATTGCCCTTCACTTCCGCGTAGTCCCGCACGCGGCGCAGCAGGCGATTGGCAATACGCGGCGTACCGCGGGCGCGGCGCGCGACCTCGTGGGCCCCGCCCTGGTCCATTTCCACGCCCATCAATCCGGCGGAGCGGGCGACAATGCTGGTCAGGTCCTCGACACTGTAGAACTCGAGACGCTGCACAATGCCAAAGCGGTCGCGCAGGGGCGAGGTGAGAAGGCCGGCGCGCGTGGTCGCACCCACCAGGGTAAACGGCGGCAGGTCGAGCTTGATGGAGCGCGCTGCGGGTCCCTCACCGATCATGATATCGAGCTGGTAGTCCTCCATCGCCGGGTACAGCACTTCTTCCACGTGGGGGCTGAGACGGTGGATTTCGTCGATAAACAGCACATCCCCGGGCTCGAGATTGGTCATGATGGCGGCCAGATCGCCAGCCTTTTCCAGCACGGGGCCGGAGGTGGTTTTGATCGCCACGCCCATTTCCGCCGCAATAATATTGGCGAGGGTGGTCTTGCCCAGGCCCGGCGGGCCGAACACCAGGGTGTGATCCAGGGCTTCTTTGCGCAGTTTGGCCGCCTGGATAAAGATTTCCATCTGCTCCCGCACCACTGGCTGGCCGACATAGTCGGACAGGGTCTTCGGGCGCACGGCGCGGTCGTACTGCTCTTCCTGGCCGGTGGGGCCGATGGGTTCAGGGGCGATCAGGCGATCAGCTTCAATCACGGGAGTATCTCGATTCTTTATGCGGGGGCCATGCTTTTGAGGGCGAGGCGAATCAGGGTGGCGCTGTCGGCTTCCGGCTGCTCTTTGGCGGCCCGCGCGACCATTTTGGTGGCATCGGTAGGTTTGTAACCCAGTGCGGCAAGCGCGCTTTCCGCCTCACCGGCATGGTCGATCACGGGCTCGGCATTGGTCGACATCAGCGGGATGTCGCCAAGATCACCGGTTTGCGGGGTGAGCTTGCCGCGCAGCTCAATGATCAGGCGCTCGGCAGTTTTCTTGCCCACGCCGGGCACTTTCACCAATGCGCCCACGTTGTCATCGGCGACACAACGGGCCAAGGCCGCGCCATCGAGGCCGGACAAAATCGCCAGCGCCATTTTTGGGCCGACGCCGTTCACCTTGATCAGGGTCCGGAACAGCTGACGGTCGGATTCGCGGATAAAGCCAAACAACTGCTGGGAGGTTTCCGATACCGCCAGATGGGTATGCAGCTGTACACCGCCCCCCAGTTGCGGCAGCTCGAAAATGGTGGTCATGGGGGCCAGGACTTCGTAGCCCACACCCTGCACGTCCACCAGCAATTGCGGTGGCTGGATGGCGGCAAGAACGCCGGTCAGTCTTCCGATCATTATTTTTCCAGATTTTTTACGTTAGGTAATACTCAAACGACCACGCCGGAATCGGGCCCGACTTCCCGCCGAGGACTGGATCAGGGTCTGCATGGTATGCATGTGACACAGCGCCACCGCCAGTGCATCCGCAGCATCCTCCTGGGGTGAAGCGGGTAATTTCAGCAGGGTTTTGACCATGTGCTGCACTTGCAGCTTGTCTGCACCACCGTTGCCCACCACCGCCTGCTTGACCTTGCGCGCCTCATACTCGGCTACCGGCAAGTCTGCATGGGTACCAGCAACGATCGCCGCGCCCCGCGCCTGGCCCAGTTTGAGCGCAGAGCCTGCACTCTTTGCCATAAACACATTTTCGATGGCCATCTGCTGCGGCTGGTACTGCTGGGCGATCTGGCTTACCGCGTCGAAAATCAGCTTCAGGCGCTCGGGCAGAGGGCCGTCGGGCAGCTTGATCACACCACTGGCAACGTAGCGTGCCGCGGAGCGCTCGATATCAATCACGCCGTAACCAGTCTTGCGCGAGCCGGGATCTATCCCCAGAATTCGGGTCACGGCAGCCAGCCCCCTGTACATTTATACAATTGTTGCGGGAAGTGTCCCAAGGCCGCGGCGGGGCGTCAAGGCTGACTGCGAGGTACGCGGTGAAAGAAGGCAGCGGGCAGATACAAAAATGCCCCGGCAAAGCGGGGCATTTCAATATCGACGGTGAAAACCGTCAGCCGAGTTCGGCCATCACCTCTTCCGGGATATCCGCGTTGGTGAACACACTCTGCACATCATCGAGGTCTTCCAGCATATCCACCAGCGCCAGCACCTTCTCGGCACCATCCTTGTCCAGCGGAATTGTCGTCGACGGAATCATCGAGATCTCAGCATTGTCCGGTTTGAAACCCGCCTCGCCCAGCGCGTCTTTTACCGACATGTAATCGGTAAATTCGGTGGTCACCTCGATACTGCCATCGTCGTTGGTTTCAATATCTTCGGCGCCGGCTTCCAGTGCAGCCTCCATCAACGCATCCTCATCCGCACCCGGCTCGTAGTACATCTGGCCTTTGCGGGAGAAGAGGTAGGCAACGGAGCCATCGGTACCCAGATTGCCACCGCGCTTGGTGAAGGCGTGGCGCACTTCTGCCACGGTGCGGTTGCGGTTGTCGGTCAGGCATTCCACCAGCACGGCGACGCCACCGACACCGTACCCCTCATAGGTAACAGCCTCGTAGTTGTCACCGTCCGCATTGCCCGCGCCGCGAGCAATGGCCTTGTCGATGGTATCGCGCTTCATGTTGGCCCCAAGGGCCTTGTCGATGGTGGCGCGCAGGGTCGGGTTGTCCTCAGGGTTAGGGCCAGACTTCGCAGCAACAGTCAGTTCGCGAATGATCTTGGTGAAAATCTTGCCCCGCTTGGCGTCCTGGGCCGCTTTGCGGTGCTTGATATTGGCCCATTTACTGTGTCCCGCCATCTAAATCTCTCCGGTATTGCTCCGTTTGTGACTTTTATGGGTGCGCCTGCCGCACAGGCGCTTCCGTAGTTTCGCTTATCCCACCTGCTCTTCTTTGGCGCGCAGGCGAATGCTGAGTTCGCGCAATTGCTTGGCGTCCACAGCTCCCGGTGCGTCGGTCATCACACAGGCCGCGCTCTGGGTTTTGGGGAAGGCGATGACGTCGCGGATAGAGTCGCTGTCGGTCATCAGCATCACCAGGCGGTCGAGACCAAAGGCGAGACCACCGTGGGGGGGCGCGCCGTATTTGAGTGCGTCCAGCAGGAAGCCGAACTTCTCGCGCTGCTCCTCGGCACTGATACCCAGCGCGCGGAACACCACCTGCTGCATCTCCTGATTGTGGATACGGATGGAACCGCCACCCAGCTCGGTGCCGTTCAGCACCATATCGTATGCGCGGGACAGCGCTTCCAGCGGGTTCTTCTCCAGCTCTTCCGCGGAGCAGGACGGCGCAGTGAACGGGTGGTGCAGCGCGGTAACACTGCCGTCGTCGTTCTCTTCAAACATCGGGAAGTCCACCACCCACAGCGGCGCCCACTCGGACACGTACAGGTTCAGGTCTTCACCCAGCTTACAACGCAGGGCACCCAGAGCCTCGGAAACGACCTTGCCCTTGTCGGAGCCGAAGAAGATCAGATCGCCATTTTCCGCCTGTACGCGGTCCAGAATCGCCGCGCGCACGTCGTTCGGCAGGAACTTGACGATCGGCGACTGCAGGCCGTTTTCCAGGTCGGACTTGTCATTGACCTTAATATAGGCCAAACCCTTGGCACCGTAGATGGAGACATACTTGGTGTAGTCGTCGATCTGCTTGCGGGTCAGCTTGTCATTGCCACCGGGCACTTTCAGTGCGGTAACGCGACCCTTGGGATCGTTGGCCGGGCCGGAGAACACCTTGAACTCCACCTCGGTCATCAGGTCCTTGATGTCCACCAGCTCAAGCGGGATACGCAGGTCCGGCTTGTCGGAGCCGAACTTCGCCATCGCCTCGGAGAATGGCATGCGCGGGAATTCGCCCAGCTCAATGCCTTTCAACTCCTTGAACAGTTTGCGGATCATGCCCTCGGTGATGGACATGATGGCGTTTTCGTCGAGGAACGCGGTCTCAATATCGATCTGGGTAAATTCCGGCTGACGGTCTGCGCGCAGGTCTTCGTCGCGGAAACACTTGGCAATCTGGTAGTAACGGTCGAAACCGGAAACCATTAGCAGCTGCTTGAACAGCTGCGGGGACTGCGGCAGGGCGAAGAATTTGCCACCGTGGGTACGGCTCGGCACCAGATAGTCACGGGCACCTTCCGGGGTCGCACGGGTGAGGATCGGGGTCTCGATATCCAGGAAACCCTCGCCGTCCAGGTAGTTGCGGATGGCGTTGGTGATCTGCGAGCGGAAACGCAGGTTGCGCTGCATTTCGGTGCGGCGCAGGTCCAGATAGCGGTACTTCAACCGCACATCTTCACCTACCGCGGTGTGCTCATCCAGCTGGAAAGGCGGGGTTTCGGCGCTGTTGAGGATCTCCAGCTGCAGGCCGTAAACCTCAATTTCGCCAGTGGCCATGTTGGGGTTTACCGCTTCCGGGGCGCGAGCGCGCACGCGGCCGGTGACCTTCAGTACATACTCGCTGCGCACGCGGTCGGCGAGCTCGAAGTGCTCTGCAGCATCCGGGTCAAACACTACCTGCGCAATACCGTCGCGGTCGCGCAGATCGATAAAGATCACCCCGCCGTGATCGCGGCGGCGGTCTACCCAGCCACACAGGGTTACTTCGCGGTCAATATCGGCGGATCGCAGGGCGCCACAGTAGTCGGTGCGCATGGAGTCTTATTCCCTTAGTAGTGTTTCAATTCTGCTTGCTGTCTGTCCCAGCTGTGGGTTCGGCGTCGCTCAGCTGGCTTTGGATTCTGTGCCGCCACCACTACCGGTGGATTTGGCGGCATCACCGGCAAGATTTTTCTTGCTGCCGGTTTTGAAGTCGGTCTCGTACCAGCCGCCCCCCTTGAGGCGGAATCCGGCGGCACTGATCTGTTTGCTCAGTTCCGCTTTGTTACATGCGGGGCAATCTGTCAGCGGAGCATCGCTCATACGCTGCAGGGCTTCCATCTGATGGCCACAGGCCTGGCACTGGTATTCGTAGATAGGCATCGCTTGTACCCAGATCTCACTGAATATAAAGGGGCGCAGATTATACATGAGCACCCGCGAGGGAAGAAGAAGGCAGTTATCCGCAGACACGCTGTGCTTCCGGAGACGGGGGATAGCGGTATTTGAGGGCCATTTTTCGAGCAAACCCCTGTAAAAAAGCACTTTTTTTCTGTTTTTACCCCGTGCGTGCGGACAAAAACTGGATATACTTCAGCTCAGTACTTGGGTACGCCCTTGCCCCGCAGCCGGGCGAACCTTGTTGTACATACACTTTCACTGGAAAAAACACCTATATAGAAGGAAGCTAACTATGGCCGCGAAGAAGAAAGCAGCAGCTAAGAAAGCCCCCGCCAAGAAGACTGCAGCCAAGAAGGCTCCAGCCAAGAAAGCAGCAGCCAAGGCCGCACCCAAGGCCAAGAAAGTGACTGCAATCAAAGAGAAGTACACCAAAACCCAGATTCTGAACCAGATTGCCGAAAACACCGAGCTTTCCCGCAAGCAGGTTCAGTCTGTTCTGGACGAGCTGACCGATCTGATCGAAGGCCATGTGAAGAAGCGCGCAGTAGGCGAATTTGCGCTGCCGGGCCTGATGAAGATCACCACCGTGAAGAAGCCTGCCAAGAAGGCGCGCAAGGGTATCAACCCCTTCACTGGCGAAGAGACCGTATTCAAGGCCAAGCCTGCGAGCATCCAGGTCAAGGTTCGCCCGCTGAAGAAGCTGAAGGAAATGGCCGAATCCTAAGATTTGCCACTTTCAGCCAGGAAAACCCCGCTTCTGCGGGGTTTTCTGTTTTTGGGACCAGGGAGTAGAGACGCTGCAGATATACGCGAGGCGCGTCCGCCCCTACCAAAACCCCTGCCCACCGGCGTAAAATGGCCGCCCTTTAAAATTCATAGACACTAAAAGAAAGCACTATGCGCGCATCCCGCTATCTGATCGCCACCCAGAAAGAAACCCCAAATGACGCCGTGGTCATTAGCCACCAGCTGATGCTGCGCGCCGGCATGATCCGCCGCCTGTCCTCCGGCCTTTACACCTGGCTGCCCACTGGCCTGCGGGTATTGCGCAAGGTGGAAAAAATTGTGCGCGAGGAAATGAACAACGCGGGTGCGCTGGAAGTACTGATGCCGGTGGTACAGCCCTCTGAACTGTGGGAAGAGTCTGGCCGCTGGCAGCAGTACGGCCCCGAACTGCTGCGCATCCAGGATCGTCACGACAATGCTTTCTGCCTGGGCCCCACCCACGAGGAAGTGATCACCGACCTGATCCGCACCGAGGTGAACAGCTACAAGCAGCTACCGGCGAACTTCTACCAGATACAGACCAAGTTCCGCGACGAGATCCGCCCGCGCTTCGGCGTGATGCGCGCGCGCGAGTTCACCATGAAGGATGCGTACTCCTTCCACCTGAACGCGGACTCACTGCAGGAAACCTACGATGTGATGCACGATGCCTATTGCCGCATCTTCGACCGCATCGGCCTGGATTACCGTCCGGTACTCGCGGATACCGGCTCCATCGGCGGTTCCCACTCCCATGAATTCCACGTGCTGGCCCAGAGTGGCGAGGACGATATTGCCTTCTCTTCCGAGAGTCGCTACGCAGCCAATGTGGAGCTGGCAGAGGCAGTTGCACCGGCGGGCGATCGCCCCGCGGCAAGTAAGGCCATGGAGGAGCTGCACACACCGGGTCAGAAGACCATCGCAGCTCTGGAAGAGGCCTTCGGCATTCCGGCAAATGCGTCGGTAAAAACCCTGATTGTGCTCGGGGAAACCGAGGAAGAAGATGCAACCGCGCCGCTGGTCGCACTGGTACTGCGCGGGGATCACGATCTGAACGAGCTGAAGGCCGAGAAATTGCCCGGCGTAGCCAGCCCGTTGACGTTTGCACCGGAAGCGCGCATCGCTGAAGAACTGGGTTGCGGCATCGGCTCCCTCGGCCCTGTGGGCCTGGAGATTGAAGTACTGGTGGATCGCGCTGCGGCACATCTGGCAGATTTCGTGTGTGGCGCCAATAAGGATGACTACCACCTGACCGGTGTTAACTGGGAGCGCGATGTGGCGCTGAAGCAGGTTGAAGATCTGCGCAATGTGGTTCCCGGCGATGCCAGCCCGGATGGCCAGGGCACCCTGGAGATCAAGCGCGGTATCGAAGTCGGCCATATTTTCCAGTTGGGCACCAAATACAGCGAGGCGATGAATGCGTCGGTGCTGGATGAGAACGGCAAGGAGCAGGTGATGACCATGGGTTGCTATGGCATCGGTGTTTCACGGGTGGTGGCTGCGGCGATCGAGCAGAACCACGACGATGCAGGCATCATCTGGCCGGAAGCGATTGCACCGTTCCAGCTGGCAATTGTGCCGATCAATATGCACAAGAGCGAGGCGGTGCAGCAGAAATGTGAGCACATTTACGAGGCGCTGACCGCCAAGGGTATCGATGTGCTGCTGATGGACGAGCCCAAGGCGCGCCTGGGCGGGATGCTCGCGGATACGGAACTGATGGGTATTCCGCGCCGTATCGTGGTGGGCGACCGCGGTCTGGAGAAAGGCAACATTGAATACAAGGGCCGCCGCGATTCCGAGAACCAGGAGTTCTCCGCGGACCAGATCATCGATACCTTGCTGGAAATGATCCCGCACTAAACTCTCCCCCGCCTACTTACAAAGCCCTTTGTCGTGCTTCGTAAGTTAGCTCAGTGGCGGCCAAGCACTGGCTGGAGGGTTTCAGGACCGCTGTGAATACAT
>NZ_LZDE01000245.1 GCF_002009015.1 Microbulbifer mangrovi | reverse complement strand
GGATGTTCCGCCGGAATTGATGGGTGGGGTGGATATTTACAAGAACCAGTCCGCAGACATGATCGAGGGTGGTATTGGCGGCACTGTCAGCCTGCGCACGCGCAAGCCTTTTGACCTGGCGGAACAGACTGTTTCCATTTCCGCGGATTACTCCCAGGGTGACCTGGATGAAGAGGGCACCCCGAGTCTGTCGGCCCTGTACAGTGACCGCTGGATGACCAGTGCCGGCGAATTCGGCGTACTGTTCAATGTGGCCCATTCGGAATTGCTGGGCACTTCCCACGGCATCCAGTCGGATACCTATCTGCAGTATTCCGCCGAGGGGATCGCAGGGGCAGAAGGTTTCGATACGGTGTGGATTCCCAACGCGTCCAACTTCTTCCAGAAAAATGATGAGCGCACCCGCAAGGGCTACGCGGCCGCGTTCCAGTGGGCGGATACCGACGAGACCATCCTCGCCACCGCGCAGTTTATGCGTTCGGATTCCCGTCTGTCCTGGGCGGAAAATGCCGTTAAATACCAGGGCGACGCCTACGATGCAGATCGCCGCGTAGGACCGCTGGCCGGAACCGAGTTTTCTTTCGATGACAACGGCGTGTTCGAGCAGGGCGCCATGGTGACCGAAGCCGGTTGGCGCGGCGGTTATGCACCGGGCGACGGCCAGTACGGCTCCAAATTCCAGACCGATACCCGGGTGAAAGATACCCACACCGTCGTCGACGATTTCGCGCTGAACCTGACACTGACTCCGAACGACAACTGGGAATACAGTTTCGACCTGCAATATATTCAGGCGGAAACCCAGGACGACGACCTGCAAATCGCTCTCGGCCAGTGGCTGCAGCAGAGCTACGATGCCAGCGGCGATACCCCGACACTGATCGTCGAGGATCCCAATACACCCTATGACGGCAGCAGTGATCCCAACTGGTTCCAGAACCCGGAAAACTACTGGTGGCGCTCTGCCATGGATCACTACGAGCGATCCGAGGGCGAATCCATCGCCGGGCGTTTTGACGGCACCTACCATTTCAGCGAAGAGCCCTTTGGCTTGCTGCGCGCTGCCAAATTTGGCGCGCGCATGGCAAGGCGAGACCAGACCGTGCGCCTTACCTCCTACAACTGGGGCACCATCGGCGCGGAGTGGAACACACCCTACTACCTGACCGACCCGGAAGTGGCAGATCAGGCGTACGAATATGTGAACTTCACGGATTTCCATCGCGGCGGTGTGGTGAACGTACCCGGGGGCGGCTTCCTGTTCCCGGATGCCGACTATGTCATGGGCGTCATGAAGGGGAACCGCGACCTGTTTATTTCACCGTCCGGTGATCCCTGGGAACCCTACCCGACCCGCGACGACATCGTTGCCGAAGGTATCTTCCAGGCACCGGAAGTCTTCGATACCACCGAGACCAATCGCGCCGCATACCTGCGCCTGGATTTTGGCTCGGATGAAACCGCACTGCGCTTTTCCGGTAATGTCGGCCTGCGCTACGTGGAGCTGGAGCGCGAGGCTCTGGGCTCGGTGCAGTACCCGGATCTTATCGGTCTGCCCTATCCCGCAGGTGCACCGGTGGACCTGGACGATTATGGCTCGGTATACGAATGGGGTGAGCAGGCCGTCGCAGATGGTCGCTACGCAACCGTCAAGGACGCCATCGCCTATGCCCGCGATGCCAACAACTGGCTGACTCAGGAAGAAAAAGCCTTCGGTAATGATGCCTTTACCCTGGAAGAAGGCTGGAGCAAATACAGCACCGTGCTGCCGAGCTTCAATCTGAAAGTGGAGCTGAGTGAGGAGATACTGACCCGCTTTGCGGTATCCAAGGCCATCGCCCTTCCAGATATGTCTGATGTGAAAAACCAGGCAGTAATCGGTGCCCGTCAGCTCGGTGTCGTGCGATTCTCCCCGGATGAATTACCGCCGAACGCGCCAGCGCCGGTAGAGGGGGAAGATAACGGCACCGATATCAAATCGGTATCGGAGGTGGACTGGGTTGGCTCCGGTGGCAACCCTTTCCTGTGGCCGATGGAGTCCATCCAGTACGACGCATCGGTGGAGTGGTATTTCGCCCAGGTGGGGTCCTTTACCACGTCGCTGTTCTATAAAGATCTCAGCGATACGTTTGTGACCGGTGCATTTCCACGGGAATTCGCCAACCCGGACACCGGACAGGTTCAGACCGTCGACTTTGAATCCACCGTCAATGGCGGCGATGGCTATATGCAGGGTGTGGAACTGGCTTATCAGCAATTCTACGATTTCTTGCCGGCGCCGTTCGATGGCCTCGGCCTGCAGCTGAACTACACTTGGATTGATTCGGGGCTTAGCAACAATGGCATCGGCAGTCGCGCGGAACCGGCCACCGGCGTGGAGGAAACTGCAGATCGCTACCCGCTGCCGGATATTTCTCTACTGCCTCTGCGCGGTGTTTCCGAGCATACCTATAACATCGTGGGAATGTATGAGAAGGGTCCCTGGTCCGCGCGCCTCGCGTACAACTGGCGCTCCAAATACTTGCTGACCACCCGCGACGAAATCAGTAAATACCCGATTTTCAATGACGATGCGGGGTATATGGATGGATCGGTGTTCTACAACTTCGACAATGGTGTGACGGTAGGTTTGCAGGTGTCGAACCTGCTGGATACACAGACCGAAACCATCATGCAGCTGGACAATGAGGGCACCGAAGCGGGACGCTCCTGGTTTATCCAGGACCGCCGCTTCGCCTTGATCGCCAGGGCGAATTTCTGAGTTTCCCGCACGGCATCCAGTAGTTGGAAACTGTTGTGCTTTCTCGTCGGCGCACTGTGCAAGCAGTGCGTCTTTTTTTTGATTTGCAGTCCACCGGTATGGCCGGTAACGTTGAGTGGAACGGCGATTAAATCGGGATACTACTCGGTTGAGAGAAATGAAAAATAACAATATACGCAAGATCGTGATCGTGGGTGGCGGCACTGCCGGTTGGATGGCTGCGGCGGCGCTTTCCCGCGTATTGAAAAGCCGATTTTGCGACATTGAGCTGGTGGAGTCGGAAAGCATCGGCACCGTTGGCGTAGGCGAAGCCACCATTCCCCAGATCCAGGTGTTCAATCATATGCTCGGTCTGGATGAGGACGAGTTCGTGCGCGAAACCTGCGGCACCTTCAAGCTCGGGATCCAGTTTGTCGATTGGGGAAGAAAAGGGGACTCCTATATCCACGCCTTTGGCGAAGTAGGCAAGGATATGGAGGGTATCCCGTTTTACCACTACTGGCTGAAAGAGCATCTGCGCGGCGGCAGCCAGGAAATTGGTGAATACACCCTCACCGCGCTGGCGGCACAGCAGGCGCGTTTTATGCGTTCCATCGATGCCGGTAACTCGCCGCTGTCCAATATTACCTATGCCTTTCATTTCGATGCGGTCCTGTACGCGCGTTATTTGCGCTCGTATGCAGAAAAACGCGGCGTGCAACGCATAGAAGGCAAGGTGATAGATACCCTGCTGGATGACGACAGCGGTTTTATCCGCTCGCTACGACTCAACGATGGACGCACTATCGACGGCGACCTGTTTATCGATTGCTCCGGGTTTCGCGGGTTATTGATCGAAAAAGCACTGGGTGTGGGCTATGACGACTGGCGCCACTGGCTCCCCTGTGACAGTGCCTGGGCGGTACCCTGCGAAGGCGACGACGCCCCGCTTCCCTATACCCGCTCTACCGCTCACAGCGCCGGTTGGCAATGGCGGATACCGTTGCAGCACCGGATTGGCAATGGCCATGTGTTCAGCAGTCGCTTTATGGATGAGAGCGCGGCGCAATCCATTCTGTTGAATAACCTGGACGGCAAGCCGTTGGCTGAGCCGAAACTGTTGCGCTTTACCACCGGCAAGCGCAAGCAATTCTGGCATAAAAACTGTATCGCCCTGGGGCTCGCCAGCGGGTTTATGGAGCCACTGGAATCCACAAGTATTCACCTTGTGCAATCTGCCATCGCGCGGCTGTTGAGCCTGTTTCCCGATCGCAACTTTGCCCGGGAGGATATCGACGAATACAACCGTCAGACCCATTTCGAAATGGATCGTATCCGCGATTTCCTGATTCTCCATTACCGCGCCACCGAGCGTGACGACAGCGAATTCTGGAACTACTGTCGCACTATGGATATCCCGGATTCCCTGGGACAGAAAATCGATCAGTTCCGTGCGAGTGGCCGCATCGTACGTGCGAACAGCGAGCTGTTTAACGAGTTGAGCTGGATGGAAGTGATGCTGGGGCAGGGAATCGTGCCGCACAGCTATCATCCGCTGGTGGATGCCATGGCCGAGGAACAGTTTGCTGGGCGGATGCGGGAAATCCAATCCGTGATGCAGAATTCGGTCGCGGCAATGCCATCGCACCGGGAATTTATCCGACGCCACTGCGCGATCGATTGCTAAGGCGACGTCACCGCGCACTTGGTGCAGGCAATTTTCGCCTGATTCACTCCACTAGTTTGATCTTATCCACAATACGGCGCATCGCCAGCGCTGTAAGGGGCTCATCTTCCGAGCTGTCCCGTCACGTCCTCAGCAGTAAACCGATAACACGTAGAATAAGAGGACAGTGATGATGGCAATAAGTTTGTGTAAAAAAAGTACCTTGGCAAAAGGCGCGGTGGTGCTGGGGCTATCCCTGTGTGCCGGCGCGGTATTCGCTCACGGCCTGATAGTGGAGCCGCCGGCGCGTAACGCTCATTGCGGCCTGAATGAAAAACCGGACCAGGCCACTACACCGGCCTGCGTCGAAGCCGCGCAGAAAGACTTCAGTGGTATGTACCAGTTTATGAGTGTGCTCACCCATGCCCAGGGTCACGCACAGGCCGACAGTACCAATGTGTGTGGCTTTGACAGCGAAACCTGGGATGGCGGCTCCACGCCCTGGGATTACCAGCTGGACTGGCCCACCAGCCCGATGGATGGCGGCACCCAGACATTTACCTGGAATATCAGCTGGGGCCCGCACTGGGACGATACCGAGGAATTCCGCTACTGGATCACCAAGCCGGGCTTCGATTACCAGGTGGGCGGGACCCTGACCTGGGATGACTTCGAGGAAGAAGCCTTCTGTGTTCTGAACTACGACGACAAAAATCCCACGGCGAACCCCAATGTGGTCGCGGAAAAAGCCAACAGCCTGTTTCATACCACCTGTGAAGTGCCGGAGCGGGAAGGGCGGCATATCATCTACGGGGAGTGGGGGCGCAATTACTTTACCTGGGAGCGTTTCCACGGCTGTGTAGACGTAGCGTTTGACGGCTCTGGTTCCAGTAGTGGCTCTTCCTCCTCCTCCAGCAGCTCCTCCTCAAGTAGCTCATCCTCGTCTTCGAGTAGCTCTTCCGGCGGTTCCTCGTCCAGCAGTTCCTCCAGCTCATCCGGCGGCAGTTCTTCTTCGAGCTCCTCCAGTAGCGGTGGCTCCAGCTCCAGTTCTGGTGGCAGTGCCGGTGGCGGTGTGAACTGTGAGTATGTGGTATCCAACGAATGGAACACGGGCTTTACCGCGGAAGTGCGCTTGACCAATACCGGCAGTGAGGCGGTGAGTGGCTGGGAAGTTCAGTGGGGTTATACCGACGGTACTTCTTTAGTGAACACCTGGAGTGCGGTTGTGAACGGCATGGGTCCCTTTACTGCGAGCAGTATGGACTGGAACGACACCATCGGTGCTGGCCAGACCGTCAGTTTTGGTATGCAGGGGGAAAAAGGCAGCAGTAATGCCGAGGTGCCGGTGGTCACAGGGAATATCTGTGAATAATATTTCCCGGTAAAAAACGTTAACGAAAAAGCCACCGGATTCCGGTGGCTTTTTTGTGGATAACCCGGCGTCTTTTACCAGTCGTGCATGCCGCCATCTTGCAGGCGGTTTACCGGCAGAAACGCGCGCTGGTAGGGGAAGTCTTTTGCCGCTTCTTCATCGATATCCACACCTAGTCCCGGTTGGTCACCCGGGTGCAGGTAGCCGTCGTTGAAGGTATAGCCGTGCGGGAATACCGCGTTGGTTTCGTCGGTGTGGTGCATATATTCCTGAATGCCGAAATTCGGGATGGATAAACCGAAATGCAGTGCGGCGGCCATCGTAATCGGGGATAGGTCGGTGGCGCCGTGGCAACCGGTGCGCACGTTATACAGGGCTGCCAGATTGGCTATTCGCCGCAGGTGGGTGATGCCGCCGGCATGCACCACGGTCGCGCGGATATAGTCGATCAGTTGTTCCTCAATCAGCTGCTTGCAGTCCCAGATACTGTTAAACACTTCTCCCACCGCCAGTGGAGTGGTGCTGTGCTGGCGGATCAGGCGGAAGTTGGCCTGGTTTTCTGCAGGTACCGCATCTTCCAGCCAGAACAGGCGGTAGGGCTCCAGGTCTTTGGCCAGGCGCGCGGCCTCGATGGGTGTCATGCGGTGGTGGGCATCGTGCAGCAGGTGGATATCCCAGCCCAGTTCTTCCCGGGCGCGGGCGAAGAGTTCCGGCGCGCTGCGTAAATATTTTTCGGTGGACCAGATGTTTTCCGTGGGCAGGTCGGCGTCCGCCGGTTCGTAGCGTTCCTTGTCTTTGCTGACGCCGTAAGTGGAACTCAACCCCGGCACACCGCTTTGTAGGCGCACGGCGCGGTAGCCCTGGGCGATATATTTTTTTGCCTCCGCAATGGTTTCTTCAATGCTCTCGCCATTGGCGTGGGCGTAAACCAGGTTGCCTTTGCGGCAGGCTCCGCCGAGCAACTGGTACAGGGGCAGGCCTGCTACTTTGGCTTTTATATCCCACAGGGCCATGTCGACAGCGGCGATGGCGGACATGGTGACGGGGCCGCGACGCCAGTAGGCGCCTTTATAGAGGTATTGCCAGATATCTTCGATCTGGTGCGCGTCGCGGCCAATCAGACAGGGCACAACATGGTCTTGCAGATAACTTGCCACCGCCAGTTCGCGGCCATTGAGGGTGGCATCGCCGAGGCCGTAGGTACCGTCTTCGGTTTCGATTTTCAGGGTGATGAAGTTGCGGCCGGGGGAAGTGGTGATAACCCGGGCGGACTTAATTCTCAGCATTTCGATTTTTCCTTTCCGCTGTGGCGAGGGCTCGGAAGTGGTTCTGTGGCGGCTGAGCGAGCAAAACTCCATTCAGTCGGACACACTGAGTCTCAGCTTAGCGATCAAATATGACCGCAACCATATCCCTTCAGGTAGCTTCCGCGGGGTCCATTCTGTGTTATGGTTTTGCTTTTGATAGCGCTACCATTTTAGCCCCGGGTGCTGCCGTAAAGAAAGCCCCGGACGCTGGAATCAACACCGCAAATAATAAAAAGCCCACGAGGTTGTTATGTCGAGCGATGTGTCCTGCCTGTCCCGAAACCTGCTGTTAGTTGCCACATTCCTGTATTCGGCGCTCCTTGCGGCGACCGTAAATGCGGAAGATGGCTACGACCTGTGGCTGCGCTACCAGCCGCTGGAAGTGGAGGCCAGGGACAACTACCGGCCGCAACTGCGGCAGCTGGTGATTCCCGGTAGGGAAGATTCGCGAACACTTCAGGCTATCGGTGATGAACTGCTACGGGGTGTCGGTGGGCTAATCGGTCGCGCGCCCGAGATGGCGAGCCGGATTCGCGGAGACGGCTTTGTACTGGTGGCAACGCCGGGCTCTTCCGCAGATGTCCGCGCAGCGCAATTACCGATGGATGCACTGGGAGAGGAAGGGTACCTGATCCGTGCCATTTCTTTGCGCGGTCATACCGGTACGCTGGTTACCGCGAATTCCGAGCGCGGTCTGCTGTACGGGAGTTTTCACCTGTTGCGTCTGTTGCAGACCCGCGATGCACTGGTAGGTTTAGATATCTCCAGTAGCCCGCGCATAGGCCTGCGCCTGCTGAATCACTGGGACAACCTGGATCGCAGTGTGGAGCGGGGCTATGCGGGACAGTCGATCTGGGACTGGTGGAACCTGCCGGATGTACTGGATCCGCGCTACACGGATTACGCCCGCGCCAATGCGGCAATCGGGATCAATGGCACGGTGCTGAACAATGTGAATGCCAGCGCGGATAGCCTGACGCCGCGCTATCTGGACAAGGCGGCGGCGCTGGCGGAGGTGTTCCGCCCCTACGGTATTCGCATGTATCTCTCCGCCCGCTTCAGTGCACCGGTGGAGATCGGTGGGCTCGAAACCGCGGACCCGCAGAGTCCCGCAGTACAGCGCTGGTGGCAGCACAAGGCGGACGAAATCTATCAGCGGATTCCGGATTTCGGGGGCTTTCTGGTCAAGGCCAACTCCGAGGGGCAACCGGGGCCGCAGGACTACGGCCGCTCCCATGCCGAGGGCGCCAACCTGCTGGCGCGGGCGCTCGCGCCCCACGGTGGAGTGGTGATGTGGCGGGCGTTTGTATACCAACAGGACAATCCCGAGGACCGCGCCAAACAGGCTTACAGCGATTTTGTGCCGCTGGACGGGCAGTTCGACGACAACGTCATCGTGCAGGTAAAAAACGGACCCATCGATTTCCAGCCCCGCGAACCCTTTCACCCGATGTTCGGTGCCATGCCGAAAACACCGCTGATGATGGAGTTCCAGATCACCAAGGAGTATCTGGGCTTTGCCTCCCACCTGGCCTATCTGGGCCCCATGTATGAAGAGGTGTTGCGCGCGGATACATTTGCCGAGGGGCCGGGCTCCACGGTGACGAAGGTGATTGACGGCAGCCTGCACGGGCAGCGCCTCACGGGGATTGCCGGGGTGGCGAATATTGGCCGCGACCGCGACTGGAGTGGATCCACATTCAATCAGGCCAACTGGTACGTATTCGGGCGCATGGCGTGGAACCCGGATCTCGCTGCGGCGACGGTTGCTCGGGACTGGTTGAAGATCACTTTCTCCGACAACCCGGAGCTGCTCGCAGGCGCACTGGATATCATGCTCGCGTCGCGCCAGGCGGTGGTGGACTACATGACACCCCTGGGCCTGGCGCACCTGATGGCGACCGGGCACCACTATGGTCCGGGCCCCTGGGTGTCGGATCTGGCGCGGCCGGAATGGAATCCTGCCTACTATCACCGCGCCGACCGCAATGGCATCGGCTTTGATCGCACCGCGGAGGGCAGCAATGCGGTTGCCCAGTACGCGACGCCAGTGGTGGAGAAATTTGCCAGCCGCAGTCGTGTGGGTGAGGACCTGTTGCTGTGGTTTCACCATTTGCCCTGGGATCACCGGATGAACTCGGGGCGGGATCTGTGGGAGGAACTGGTATACCGCTACGACCGCGGCCTTGCCGAGGTGCAGGAGATGCGCACGCAGTGGCAGGCACTTGCGCCGCTGGTGGATCGGGAGCGGTTTGATAAAACCGCGCGGCTACTGGCGGTACAGGAGCGCGAGGCAAAATGGTGGCGAGATGCCTCCATTGCCTACTTCCAGTCTGTATCGGCGAGACCGCTCCCCGACGGAGTCGCGCCACCGGCCCGGGATCTCGCGTATTACCGGGCGCTGGAATTCCCCTGGACGCCGGGGCACTGAAGCCGTCGCGAGAAGCCCCTTACGGTTTTTTCATCGTTCACGTTCGTCGTCCTTTTCTACTGCGGCGCGCGTTATGCGCGCTCCACCGCCCCCTTTTCACCGCAATTTTTTGCCGCATGCGGGGGGACTATCCCCGCCGTTGAATCGTCTTTCCAAGTAGATAGGGAATAAACCACTTGACTCACCGAGTCAGCAGGCGTATCTCTATTATGGTAGCGGTACCATAAAGATTAGAATTTAAACAAAAACCAATAAAAACCGCAGACTCCAAATCGGAGTGGTCCAGTCGATCGGGGTCGTTCGCGGTAAATGCGAAGAGGGAAATCCAAATGTTCAAACGCACAAAACTGTCCGGTGCTGTGGTGGCGGCCATCGCTTCCATGACCTGTGCACCGCACTTGCTGGCCCAGGAAAACACCACCCTGGAAGAGGTGACCGTTACCGGTATCCGCGCCTCCATGGATCGCGCCATGGACATCAAGCGCGACTCCACCGGTGTGGTCGACGCCATTTCCGCAGAAGATATGGGTAAATTCCCGGACACCAACCTGGCGGAATCCCTGCAGCGGATTACCGGTGTATCCATCAACCGGGTTAACGGGGAAGGGGCGGAAGTCACCGTGCGGGGTTTTGGCCCGGACAACAACATGGTTACCCTGAACGGCCGCACCATGCCGACCGGCACCACCTACGGTGGCGGTAGTGGCGCCGACGGCACTACCCGCGCCGCCGCCAGCCGCGCATTCAACTTTGCCAACCTCGCTTCAGAAAACGTCAGCGGTGTTGAGGTTTATAAGACCAGCAAGGCCAATGTCGCCACCGGTGGTATCGGTGCCACCATCAATATCAATACCATGCGCCCGCTGGATAATCCGGGCCTGACGGCGAATGTGGGCGTGAAAGCCGTAGCCGACACCACCAACCGCTACAACGATGACATTACCCCGGAGTTTTCCGGCATCGTGAGCTTCGCCAATGAAGAGGAAACCTGGGGCGCGGCCCTCGCGCTGAGTCACCAGCAGCGGGATTCCGGTTACTCCGGTGTTACCGTCAACAACTGGAACATCGGTGTTTGGGGCGAGGACGATCTGTACAACCAGGGTGGCGTACCCGATGCGGACAAGGCCGAAATCGTCAACGCACCGCAGGACGGCCAGCTGTACGCGCGTCCGAACGATTTCCGCTACGCATTTTCCGACACCCAGCGCGAGCGCCTCAACGGCCAGCTGACCCTGCAATTCAAGCCCACGGAAAAAATTACTGCGACCGTCGATTATCTGTACGCGGATAACGATATCGAAGAGCATCGCGGCGAGGTGGCCAACTGGATCCAGAACGGCTCCAACGTTGCCCGCGTGGTGTTCGATGATTCCGAAATTGCCACTCCGCTCAGTATTACCGAAGCTTACGGCGGCACCGTGGATGTGGGTTACGAGCAGCAATACCGGTCCCAGAGCAATACCCTGGATTCCCTCGGCCTGAATGTAGAGTTCGAGGTAAACGACAGCCTGACCCTGGCATTCGACGTGCATGACTCGTCCATGGAAAGTCTGCCCACCGGGCCGGACCGCGCTGGTGAAGTGGCTATCGGCCTCGGTTCACCCACCGTTACCGGAAAAACCCTCGACTTCACTGGCACCACGCCTCAATACGGCTACAGCACCAGTGTTCCTGGTAATGCCCTGACCGCGGAGCACGTAGGTTCCTCGATTTTGCGTGTGCGCGGTGCGGGTTCGGTAAACGACATTACCCAGGCGAAATTCGACGGTAGCTTCGAATTTGATAACGGCCGTTTCGATTTCGGTGTCGAAACCCGTCAAATGGAAATGAGTGCCTACCAGACCTCTGGTGTTAACCAGGCGCTTGGTAACTGGGGGATTGCAAACCCGGGTGAATTCCCGGCGGATATGCTGGACGTCATCAACGTTGCCAGTCAGTTTGAGGACTTCAATACCGGCAGCAGCCCGGTCACCGGTTTCCGTGGCGATGCGGTGGAACTCACGCGCTACGCCAACACGCTGTATCCGGGAACCTGCCTGTGTGTTTCCGATACCAATTCCTTCAATGACACTCTCGAAGAAGACACCGCAGCGGCTTACTTCCAGGTTGGCCTGAACAGTGAACTGGCGGATATGCCGGTCAACTTCCTCGCCGGCGTGCGTTACGAGACCACCGACGTGGATTCCCAGTCTCTGGTAAACCCCATCCCTTACCTGGTCTGGGAAAACAACAATGACTTCTCGCCGGGTGCAGCGGGGGATCAGCAAACCTGGGCGGATAAAGCCAGCTATGACAACCTGTTGCCGAGCCTGGATTTCGATATCCAGTTTACCGAGGACCTGGTGGGCCGCTTCTCGTACAGCAAGTCCATCGCCCGCGCCGGTTACAGTGACCTGAAAGTGGCGCCGGGTAACTTTGCCCTGGACGGTTCCACCCGCAACGGTGCGATCCCCACTGCAACTTCAGCCAACCCGGGACTGCTGCCGCTGGAATCCAATAACCTGGACCTGTCGGTGGAGTGGTACTACGGCGATTCCAGCTATGTATCGCTCGGCTTCTTCGAGAAGCGTGTGGATAACTTTATCGGTACCGGTCAGGAAGACGAAACCCACTTCGGTATTCTCGACCAGACTTCCGGTCCGCGTGCGCAGGCAGCAGCGGCTGAACTCGATGCACTGGGCCTGGCCACCGACGACACCAACCTCTATGCCATGGTGGTGTTGATGGAGCACCCGGAAGCCATTACCGACAACCCGGATGTCTTCCCCAACGGGGTGTTCGAAGGTACCAATGAGCAGCTGCTGTTGCTGGGTGAAACCGATGGCTGGGATGTGATCCCGGAAAGTGGCGATCCCGAAATGGTGTTCCGCACCAGTAAGCCGATCAACAACCGCGAAGCGAAAATCCACGGTGCCGAACTGGCCGCGCAGCACTTCTTCGGTGAAACCGGCTTCGGTGTCCAGGCCAACTACACCATCGTGCGCGGTGACGTAGGCTTCGACAACCTGGGATTGCCTACTGAAAACCAGTTTGCCCTGACCGGTCTCAGCGATACTGCCAACGTGGTGCTGGTATACGAGAACTTCGGCTTGCAGGCGCGCCTGGCGTACAACTGGCGTGATAAGTTCCTTACCGCCACCAACCAGGGCTCCTCGCGCAACCCGCGTTATGTGGATACCTTCTCACAGATTGACCTGAGCGTGGGCTATGACCTGACAGATCAGATCGCCCTGTCCTTTGAAGGCATCAACATCACCGGCGAGGACATCACTGAGTACAACCGCAATGAGCGTATGGTGCGCTATATGGATGACCTCGGTGCCCGCTACCAGCTGGGTGCTTCCTACAAATTCTGATGGAAAGTTTTGTCCTGATGAAACATTTTGTAGAGAAGGATCAGTAACGTGAAGTGCAAAAAGCCGCTGGAAACAGCGGCTTTTTGTTTTCAGAAAATGCCGGTAGTATGAAGTTCAGGTACACACCAAATAAAAACTGATAGAGATATCAGTCCCTGAACGAAGCGCAGCTTCAAAGATAATAATAACGGGGTAACCATGAAGAATAATTACGTCCTGCTCAATAATGTCGAGCATGCAGATCTCAAAGTGGTGGAACAGTATTCCTGCGAGGCGGGTGATGGTGCTGCCGCGGTCATGACGTTTCCTACCGAATTTGAAAACATCCAGCGGGAGTATCCAATCCTGTTGCGAAAAAATCCCGAAGACGACACATTTCAGGCGGTTGCCATTCTCGGTCTGCAGAAAGGGGAGAGCCTGTTTCTGGCAGAAGGAGAAAATTCCCCTGCCAATGGTTGGACGGGCAACTATGTGCCCGCCATGGTGGCTCGCGGCCCATTTATCATTGGATTTCAGGAAGGCAGTGAAAATAACGATAACGCGCAACCAATGGTTTTTGTGGATCTTGAACACCCCAGGTTGAGTCGTACCCGGGGTACCCCGCTGTTTAAAGAGTTTGGTGGCAACAGCGCTTACCTTGAGCATATCTCCGGTGTGCTGCGTATCATTCACCAGGGCGCGGAAGTCGCGCGTGCGATGTTTTCCGCACTGGATGAGGTGGGCCTGATCGAACCTGTGTCCATCAATGTCGATCTGAAAAATGGCGACAAACACCAGCTTTCCGGCTACTACACCGTCAGCGAAGAGCGCCTGAACGCGCTGAGTGGTGAAACCCTGCATGCGCTGAATGCCGCCGGCTATCTGCGCGGGGTATTCCTGATGATCGCCTCGCTCGGCAATATCGAACATCTTGTCGCGCGCAAGAACCAGCGTCTTTAAACCGGCGAAATTCCGGGTGATTGGGAGGTGCAGGCCATGGCAGAAGAAGCGGCAAAAAAATTGCTGAAAGTTGAAACGCCGGTGGAAGTTATCGATGGGCTTGAGCCGGGGGTAATTCCTCAGGAAATTCTCACCACCTGCAAGCCGGTGGTTCTGAAGGGGTTGGTGAGTCACTGGCAGCTGGTAAACGAGGGCGCGCGCTCACCTGGAGCGGCGGTGGACTATCTCACCAGCTATTACAATGGCAAACCGTGCCTGGTGAATTTCGGGCGCGGCACTGCGGACGGTCGGTATTTTTATGACGAAGATCTGCGTGCGCTGAATTACGATACCCTGCGCTCACCCATCGACGAAGTGCTGCAGTGTATTCTGGACACGCTGGATGGCCATGCCGCAAGAAAAAATACGGAAGGCGAGGCCTATACCTCTTTTTATATCTCCTCCACCTCGGTAGACGGCCACTTTCCCGGACTGAGGTCGGAAAACGACCTGGCAATCCCCCGTATTGATCGCGGCTATCCGGTTTCCCCTGCGCAAATGAAGATCTGGATCGGCAATCCCTCGGTGGCGAGCTGTCATTACGATGCGCTGGACAATATTGCCTGCTGCGTTGCCGGTCGTCGTCGTTTTACCATCTTCCCGCCGGACCAGTTCGAGAACCTGTATTTTGGCCCGCTGGACCTAACCCCCGGGGGCCAGGCGATCAGTATGGTGGATTTTTCCAATCCCGACTTTGAGCGTTTCCC
>NZ_LZDE01000244.1 GCF_002009015.1 Microbulbifer mangrovi | reverse complement strand
TGCAGGGCGGTGACCTGGGCTGGTCCAATCCCGGCCAGTTTGTACCGGAATTTACCCAAGCCATGAACAACACCCCGGTGGGCGAGCTGAGCATGCCATTCCGGAGCCAATTCGGCTGGCACCTGCTGCAGGTGGAAGGCCGTCGCCAACAGGACATGACCGATCAGTACATCCGCAACCAGGCGGCCAATCTGCTGCGCAATCGCCGCTACGAGGAAGAGCTGCAGAATTGGCGTCAGGAAATCCGCGATCAGGCCTATGTGGAGATCAAGCTGCCGGAGTTGAAGGATTCCGGCGAGCCAAAAGAAGGCGAGAGCAAGGCGGAAGGTGAGGGCGAAAGCCAGTAACCGGATGATCCCGCGTATCGCATTCACCCCCGGCGAGCCCGCCGGAATTGGCCCGGAGCTGGCAGTCAAACTCGCCAGCTCCGCGCGCACCCCCGACATCGCCGGCGCACAGATCGTCGCCATCGCCGATCCCGAGCTGTTGCAGCAGGAAGCTGCCCGCCAGGGCAAGCCTCTGCAGCTGCTGCCGTTCGAGCCCACCCAGCCGGCCACCGCCACCCCCGAGGGCGCCCTGCATATCCTGCCGGTATCCCTCGCCGCGCCGGCCAGTCCCGGGCAACTCGACGCCGCCAACGGCCCCTACGTATTGGAAACCCTGCGCCGCGCCGCCGCAGGCTGTATAGACCACACCTTCGATGCCGTGGTGACGGGACCGGTACACAAGGGTGTGATTAACGAGTCTGGAGTGCCGTTCAGCGGCCATACCGAATTTTTCGCGGAACAGGCAGGTGTGGAAAAGGTGGTGATGATGCTGGCCGCAGACGACCTGCGGGTAGCCCTGGCCACCACCCATATCCCGCTGAAGGATGTCAGCCAGGCAATCAGCGGGGAATCCCTGCAGCAAGTCCTCACCATCCTGCACCGCAGCCTGCAGCAGCAGTTCCGGATCGAGCGCCCGCGTATCGGCGTATGCGGCCTCAACCCTCACGCCGGGGAAGGCGGCCATCTTGGGCGGGAGGAAATCGAGGTCATCGAACCGGCGCTGGACACCCTGCGCGCACTTGGACTGGATCTGATCGGCCCCCTGCCCGCCGATACCCTGTTCACCCCACCGCAACTGGCGCGCTGTGACGCGGTACTGGCGATGTACCACGATCAGGGCCTGCCAGTGTTAAAATTCAAGGGATTCGGGCGCGCCATCAATATCACCCTGGGACTGCCGTTTATCCGCACCTCCGTGGATCACGGCACCGCACTCAATATTGCCGGTACAGGAATTGCCGATAGCGGCAGCCTCAACGCCGCCCTGAGCCAGGCCGTCGAGCTGGTACGACTGCGCGCCATTTGATTTTTGCGGCACGCTGCAACCTATTACCCACACGAAAAGTTTCATGGACAATTTTTTCCAACACAAAGCGCGCAAGCGTTTCGGCCAGAATTTTCTCGTCGATGAGAATATCATCGAGCGCATTGTGCGCGCCATCGGCCCCAAAGCTACCGACAAGCTGGTGGAGATCGGCCCTGGCCAGGGCGCAATCACTGCGCTGCTACTGGACAAGTGCCCGTCACTGACCGCCGTCGAACTAGACCGGGACCTGATCCCGATGCTGGAATTCAAATTCCGCGACTATCCGGATTTCACCATCATCGAGAAAGATGCACTGAAATTTGATTTTGGCAGCCTCGCCGAGGGAGAAGGTGAACAGCTGCGTATCGTGGGCAACCTGCCCTACAACATCTCAACGCCCCTGCTGTTCCACTTGCTGAGTTTCCGCGGCAAGATTCAGGACATGCATTTCATGCTGCAGAAGGAAGTGGTTGACCGCCTGAGCGCGGTGCCCGGCGTAAAATCCTTTGGCCGCCTGAGTGTCATGGCGCAGTACTACTGTCGGGTGCAGGGCCTGTTCCCGGTACCGCCGCAGTCCTTCCGTCCGGCGCCCAAAGTGGACTCCGCCATTGTGCGCCTGATACCGCACCAGACACTGCCGCACCCGGCGCAAGATGAGCAGCTACTGGAACGCATCGTCAGTGTCGCCTTCCAGCAGCGCCGCAAAACCCTGCGCAATGCATTGAAACCCCTGTTCCCGAACCTGGATCCAGAGCAATTACCGGTGGATACCAGCCGTCGCCCGGAAACCCTGAGCGTGAAGGAATATGTGGAACTGGCCAACTACTGCAGCCAGATGACTCCGCCGGAATCGGCGTCAGAATAACCGGGGAAATCTTTTGGCCACCTACGCAATCGGCGATATCCAGGGTTGCCTGGAACCATTTCAGAGACTGCTGAAAAAAGTTCACTTCAACCCCGACAAGGACAAGCTGTGGCTAGCCGGCGATATGGTCCACCGCGGCCCGGACAGCCTCGGCACCCTGCGCTTTCTCTACGAGCATCGCAGCCAGGTCACCGCAGTGCTCGGCAACCACGACCTGCACCTGCTCGCCATTGCCCACGGTGCCAAGCGCCTGACCGACAAAGAGCACGACCTGGCCGAAGTCCTGCGGGCCAAAGACGCCGACAAGCTACTTGGCTGGCTGCAGAAGCAGCCGCTGATGGTGCACAAGAAGGTTAACGACAAATATTTTTCCATGGTGCACGCGGGCATTCCCCCCATGTGGAGTATGAGCAAGGCACTGGAACTGGCGGGGGAAGTCCACAAAACCCTGCAGGACCCGGCCATGGCAGAGGCCTATTTCTTCGGCATGTACGGGAATGAGCCGCACCTGTGGAACGATCACCTTATCGGCGTGGAACGCCTGCGCTCAATCACCAACTACTTCACCCGCATGCGCTTCTGCAAGGAAGACGGCACCCTGGATCTGGTCACCAAACAGGGACCGCTGGCAGCTCACCACGATTACAAACCCTGGTTCAGCTACAAGAACCGGAAAACCAAAAACGACCGGGTAATCTTTGGGCACTGGGCGGCGCTGGAGGGAGAGGCAAACACTAAAAACGTATACGCACTGGACACGGGTTGCGTGTGGGGCGGTTACCTCACCACAATGAAATTGGAAGATGAATCTTTTTTCTGCGCCGACTGTACGCTCTGAACCTCGACGCAATTCACATCCAATAAAGACAAACTGCTAGATCAACCCTAAGAAATTTACCGCAAGCACAGCCACAAGGTTTGCCATTCCATGCAGTAGGATCGGCAGAAAAACTGATCCACTCATTTCCCGGGCAATCCCCATAAGAACGCTAAAGCTGAAAACAAAAGCTAAAGGCACCAACCCATATTGCCCACCGTGCATCAACGCAAATAAAGAAGAAGTAAACAGCAAGGTTCCCCAGAGCCCGGCTCTTGACTGTCGCCATACACCAAAAAGATAGCCGCGAAACAACAACTCTTCGACCAGAGGCGCCCAGGCTACTATAGTCAAGACCAATAGCGGCTTCCGCTGACCTACCATTTGCTCCACAAACTCACTGTGCTCGACCTGCAACAACTCCAATACAGCCACCTCGAAGCCAAGGTATAGAAGTAAAATTAGCAGCCACACCCAGAGATGCTTCAAACTAAATTTGACGAGCCCGAGCCCCTGCCACCAAGACTTTTCAATAGAGCGACCAGCTAAAACAAGTGCCGGAAGAACCAAAGACCACCCAGCCAAAGAAACGCCAACCAATGACTCCGGCCTCAACAGGAACTCTTGGATCTGATCAAACTCTACAATTGCTCCCTGCACTCGTAGATATACGGTGTACAGCCAAATACCCAATAAATGTAGTATAAAGAAAACAGCCAACCAGCTAATCGATAACCAGGGCCCGCTACCCAAAGGAGCCCCACTGGCCCCAGCTGACTGCTCCATCATCCGTGACACATCTTTTTTACGTGTATCCATTCGAAAAACTTCCCTCATCATCTACACGCAGCACGAGCACAAAATCGAGGCCACAGCCTCGATCTATAGTTAAACGAAGAAGGGCGACAAGCTGAAAAAAATGCAATTCACTTGCCGCCCCAATCCGAAGTCAATACTTATCCGTGAAAATCGCCGGCGTATCTGTCAGGGCCGCTTACACCATTAGCCATACCTTCAAAGGCCAGCCACCGCGCGGCTCGATACAGCCACATCATGCCACCAGCCACTTGCTTAACTTCCTGCTTACTCAGTTCCTTCATAGTTTTTTCTCCAAGTTTCAAGTTAGATTTCGGATCAATCCCGAAGATATTTTCTGCTTCCTTGCAGATTCAGCCGTCTCCGGCCGATGAGCAACCAGCACCTGAATTTTGGCAATAGGTATCACTTGGCCCTGGGCCAGAGATTCTTTCGTCACATCCGGGTGACTGGAAACTTCTTCCGTGAACTGGACCTCCGGCTCGTAACAATCAGTACGCGCCGGCAAAATCAATGTATTCCAACTAGCTCGGCTCCCGCCAAATGCAAGAACCTGCGCCACCTTTTAGTAGAGAGCCCTAGAGGCCGACTCCTTCCTTTTTACAGTACGTCTCGATCCCAGAAACATATTTTGTGTCTTCGCCCCTGCCCCGAGTACACCGCATCCACTTCTTCCTGCGAGATAGGGCCAAAGTACCCCAAAAAGTTGTAATCAAATTTTTTCAAAATATCTGGAGAAAATAATATAAGTGTCGAATCAACAGGACAATATTCTCGCCTTTCCTCATCCGTCATCCTATAAAACGTTTCCATCCAATAAAAAAAATAACTCTTTACACCAGCCCGCAGCAAAATCTTTTCTTGCCTGTCAATTACACTAAATGCTTCTTTAGCAGATCTTAAAACTACAGAATCAGACGACCCAACATAATCAGAGACTGCCGCCCCGTTAAATTCGAGAATACGTCTGACATCCCTGTATCTCGAGGATCCGTGAAATAATAACAGCGCATCTTCGTACACAACCCGCCTCTTCCCAGCAAGCATTAGATAATTTGCGCAACTCGATGCACATACATCAACGGCCACAACCGTACTATCCAACTGCATTATCGCTTCAGCTATTTTCATCGATGCTAGAACGTCTCCCCCTGGAGACCTAATAACGAATATAGGATTAGTCCGACCTTTCTTCTCAATCAGACTTAGCGCCTTTAAGTGCGAATTGTCGCCTATTACCCCATCAATACAATAGCCGCCTGATATCTCCTTAATAGAGAAGTCAGGGTAATCCCCAATATCAAGGCTGAATTTTCTACCTGCAAACCACTGCATGCACCTCTGCACTGCGTCTTCAGCTTGAATGTCATTTTCACGAACATCTAGCTGGGAATGTGCCATTGAGACATTCAAAAATATGACCCCGGTAATAGCTAATACAATCGCACTAACTTTTCGAGAAATGGTCATTTTTAAAACCTCGACCGAAGATATAAATAGATACAGCGCTGCACTTAAACGGCGATCTCAATAAGAGATCGCCTTAGTATTGGCTCAAGCCTTATCAGTTGGCCCACATGAAATTACATACTCACAAGCCTGGCCAGTATCGACAGTTACAACAACACAATTGGTATCACCTTTCGGCCCATCCACACCGTCCCCACCAAAAACACCCGACAGCTCAACTGAGTTCAACTCTTTCATAAAAATGTCTCCATACGATTAATAAACACCGAGTTTACTCGGATAACTTTATCTGCCTCCCTGCAGACTTGACCGTTTCCGGCCTATGAGCAACCAACACTCGGGTTATGGCGAGACTTCTTACATGATCATTGACCAGTGATTCGCTTGCCACATCCAGGTGACTGGTAGCTTCATCCATGAACAGGATACGCGGCTCACGATACAACGCGCGCGCCAACACAATTCTTTGCTTTTGCCCTCCGCTGAGACTTGTTCCCATATCGCCAACCAACGTGTTGTACTGCATGGGCATTTTTAGAATTTCTTCATGTATGCATGCCATCTGAGCGCATTCAACAATACGATGCAGGTTTGGTTTCGGCTCGAAGCAGGCGATATTATCGGCAATGGTCCCAGCCAGCAGCTGATCATCTTGCATAACTCCTGCAATTTGCTGACGAAAATTAGGTACTCGTTTTAGCGGCTTGCCATCAATCAGAACCTCCCCTTCGGCAGGTTCCAGCAACCCCATCAAGCACTTTAGGAGCGTTGTCTTTCCACAACCGCTGGAACCAGTAATTGCCACGGTCTCCCCAACCTCGATGGTAAAGTTCAGACCGGTAAAAGCAGGCGCTTCAGCTTCGCCATAGCGAAAACTCAGGTTGCGAACCTCGATTTTTCCTTTTAGCGGTTCTGTAGCAGGGCCGGACTCGAATGGCAGAGCCGATTGCTCGTCAAATTTTTCCGTTGAGGTAAATATAATATCCGAGAGTCGATCCAGATGAAGCCCCAACATTTTCAACTCAATCCACTTGAGGATTAGTGCATCCATCGACTCCACGAATCGAGTTTTGTAGCTCATAAATGCGTAAAGCATCCCTACACTAATAAGATTCCCCATAACCGCGGTAGCAGCGAAATAAACTACCAACAGGTTTTCCATCCCGAACAGAAGACGATTAATCGTGTCAAATCCGATATTCCACCGGCTAATACGAATATCCTTATTTACAGCATCGGCCAGACGATTCTGCCATTGACCCTGCCGGTCGTTTTCACGCTGAAAAAGTTTTACTGTCTGGATCGCTCTCACAGATTCCATAAAATGAGAATCGTGCTTCGCCATTGCCACAATGTACTCTTCTGTCAGAAGCCTAAGCGGACGGTATAGCAGCAGACGCAGTGCGGCGTAGAGTAAAACCACACCTAGAACCAGAAGTGTGAGCTTCAAATCATAAAAGAACATCGCGATCAGAGTGATCAAAGCCATCACGCCATCCACAACAGCCGCGATCAAACCCGTTGTGAGCAGTTCACGCACCTTACTCAGTGAGCCAAAGCGGGATACAACATCGCCCATATGCCGGGTAGAAAAATAGCTCATTGGCAGGCGAATGAGATGACGAAAAAGATTGGCTGCCATCTGTATATTCAGTCGGCTGGATATAAACAGAATTACCCACTGACGCAACGCGTTGGTACCTGTCTGAATTAGCAGTAACAGCCCAAAACCCATTGCCAATACAAGAAGAAGACTTTCGTCGCTCCGTAGAATTACATCATCCACGACCGTTTGCATATAGAACGGCGTAACGACCGCAAAAAGCTGCAGCAATAGAGACAGCAGAAGCACCTGAACCAAGCTTCGCTTCAAGCCACTAACACGCGACCAGAAGTGACCAAGCTTCAGTCTCTGGCGATCCTCACCTGTCTGAAACTCTTCGGTAGGCGTCAACTCCAGCGCGACTCCGGTAAAGTGCCCAGAAAACTCCTCTCTATCAAGAACTCGCTCACCAATAGCGGGGTCGTGAATCGTAATTTTCTTGCCTTGAGCAGACTTCAGAACTACAAAGTGATTCATATCCCAATGCAATACGCACGGAAGCTGGAGCTGTTCCAGGTGCTCCATTTCCAGCCGCAATGCACGCCCAGCTAAATTCAAGCGCCCGGCCATATCCATCAGGGTTTTTAAGTTAGTTCCATGACTGGAAATACTAAACCTGCACCTTAAACTGGCAAGATCTGTCTGATACCCATGAAAGCCTGCAATCATCGCCAAGCAGACCAAGCCACACTCCGCTGCTTCCGTCTGCAGTATGACTGGCAGGCATCGACTAGCGGAAAAGCTCAATAACTGCTCGGGCCGCGGATGGGGGACCGTATTCTCGGCTGTAGCCTCCATCAGATCCGGCCCCTCAGGCTATACAGCGGCTCCAACAACCATTGCAGCAGACTGCGTTCGGCGAGTTGCACGTCTGCAGAAAGCGTCATACCAGGCTTCAGGGAAAACTCTTTTCCGTAGGCCTTTACGGTGGGAGCCATCAGACTGGCTGTTACCTTATATGCAGGCTCCCGCAGGGGCACGGGCGCGTGAAGAAACTCATCGGGCAGGAGTGCGGTCTCGGATACTTCCACCACAACCCCTTCGTACAAACCGAACTTCTGGTAAGGGAAGGCATCGTATCGGATACTGAGGGGTTGATTTTCGGCCAGAAACCCGGCTGACCGCACAGGCACCAGTAATTGCGCCGTTAATGTCTGTCCCTCTGGAACCAGGGAAAGCGCCGGTATGGTGACTTGTACCTGCTGACCTTCACTGACCTGCAGATTACTAACCAATCCCGGTCGGGAGGCTTTTACAACATATGCGCGCTGTCCATGCATCTGTGCGATCTGGCGAGCAAGATCGGAGAGTCGGGTACGCAACTGGTCTTCTGCATTGGCGGAATCGTCCGGCAGCATTGAGCGTTCACTCTCAAGCACATGAATCTGGTTACGCAGGTTCACGTGATTTCGAGCCAACCCTTCACTCTCACTCTCTAAATTCAATTTCTGTGCAATCACGTTATCAAGATTCGCGGAGGAAACGTGGCCGGACTTTCTTAGTTTCTGGTAGCGCTCTGCCTGTTCAGCCACCAGTGCATAGCGCCTTTCCATTACACCCATCTGCTTTTCAAGCAGCTTGAGATCTTCCTTGGCCGCAATTATACGCTGCTTGAGGTTCTGCTCTTTCTTCGAGCTTATCTTCTTTGCTCGTTCAAGCTGCGCGGTGAGTAGTTTCCGCTGGCTTTCATACTCGTTAAGAAGAACTGACTCCAAGCGCCTTCCGCCTTCAAGAATCCGGTCTCCGTTTACGACAAATAGCGGCTGCCCCTTGCTGACTTTCTCACCATCTGAAACCAAAACCGATTTGATAACACCGGAGCGCTCGGCGTATACGCGTACAACCCCGGAGGCCGGTTCCAGCCAGCCTTGTACGGTTTCCTTACGTGCGTAGTGGCTATTCACCAGCCATAGAATGGTGACCGCGACCCAGGCCAACAAGATACCCAGGATGAGCGAGTGAGACAGACGGGGGAGCAATAAGATTTCGCCATGCAGCCGGTCGGCTTGGCGCTCCACAACTTTTTGGCGAAATAATCCAGGCACTACTAAATCCTTCAGCAACAACTCCGTTAAGGGAAGCACTTTTTACGGATTTATTACGGGCATTTCAATAGTCGCCTGATTACACGTCATTACACACGCCCAATTACTGAATAAAGTTTCAATTCTTTTATTAACTGCCTTTAAAAAATGAACTTTTATTCATTTAAAAATCATTGGTCATAAAAAATTTATCGTGCGTCGAAGTTTATGCACGATACTGTCAATCGAAAAATGAAGACAATACCGAGAACATCTATGCCCTCGTTAGGGAGAGGCTATCTCACCGCGACGCGGCTCTGGGGCGAAGCCTGTTTCTACGCGGACTGAAAAATTTAAGATAAATCAGTATTGGGGCCTGAATACGACCGGCTAAAAACCATTAAATCAGCGCCAGATAATTCAGCATAATTACACGCATCAGATTTTCCAAGCCTTGCAAAATGATTGGCAGATATACCAGTAGTATGAGCGAATAGACCAGTAGCTGCCTTGGACTGAATCGAACAAGTGCTAACCCCTTCCGCCAAGACCGGTGGCCGAAATGTGCCGCCAAGATCAGTACAGGAATCATAAATATCCAGCCATAAAAGTCAGACCGGGCAGGGACTCCGACCTCATCAAGTACTCCTCAATTTGATAAGATGCATCCACGATGCCCTGAACACGCAACGCCACGATGTAAAGCCCGATACCTAAAGAATGGAGAATTAGAGATGTGAACAACCAGCTAATGGAAAACCAGGGACCGCTTTCATCCACGCGGACACTTTTTCTGCCAGAACGATCCACAGTTGACGGCGGAGTCGAGTCCTCCGAGGCACCTTGGAGAATTTCAATTTCTTTCATTGAAAGGCTTACATTCTCGCGATTACAGGAATCCCCAAATTGGTTTCAACGCAGGCGGTACTACACCACCCGCGTTAAGCGCTTACTGACTTGCTGTTACAAGATTCCCAGATAAAGAACCAAAACCGCTGCAGCAAGGTTGTTGCCCAAGTGCAGAAACATCGGCAGTAATACGGAGCCGCTCTTTTCCCGCGCAAACCCCAATATCAGCGCAAGAGTGAATATAAAGCTCAGCTGAACCAGGCTGTACTGCCCCCAGTGCAGCAGGGTGAACAACGCAGAGGTCAACAGCAAAGTACCGCTAAAACCGAGCCGGGTGTTGCGCCAAGCGCGGAACAGATAGCCGCGGAACACCAGTTCTTCCAATAGTGGCGCGGCAAATACGAGCACCAACGCCAGTAACAGGTGCTTACTACCCGCCAGCATCTCCATGAACTCGCCCTGCTCGATATTGAACACGCGAGCTGCGGTAGTCTCCACGGCCAGAAATACCGCCAGCACACCCATCCACGGTATGACCTGCTTTATTGAGAATGACTGAATACCCAGTGTCTGAGCCGCTGTCTGGCCTTTGAAACGGGATACCAGCAGCAGTACCGGCAGTATCAATACAAACTGGGCAAGGTACATGCCCGCCATAGCACCGGGCTGGGTAACGTGCTCAGCTATCTGCGCCTGCACAGCCACTGGATCAACCACTTCACCCTGGGCGCCCAGTTGCGCACCGAGATAACCTCCGTAGCCCGCGATATAAAGAAACACCCCGAGCAGATGCAGCACTGCAAATAGCACCAACCAACCCGCCGCACGCCAGGGGTGCGGCTGAACTTTCACCGCAGCAGCCGTCGGCTCCGGCCCACTCCCGGTCGATTCCGTAACAACAGTCTCCATACTTGATACCCTTATTTTTTATAACTTTCCTTTTCGCCAACCGACCAATACAGATCAAAACAGGCACAGTTTCACGCTCGCATAATTATGGGATTCTTCGATCAGATCAATAGCTGCTCGCTTACACCGTATTACACGGCTATACCATTACCTACTACAGGCAAATGGGGCCACAAAAAAACGGGCCACGAGGCCCGTTTTTTCTAATCAACGCTTCCTGATTATTTCAGGTATCCGTTCGGATTCTGCGACTGCCAGCGCCAGGTATCCTCCACCATCCGCTGCAGATCCAGCTCGGTTTTCCATCCCAGCTCCCGTTCGGCATAACTGGGGTCGGCATAACATTCGGCAATATCGCCGGGACGACGAGGAACAATTTTATAGGGAATCTCTCGACCCGCCGCATCGGCAAACGCGCGTACGATTTCCAGCACAGAGCTGCCGCGACCGGTTCCGAGGTTATAGGTATAACAACCGGTATCGGTTTCCGTTTTTTGCAGCTTGTTGAGTGCCGCGAGATGGCCGCGAGCAAGATCCACCACATGGATATAGTCGCGCACACCGGTGCCGTCGGGGGTCGGGTAATCGTCACCGAATACCTGCAGGCGGGGCAGACGTCCCACTGCAACCTGCGCCACAAAAGGCAGCAGGTTGTTGGGGACACCCGCAGGGTCTTCGCCAATTGTACCGCTCTCGTGGGCACCGATGGGGTTGAAGTAACGCAACAGGCTCACTTTCCACTGATTGCCGGGCGCCTTGCACAGGTCCTGCAGGATATCTTCCACCATCAACTTGCTGGCGCCATAGGGGTTGGTGGCGCCGGTGGGGAAATCTTCCCGGATGGGAACCGTTTCGGGATCGCCATACACGGTGGCGGAAGAGCTGAAGATCAGCTGGTGAACGCCGAACTCTTCCATCACTTCACACAGGGTCAGAGTGCCGGCAACGTTGTTCTGGTAATAACGCAAAGGAAGAGAAACTGATTCTCCAACGGCCTTGAGACCAGCAAAGTGGATTACCGCAGACACGTTGTGCTGGCGAAAAATTTCCCGCAGGGCATCGGCATCCTTGATATCCACGCGGTGGAAGGGAACCGATTTTCCGGTAATGGCCTCAACCCGCTGCAGAGCCTCCTCGCTGCTGTTGCACAGGTTGTCTACCACCACGGGCTCGTAGCCCGCCTGCAGCAACTCGACACAGGTATGACTGCCAATATAGCCGGCGCCGCCGGTTACCAGAACTTTCATGATTTTCCTTTGTTGTCCGTTTTCTGTCGCGAAATACCTGCCCGGCGCAGCGATCATCGCCTATACCTGCAGGTCACATCACTTTACAACATATTTTACGCCACGAACCAGCTTCGCAAAACTGGCGCACGCATCAACCCATCTTGTGCGGTTTACCCCTTTGAACCCGGAGCGCTGACTATCCTGAAAGTGCGGGACCTGATAGCAGGCCCCCTGTTGCGACAGCAGCATCGTCGCGCAATCCAATAGGTAATAAAGATAGCGTTCTCGCGCGTCAGCGCTTTTCAGCATTCGTTGCGAGATGTATTCGCGGTCATCACTACGCTGCAGCGCAGTAGGTACTCCACGGCAGGAGGCCAGTTACTGACGCGGTACGCTACAGGGAGTCGTACACCATGTCGATATTCAATCACTACCTGGAACGCTACGAGTCGATTCAGGAGGAAGAACTCACTATCCAGGAGTACCTGGAGCTGTGCAAAAACGACCGCAGCGCCTATGCCTCTCCCGCAGAGCGCATGTTGATGGCGATCGGTGAAGCCGAGCTGGTCGACACTTCCCGCGACCCCCGACTCTCGCGTATTTTTTCCAACAAGGTCATCAAGCGCTACAAGGCATTCGCCGAGTTCTACGGCATGGAAGATGCCATCGAGCAAATCGTGTCCTTCTTCCGCCACGCCGCCCAGGGGCTGGAAGAGAAGAAACAGATTCTGTACCTGCTCGGTCCGGTAGGTGGTGGCAAGTCCTCGCTGGCGGAACGCCTGAAAGCCTTGATGGAGCAGATCCCGATTTACGCGATCAAGGGATCGCCGGTATTCGAGTCCCCACTGGCCCTGTTTTCCCCGACCGAAGACGGCCAGATCCTGGAAGAGGATTACGGCATCCCGCGCCGCTACGTAAATACCATCATGTCGCCCTGGGCTGTGAAGCGCCTGCACGAGTACAAGGGCGACATCAGCAAGTTCAAGGTCGTGAAGGTCCGCCCGTCGATTCTCGATCAGGTCGCCATTGCCAAAACCGAGCCCGGCGATGAAAACAACCAGGATATTTCCTCCCTGGTGGGCAAGGTAGATATCCGCAAGCTGGAAGACTTCCCGCAAAACGACCCGGATGCCTACAGTTTCTCCGGCAGCCTGTGTCGCGCCAACCAGGGCCTGATGGAATTTGTGGAAATGTTCAAGGCGCCAATCAAGGTGCTGCACCCACTGCTGACCGCAACCCAGGAAGGTAACTACAACAGTACCGAAGGATTGGGAGCGATTCCGTTCAACGGGGTGATCCTGGCGCACTCCAACGAATCTGAGTGGCAGTCATTCCGCAATAACCGCAACAACGAAGCATTCCTCGATCGTATCTATATCGTCAAGGTGCCCTATTGCCTGCGGGTTAAAGAAGAAATCAAGATTTACGACAAGCTGCTCGAGCACAGCTCGCTGTCAAAAGCCCCGTGCGCTCCGGACACCCTGCGTATGCTGGCCCAGTTCTCGGTACTTTCACGCATCAAGAATCCGGATAACTCCAGTGTGTTCTCGAAGATGCGGGTGTACGACGGGGAAAACCTGAAAGACACAGACCCAAAAGCAAAAACCATTCAGGAATACCGCGACAACGCCGGTGTTGATGAAGGCATGAATGGTCTATCTACACGCTTCGCTTTCAAGATTCTGTCGAAAGTATTCAACTTCGATGCCACTGAAGTGGCCGCCAACCCGGTACACCTGCTGTATGTGCTGGAGCAGCAGATCGAACAAGAGCAGTTCCCACCGGAATTGCACGAAAACTATCTGGGCTTTATCAAGGAATATCTGGCGCCGCGCTATGTCGACTTTATCGGCAAGGAAATCCAGACCGCGTACCTGGAATCTTACGCGGAATACGGGCAGAACCTGTTCGACCGCTACGTAACCTATGCTGACTTCTGGATTCAGGATCAGGAATACCGCGATCCGGAAACCGGCGAGATCCTCGACCGCGCAGCGCTGAACGAGGAGCTGGAAAAAACAGAAAAACCTGCAGGCATTTCCAATCCAAAAGATTTCCGCAACGAGATCGTCAACTTTGTCCTGCGCGCGCGAGCGGGCAATCAGGGCAAAAATCCGGACTGGAGATCTTACGAGAAGCTGCGTGCAGTTATCGAGAAGAAAATGTTCTCCAATACCGAGGACCTGCTGCCGGTAATCTCGTTCAACACCAAGGCTTCTGCGGACGACAAGAAGAAGCATGCGGACTTCGTCGCCCGCATGGTCGAGCGTGGCTACACCGAGAAACAGGTACGACTGCTTTCCGAGTGGTACCTGCGGGTGCGGAAGTCTCAGTAAGAAGCGACGGGTTTTTGTCTTTAAGACCTACGGTGGCGGCCCTGCCACCGGTGGTGCACATCAAGACACGCAGTAAACCCATCCATGGGGGCTTG
>NZ_LZDE01000243.1 GCF_002009015.1 Microbulbifer mangrovi | reverse complement strand
CGCGCTGGTCCACCTACGATGCCAAGGCACTGGGGCGTAAACCCCGCGAAGACCTTCCGGTATCGATTCAGGAGCGCGCCTGGAGTTCACCCATCTGGTACACGCCGCAAGCGCGGTGATTTATCGAATGGGTTGTTGACGGTAATCGAGTGGTTGATATGAATTTGAAAAAAGTCCCATTGCTGCGCGACCCCCTGCTGCACTTCGCTTTGATTGGCGGCTTGCTGTTCGCCATTGATGGTCTGTTTGGCGGTGACGCAGACGCGGAAGAGATCGCGATTACGCCAAGCCGGATCGAGCACCTTGCGGCAGTGTTTGAGCGAAGCTGGCAGCGCCCGCCGAGCGATGAGGAAATGCAGAAGCTGGTGGACAACTTCGTGCGCGAGGAAGTGCTTTACCGCGAGGCACTGAAGCTGGGCCTGGAGGCGGACGACACGGTAATTCGCCGGCGCTTGCGGCTGAAAATGGAATTCCTCGCGCGGGATCTGGTGGACGCGGTGGAGCCAGAAACAGAAGTACTGCAAAAGTTCTATCGGGACAACGGCGATCGCTATCAGCTTCCGGCGCGGGTGAGCTTCCGTCAGATTTATTTTAATGATGATCGACGGGCTGAACCTGAGCAGGATGCGGAGATGGCCCTTGCCGCGCTGGCCGATGGAGCGGAATGGGCGACCACCGGCGACAGTCACTTGTTGCCGCGACAGTTCACTCAGGCCTCATTGGAAGAAGTGAATAAACAACTGGGTACTGGATTCGCTGAAGAGTTGCTTGACCAGCCTCGGGGGCAGTGGGTAGGCCCCGTGCATTCAGAATACGGCGTGCATCTCGTATTCGTTGAGGAATACACCGCGCAGGCCAGCGCGGATTTTGCCAGTGTGCAGTCGCAGGTGCTGCGTGACTGGCAGGCGCAAGCGCACGGCGATGCACTGGAGAGCCAGTATCGCCAATTGCGCCAAGGCTATCGTGTACGTATGGACGTTGATCCCGGTGTACGGCAGCTTGCCAGCGCTGAACCCGCAGATGAGGTGGCTGCGCGATGAAAGCGAAGCTGTTGCAGCTGTTGTTTTTACTGGCGGTTATGGCGAGTGTCGTGATGGCCAATAACAGTTTGGCCCACGAATTGCGCCCGGCCTATCTGCAGTTGACACAGCAGACGCCGCAGGTATTCGATGTGGTGTGGCGGGTGCCCGCGCGCGGTCAGATGAAACTGTCTCTGGATGTAAAGTTTCAGGGCGATGTCGTTGTTGGCAATCGCAGCATCGGTGGTTTGGGCAACGGTATGTATAGCGAGCGCTGGCGAATTGAGAGCCCTGCTGGCTTGGCTGGCGCCACGGTGGTGGTGGCCGGGCTCGAGCAGACAATGACCGATGTGCTGATGCGCGTGACGTGGCTCGATGGGCGTGAGCAGGTTATGCGACTGGTGCCGGAAAATCCCCGGTACCAGTTTTCCGCAAATGCGGGCGAAGCTGCGGACGGCTGGTTCGCGACCTATTTTGTGTTGGGAGTGGAGCACATTCTGCTGGGGATCGACCACCTGCTGTTCGTACTGGTTTTGTTATTGCTGGTGAGTGGTTGGCGCTCCCTGGCAGTCACCATTTCCGCATTTACTCTTGCTCACAGTGTGACTCTCGCGCTGTCGGTACTGGGTGTGGTGTCGGTGCCACAGGTGCCGGTGGAAGCGGTGATTGCTCTGAGTATTGTTTTTGTTGCCAGCGAGATTCTGCTCAAGCAGCGGGGGCGCTCGACGCTGGCGATTCGCTACCCCTGGGCAGTGGCCCTGGGGTTCGGATTGCTACACGGCCTGGGTTTCGCCGGAGCACTTGCAGATATCGGTGTGCCGCAGCAGGCAATTGCCGGTTCGCTACTGGCGTTCAATCTGGGTGTGGAAGCTGGTCAGGTGCTGTTTATTGGCCTGGTGGCGGCACTGATGTGGCTGGTACGCCAGTTGTTTGAATACGCCCGGGTACCTGCATCGAGAATTTTGGCTACCGGGGCTACTGCAACGCTGGTGCTGGTCTATGTTATTGGCGGTACCGCAAGTTGGTGGCTGTTTGATCGGACGGCAGCACTGTTTACATAACGAGCGGGGAAGACCCGCCAGTTATATGCTGCTGACGTCGGCTTGGCGCTGGGTTTTCCACTTACTGGGTGACATCCCTGTCCAGCGTTTGAAGTTGCGGCTAAATATGGCGACATCCGCATAGCCCAGATTGAGCGCCAGGTCGGTAATACTGAGCTGGCCGTGCTGCAGGTTACGCATGGCAATTTCCATGCGGGTTTTTTGCAATAAGTCCCGGAATGAAGTGGTGTCCTGCTGTAGCTTTTTCTGCAAGACCCGCGGGTGGAGATTCAGCGCCGCAGCGACGCGCTCGATGCTGCACTCCCCACTGGGGAGCAGGTTACCGATGATATGGCAAACCTGTGCCTGCAGATTGCCGGGGTAGATGGCTTCCAGCAGCTGGATACGTTGCTGGAAATGCGCACGCAATAGCTGCTCGTCAAAGTGCGGTTTGCGCGACAGCCAGCTCAGCGGAAAGCTGACGCCGCCAAACTCGCTCTGGTACTCGATATGCTCGCGATAGGGCTCGGGCACATGGGATGTCGCTGAGGGTTTTGCTTGTGGCAGGTGCAGCTTGAGCGCACTGCCGGTACTGCCAACCATCTGTGCGACCAGGTTGAACGCCTGCCCGGCACTGAGCTGCATCAGCTGGGCCAGCCCGGTGGCGTTGGAGAAGTCGAAGTTGAGCTGCAGTTCCAGAGAATCCCCGCGGGGAGATTGCTGCACGTGTACGCCGTAGGCGTGCAGGTTGATGTGCTGGTTGGAGTAGCTCAGGGCGTCTGCCAGCGTCGGTTGCTGACGGATGGATAGACCGATCTCACCCAGGGCCAGCACGCTCTGTTCGGCGGCCAGGTTGAGGCAGAACAGCGGATCGCAACAGGTCTGCGCCGTGGCATCCAGCAGGTCGGCCAGGCGCGTGTAAGAGACGTAGGTATTTGGGTCGCGCAGCTGCGCGCTGCTCAAGCCGAATTGCTGGAGCAGGATGGTGGGGTTTTGCCCACACTGGGTGACCAGTTGTTCATAGCCTTCGATGGCGCCGCTGCGAATCAGGAACATGAGACTCTCGACCGGTGAGAGATTGATAGGTTCGCAAATAGTCAAATTGCGTTCGTAAAAAGTCAAGTTGAGAGTCGGCCAGCTTTCTAGACTGGGCAAGTTCCCTCGCGCCTAAATACAGGTTTGTGTTCGGGCCCGGAGGGCAGGGGGAAAACACAATAAAAACGATTAACTCAATTACTGGAGAATGGCGATGAGCGAATCTGCACGTGAAAACAAGACCCCGATCCTTGAGATGCTGGCCGCAATGCAAACCGGCGGCGTCGTTTCCCGCGATCACGCCCGCGAGGCGATCCTGATCCAAGAGGCGGATCTGCCCTGGGTTCCCCTGCCCGATGGTTCCCTGCTGCAGGTGCTGCACGTAGATTTGAACCAGAACCTTTGGGTGATCAAAAACAAATTCAAACCCGGCTTCTGTGTCGATACTCACTATCACACTGGCCCGGTATTCGCTGTGACCACCAAGGGCGAATGGTTCTATAAAGAGTACCCGGACAAGGTTAACAAGGCTGGCTCCTACCTGTTCGAGCCTGCGCACTCCGTACACACCCTCACCGTATCTGAAGACTGCACTGAAGATGCGGAAGTCTGGTTCGCGGTCTTCGGCAGTAACGTCAATATTGACGACGATGGCAACGTTACCAGTGTGCTCGACGCAAAAATGGTAATGACTGTATACCGCGCCTTGTGCGAAGCAGAAGGTAAAAGCTGCGAAAATATGATTGTCGTCGGCGAATAAGTCGTTTGATAAATAGCAAACAGGCTGCGAATAGCGTGAGGAGGCAATAAATGGCCAAGTGGAAATATGGCACGCCCAGAGTGGCGTTTTTATCCGGCGGTGGCAGTGGTATCGGTCTCAACCTGACTCGGGCACTTTTAGCCGACGGTGCTTCCGTGGCAATCTTCGACCTGAAGGTAGAGGATGCTCTACTGGAAGAGTTGCGCGGGCTTTGCAAGGCTGGCAGTGCCAATGTCGAACGCTTCGTGGTGGATATCACTGACCCGGTTGCGGTTGAACGCGTAATGGATGAAGCGGCGGCAACTCTCGGAAATCCCGATTTTGCTATCAATTGCGCCGGTATTCTGCGTACTGCGGTATTTACTGAAATGTCGTATGAGATGTTCGACCAGAGCATGCGTGTCAATCTGTATGGCAGTCGCAATTTTGCTGCCGGTGCCTTGAAACACATGCGTACCGGTGGTCATCTGGCTCTTATCGCATCGCTGGCGGGTATGTGTGGCAGCTACACCCACGGTGCCTACGCAACCTCGAAATTTGCCGTGGTGGGCCTGGCAGAAGTACTGCGTACCGAGCTGAAACCCGAAGGCATCGATGTTTCCGTCGTGTGTCCGGGAGAAATCTCCACGCCGATGCTGGAAGAGGAGCGCCGGGTGGGAAGCCCGGTGACCGAGGCACTCAACGAGTTCGCCGGTGTCTTGCCGGTTGAGGTTGCGGTGAATGGCATTCTCGACGGGTTGCGCAAACGCGAATTCATGATTACCCCGGGGTTCAAGGCAAGGCTTACCCGCTATCTGGCCCGCAGTCATACCTGGCTGTTCCGCCGGATTGTGGACAGCAAGGTGGCTAAAGCCCTGGTGCGCTTTAATGACCAGGCATCGGTAAAATAATTGGTTACTCGCTGGCAGATTGTCATTTAAATTACAAACTGGCACCGGGATACCATGATTTACTGCGGCACTAAACTCGGGTTTTAGTGTCGCAGTTGTTTGACCGCATTCCAAAACAATAAATATCGGAGCGATTATGGGAGATCAAAACATGCAAGTACGGGAAATGAGCCGGCAAGCGGCTAACCTGTCGGACTTTATCGGCCAGTGTCTGAAAAGGTTTCACGACAAGCCTGCCTATCACTGCCTCGGTCAGACCCTGACTTTTGGCGAAATTGATGAAAAGTCCCGACACCTCGCCCAGTGGCTGCAACATCACTGTGGCCTCCAGGCCGGCGACCGCATCGCCATTCAGCTGCCCAATATCACCCAGTACCCCATTGCCGCTTATGCCGCACTGCGTGCGGGCCTGGTAGTAGTGAATACCAACCCGCTGTATACGCCGCGGGAAATGCAGCATCAGTTTTCCGACTCCGGTGCCAAGGCACTGGTGATCCTGGCGGACTTCATCGGCAAGTTCGAAGAGATCAAAGATTCCACCCAGATCGAGCACGTACTGGTTACCGGTGCTGCGGACCTGCTGGGCAAGGCTGCCCCCGCACCTGAGGGCTATCACGGTTTTATTGACGCCCTGGAGCGCGGTGCAGCCTGCGCCGAGCTGGTAGAGAGCACTGCGACACGGGACGATATCGCGGTATTGCAGTACACCGGCGGCACTACCGGAGTGGCCAAGGGTGCGAGCCTGACGCATGCCAACCTGCTGGCGAATACCGACCAGATGCTGCAGCGCATCATGCAGCGCGGTAACGAAGGCGAAGAAATTTTTGTTTGCCCGCTGCCGCTGTATCACATCTACGCGTTTACCGTGAACATGCTGACGTTCTTCGGCATGGGCAGCATGAACGTATTGATTCCGAATCCGCGGGATATCGATGGTTTCGTGAAGATGATTACGCCGTTCCGCTTTACCGGAATTGCCGGTATCAACACGCTGTTCGTAGGACTGTGTCGCCACCCGGCCTTCAAACAGCTGGACTTCAGCGCACTGAAAATGACGTTCTCTGGCGGTACTGCGTTGACCAGCAGCGCGGCGGAGCTCTGGCACCAGGTCACGGGCTGCCCGGTTACCGAGGGATGGGGCCTGTCTGAGACCTCGCCAGTGATCTGCCTGAACGAATTCGACCGCGAAGAAATCGGCACCGTGGGTCCGGTCCTCGAGAATACCGAGGTACAGGTATGGGACGAAAACGGTAATCCATTGCCCCAGGGAGAAAGTGGTGAACTGGTGGTGCGTGGCCCGCAGGTGATGCAGGGTTACTGGAACCGTCCAGAGGAAACCGCCAAGGTCATGCACAATGGCTTCTTCCGCACCGGGGACATTGGCCTGATCCAGGACAACGGCAATATCCGCATCGTCGATCGCCTCAAGGACATGATCATCGTGTCCGGTTTCAATGTGTACCCGAACGAGGTGGAAGATGTGTTGTGCCGTCATCCGCAGGTGATTGAGGCGGCGGTGATCGGTGTTCCCAGCGAGCAGACCGGCGAGGCCGTATGTGCACACCTGGTAATCGACGGCGAGCTCGATGAGCAAGAGCTCATTGAATTCTGTCGCACACAGCTGACCGCCTACAAGGTACCCAAGCAGATCGTCATTCAGAGCGAGCTGCCGAAGTCTACGGTAGGTAAAATTCTGCGCAGGGAGCTCCGCGCGGAACCGGCTTGAAGCCAGAGCAACGCACGAAAACGCAGCCAGTGGCTGCGTTTTTTTTGCTCGTCACTTTCTACCGTCCTTGATCGATGAACGGCTAGACTGTAGGCAGTAGACCGACTTGCGTATTCCCGGATGAATGAAAACGGGGAATTCGGCGTCGGGTCGCCATCAGCAACTGTTTGTAAATCATGACTCCAGCACCCGTAGCCCTTTTGCTAAGCCTGATGTCGTTTTTGGCGCTGCTTTCGGGATGTGGAGATTCCACCGACACCGGAATGGCCGTACAAAATCGACCCGTCACAACCAGCCTGAAACCCGCCAGCGATTCCCGGCTAGCCGAGGGGATTCGCGATGCCGCGACGGGCAAGTCTGAAAAGTTGTCGGGCTTTTACCTGCTGGATGATGGGCTATCGGCCTTTGTCGCACGGGCGGTGTTGATTGAAGAGTCGACCGTCTCTCTTGACCTCAAGTACTACATCTACGAAGACGACAGTGTGGGGCGCCTGCTCACCAGTCTGCTGCTAAAGGCGGCAGATCGCGGAGTGCGCGTGCGCCTTCTGGTGGATGACCTCGGCACTCGTGTGGTCAATCCCTGGATTCTGGCATTGGATCGTCACCCGAATATGCAGATCCGGGTGTTCAACCCCGTTGAGGGACGTAGTGGGGTCAAGCGCGCGTTAGAACAGGCGGCTAACCTGGGGCGCATCAATCACCGCATGCACAACAAATTGCTGGTCGCTGATGGCTTGGCGATGATCACCGGTGGGCGCAACATTGCCGACGGTTATTTCTCCAAGTCTTCGGTGGAGTTTCTCGATGTGGATGTGCTGGCGATCGGCGAGGTACTGCCGCAGTCGGGACAGATCTTCGATAGCTACTGGAACAGCCTGGTTTCGGTGCAGGTATCCGAGCTGTTGATTGCCGATGATGATGCCCACACGCTCGAAGAGCTGCGCAAGCGGACCAAAAAGTTACTGAAGGATGAAGAGGGCAGCGAGTTTACCCGCGCCCTGGAGCAGTCCAGAATGGCTGCGGAGTTATCCAGTGGCAAGATTCCCTTCAACTGGGGCGAGGCTAAATTGCTCGCGGATCCGCCGCAAAAGGCACTGGGAGAGGACAATATTCCCAGGGAGGCATATCCTGGATTTCAGCTTGAGGAAATCATTCGCGACACCGAGGAGCGATTGAATATCAGTTCCGCGTATTTTATCCCCGGTGTGATCGGTGCGGATCTGTTTACCGGTCTGGAAAAACGGGGCGTCAGTGTGGGTATCCTGACCAATTCCCTCAGTAGCAATGACGTGGCCATTGTCCACGGTGCCTACGCCCGTTATCGCAAGCGCTTGCTACGGGGTGATGTCGATTTGTGGGAGTTACGCACTGTGGCGGGAGAGGAGCGGCGCAAGAAATGGTTTCGCGGTGATTCCAAGGCGACACTGCATGCAAAAACGTTTGTAATGGATCGCGACCTTGGATTCGTCGGCTCGATCAATCTCGATGGCCGTTCACTTCTGCAAAATACCGAAATCGGCTTGTTGATGGAAAATGCCGAGATCAATCAACAGTTGCACGAATTATTTGGTGAGTGGGTCGCGCCCGATTCGGCTTGGGCAGTGAAGTTATCCGATTCGGGAAAACTCGAGTGGCATGCGGAGGATGAAGACGGTAAGGCGATCGTCGAGCACAAGGATCCGGAAACGACGCTCTGGCAGCGGATACTGTCCTGGCTACTTTCCTGGTTGCCGATCGAATCACAGATCTGAGCTCGCTCAGGGCGTCGGTACCACCTCGTACACCACTTGGGTGCCCGCATAGCTGGGACGATACCAGGTGCCACTGCATTCCTCGTAGGCTACACCATTAACCTCGCGTTCTACGCACTCACTCGGCAAGCTGTAAACCATTGCTCCGACGGCGGCACCGGTAGCCATACCGGCCCAGTATCCCGGTGCGGGATAGGGCCAGTAATGTCCGTGATGATGATCATGATGTTTGTCGTCGCCGCCTCTATGGTCACCGCCGCCCTCGTGGGGAGGGCGATGCTCTGGGCGGGGACCGTGATAGGGTGGAACCCGATGAATATCGCCTCCCATCGGTCGATCGGGACGTACGGGGTGCATTGGTTGAATAGGCCCTTTGGGACGCAGTCCCATGCCACCGGCAAATCCCGGGTGTATATTCATGCGCGGACCGCTGAAGTGACCCCCACCGAAACCTGGGCGCGCGAGTGATTGCGTTGCGGGCCACAGCAGGGTTATGGTCGCCAACCCGATACACAGGGTCTTGCCAAGGGCTGCATGCCTGGAGAATTGGCGGTTACTCATTTCCATTCTCCTCGGCATCACTGCCTTGTACAGGTTTCAGTTGTTTAAACGGGATCTTGCGGAACCCCTTGTCCATCTTGGGCGTGAACAGACTGTCATTGAGTGAGGTCCGGTCGTTCCATTTGATGGTTGCGGTAAAACGGGGCTGCCCATAGGCGTGGTAGCTGACCGTGGAAATTTTCAGCGGTAGTGGGTCATCTCCCTGAGTGACCCACGCTTCCCAGTCCATTTGGGGGCCGCGAAATGCCCAGTGGTCAACGGTTTTTCCCTGTAATGTGGACTCGCCGATATACACGGCGCTTTCCACGTTTAGCGTTTGGCCGTCTTTCGCTCCCCACCCGATCAGATCCACCAGGGGAATTTCCAGCCCATAATTTTGCGCGGCGCTCATGAGCGCTTCTATGGACGAAGTTCTGGCTTCGATGATGCCGTAGTATTTTTCATTCGGAGAAATGATCGTCAGCTGTTCGCCATCGTGGTAGATGAGTCGGCTAATACTATCCGTCTCGAGTTTCACCAGCAGTTGGTTGGGACGTTTGAAGTAAACGTGGGTGGTACCGGCAATCTGGATTTTTTGTCCGTTGTCGAGTACCACATCGGAAGTGAGCTCGGTTTCATAAGTGAGGCGGGACTTTCCTGACAGATGCTTTTCCAGACTGCGAATAATCTTGATGGCTTCGGCAGTTGCGTCCTCACTGACCGGATTTTGCTGTGTGTCTTGCGCGGTGACCGATGATGTCCAGAGTACCTGGCTGGCGACCGTGAAACACAGGAGCATAAGTTTCAGATGTTTCATGGGTGAACCCGCTCCTTTTTTACGTCCTTTCTCACACTACAAACTAAACCGATTCGAGAAAAATTCAGTGTTGACTGCGTGCTATGCGTCTGGCCAACAAAAAACTTTGTCAGGAGTCCGTGTCTATTTGGGGAATAGCATGATCCAGTTCATGCGGAATCCCCAGTCCTGGGAGCCAGTGGCCGGGCTTTCTGCGTAGTAGCGGGGGCCTGCCTGAACTTGATAGGTCTGTTTGCCGACCTTGAAAACTTTTGCCACGAGAAAATGTACCGGCACATTCCACTGTTCGGTCTCCCAGTCGTAAGTGGATTCTGTCTGTAGTGTAAATGTCCAGGATTTAGGCGTGTTGTAGGCGAGGAAGGGTTGTACAAAGGTGCTGTTCACATCGGCGCGGTTGTCATCACCGGCGAATGACCAGATATGGTTCACCAGGCTACCGATGGTCCAGGGGCCTGTCTGCTTTAGCACTACCCCGGTGGGTCCCGCGCCCCATTTCTCCGTACCCAGTAACGGTTCGGTGCCGGTTGGCACGAGGAATACCGGGCCGATACCCCAGGTAATGCCACCAGACGTGGGCTCCTTGGGGGAGAAAAATGCGCTCTGCACAGTATCGCCAAGACCGGTTTGATCGCCGCTGCCGGGGAAAATATTTTCCTGATTCATCACCGGCAAAATCGTGCGGCTGATCAGGTTCCATTCTTCGTTAATGGAAATGGGGATGACCGGCTGGATATTCAGGGTGAAGCGGCGACCACCTTCGGTGGGGCCGACGCGATTGTCCCAATTGTACTGAAAGGGCACACTGATCAGGTCAGCAACCGGGTTACTCAGCTTTTTGGCAAGATCTTCAGCGGCGCTGGATGCAGAGCTGAACAGCGCCAACAGCAGAATGGCACAAAAATTTCGGTACATGCTTTCCACCTTGTAAGGGGTACTACGGAAAATCTTTCTTTAGTCTAGATGTACCGTGATCCTAATGTTCTCCGGTGTCGTGGCTATCGACGCACGCTGGGAATTAGGAAGGATCAAACGACAGTTTTCGGGAGGCAGGGCAGGGGGATGATGCTGGAGGAAAGTCAGCCAGTATCTGAAGAGAGGATATCGGGGAATCGCGCGGCGGGCGCAACATGGCGCCCACCACGAGTCTGGATTACCTGCAGGCTTACTTACTGGCCATCGCAAGAGCGACGGTTCCAGGACCTAGGTTGATACCACCAGAGAGGCTCATTACCGAGCGGTAAAGTTTGACCTTGTGTGCCTCGGCGACTTTTTCGAGTTCCTTGAACCCCGGAGTCAGGTCTAAATCTTTCAGGGGACCGGCAATGCTCACCACGATGGCCGGCATCAGCAGTCCACCTGCCTGGATTTTTTCCGCAGCCAGTTCAAACAGGCGGCGGGTGCACCCGTCGTAGGTCTTGACGGTATCAGCTACGGTAGACCCTTCGTAGGTCATGGCTACGATCGGGTGGAGGCTGAGTGATCTGGCCATAAACGCCTTCAACCAGCTCACGCTTTTTTCATTTTTCTGGCGGCCGCGCTCGCGCAGGTAATACACATCCTGGATCGCGGCATAGCCGACGATTTTGCGTCCGAACTCTTCCGCGCGGGACTTGATCTGCGCTCCCGTCAAACCCTTGTGAATCAGTGACAGGGTGTACAGTGCTAGCAACCCCTGACCTGAAAACAGGGTATGGGAATCAACGGTGTGGATATGCACCGAGTCGTTGCCCAGCTTGCGAGCGACGTTCTGTGCATTGTTGTAAGTGGGGCTATTGGCGGCATTGATGGTCTGGACCACGATGTCCTTTTGCCCCTGCTGAATCAGCTTGGTAATGACCTGCTCGATCTCGGGTTCCCCGGCGGGGCCGGAATTGACCACCCGGGAGCGATCTACCAGGGAGCGGGAGTAAAAGTGGTTCATCTGCGCAGGGTTGCGCTGGTCCCCGAACATGTCTTTGCCCACACTGATACTGTGGGGCAATACGGGAACCCGGTACTTTCGCAGGAATTCGTCGGGAAGATCGCAGCCGGAATCGACAACTAACTGAACCATGGGATACCTCTTATTCTGTGGTTCAATGTCGGAAAACTGCTGACAAATTTAGCACTTTGTCACAATTTGCGACAGCACCAATCTGGCGCTGTCGGCTTACAAGTTGTGACTGTTTAGTCGAATGTTACTTGCTGGAAATGCAGTGCGATCAGTGTTGCGACAGCTGCTCGACTTGCGTACGGACAAAATCCAGCAGGGCTGGGGAGCCGCTTCGGATTTCAATGTCTTCCGGCAGTTCAGTGACCAGCCATTCCACGGACCAGTCCATTCCCTCACCACCCTTGAGGCTGCGGGCGGCACTCTGTACTTCCAGCTCCAGGAATGGCAGCTCACCGCTCAGGTACAGCTCGATATCCCCCTCGCCGGTCGCCATATCGCGGCTGGAAACCTTCGGGTAAATCTTCAAATACAACAGTTGATCTACCGCGTACGCCAGCCAGCCCTCTGTTCCGTTGGCAACCACCTTGCCTTCGACCAGTGGGGCGCCGGCTTCCATCGGGAGCCAAAGGGTGTCGTCTTCCAGCTCGTAGGCCACCCGACCGCGCACGGTTTTGACACTATCCGTGGACACCGGGGCGAACGCTAGCCCTCTGTTCGGCACCCGGGTGATTTCCCAGGCGGCAATTTCCGGAAAGTCTTTTTGGGTGTCGATACGGTAGTGCATGGTGGCGCTCTGCCCGCTGTTCAGGATGACCGTTTTGCTCACCCGGGCACCGGCGCCGAAGGCACTGGAAAGAGTTGCGGTCTCCATAGAATGGGAGGACACCGTATACGGTGCGGTGTCGTGTTCGGGGATTGGCGGCCAGTCCCACAGGGTTTGCGGGCTCAGCCAGAAGGTAGAGCCGAAGCTGTTTTCGCCCGGTTGTGGCACTGCCAAAAGGTCGCGATCCCGGTACCAGAGCTCGGTGATACGCCCGCCGTATTCCGGGTCCAGTGCCAGCGTCAGGGAGTCCTTGCTCAGCCGGATGGCGGTGTCTTCGACGGCGCCGGCGGGGGCCGCCAGCAGGGCAGATAGGCCAAGGACTGCGGATGTGTTTCTCAGTATTTGTGTAACCATCATGTCTCAGCCCCCGCAGCGAATTTGTGCCCGTTCACCCGCGCCGGGAACGAACTTGATATTTGCCACCGCCATGGCGAGCTTGCCCTCAGTTTGGAATGACAGGCCCTGGGATACCCGGGAAAAATCTGCACCGGCGTTGGCAAAACACTGCAGGTCGATGGAGATCTCAGACCAGTCTCCCTGTGGCAGGGCGGCCAGTGCCTGTTGTAGCGGCAGCGAGCCGTTGCAGTTATCGCCATCGCAGGCAATGCCGGCAAATACTGGAGCTTCGGGTGCCTGATCCACGCGGATATCCATGGTGAGCGCGGATCCCTCCTCGAGATAGCGGCTCAGGTCCTGGGGTTTTTGTGTCTGCAGCAAAACACGGCCGGCGCGCAGGCCCTTCCAGGTGAGCGCGCGAGCGTCTTCCTGGGAGAGCATGTCGATGGAGGCCACGGTAACGTTGTCGTCGGCGCTGCTGGCGAGATTGCCGCTGACCCAGAGCGGGGCCTGTTCACTGTCGGCAATAAACAGTTTCCACGGGGCGCGGGGGCGGGACACCATCAGCCAGGCGTCCTCGAGCTTGCCGTCGACATAGGATTCACCATCTTCGCTCAGTTTGTTAGCAGCCAGGCGCTCGCTGCCCAGGCTTTCACTGCGGTAATCGAGCCCGTAGCCGTAGGCGAACAGCGGAGCATAGTGTTCATCGTCGCGGTTGATAACGGTCTGATGTACCTGCTCCGGCCAGCTGAAGGACAGGCGTCCGGTAAAGTCGAAGCGCTTTTTCCCATCGCCATCGGTGAGGATGACGTCTGCTACCCCGGCACCCTCGGAGCCCGGCAGCCACGCAGCCACAAAAGCGTCTGAAAGGTTCATTTCCTTGTTGACCCACAGTGGGCGGCCGGACAGGAATACGCTGACCACCGGGATATCCTGTGCTTTCAGTTTTTGCAGCAGTTCCTGGTCTTGCTTGCTGCCCAGCTGGAATTCAATACTGGCCAGGTCGCCGTGCCACTCCGCGTAGGGATCTTCTCCGTACACCACAATGGCGACGTCGGGCTTGGCGGCGTCGCCGAAGGCCCCGGCGGGAATATCGCCGTTCTCACTCAACACCACATGACCACCGGCCGCGTCCACCGCCTGTTTGATGCCGGTGTAAATGGAAGTGGCACCCGGGAAATCTTCCGCGGTATTGCCTGTCCCCTGCCAGGAGATGGTCCAGCCACCACTTTGCTTGGAAATATTGTCGGCGCCGTCACCCGCTACCAGGATATTTTTACGCGCATCTACCGGCAGAAGTTCGCCGTTATTTTTCAGCAATACCAGGGACTTGCGCACGGCCTCGCGGGCGATGGCGCGGTGCTCCGGACTGCCGAGAACGCCGGTCTTGCCCGCCAGTGGGCGGTCGCGCTCGAACAGGCCGGCGCGGAGCTTGACCCGCAGTATGCGGCTTACCGCATCGTCGATACGGCTCATGGGAATCTCGTCATTCTTGACCTGGGCGATGGTGTTTTCGAGTAGCGCCTTCCACTCGGCGGTGATCATAAACATGTCGAGGCCGGCAT
>NZ_LZDE01000242.1 GCF_002009015.1 Microbulbifer mangrovi | reverse complement strand
CCGTCCAGGCCGCGTACGGTCTCGCAAACAACCATCGGTATCGACACCTTCGGGTCAGACAAAAACACTTCGGCCCACTCTATGGTGGGCCGAAGTAGCGATGAGACTGCAGAAAACCTACTTTCTACAACGAGCTTTCGTTGCCCTTACCTGTCTTCGCATTGTCATTACGCGCAGCATGCAGGCTGTCGAGGTATTCTTCGGTGACATCGCCAGTGATGTACTTGCCATCGAACACCGCGCAATCGAATTCCTTGATCTCATGGTTACCGTCGGAAGACGAAACGATCAGTTCATCAAGGTCCTGATAAATCAGCCAGTCCGCACCAATCTCCTCACATACTTCTTCAGTAGTGCGGTTATGGGCAACCAGTTCAGTCGCAGACGGCATATCGATACCGTAAACGTTCGGATACTTTACCGCCGGCGCCGCCGAAGCAAAATACACCTTCGCCGCACCCGCTTCGCGGGCCATCTGGATGATCTGCTTACAGGTAGTACCGCGCACAATAGAGTCGTCCACCAGCAGCACATTCTTGCCGCGGAACTCCAGCTCGATCGGGTTCAGTTTCTGACGCACAGATTTCTTGCGCTGCTTCTGGCCCGGCATAATGAAGGTGCGGCCGATATAGCGGTTCTTCACCATACCCTCACGGAACTTCACACCCAGGCGGTGTGCAACCATCTGGCCGGCAGAACGCGAGGAGTCAGGAATCGGGATCACCACGTCAATATCGTGGTCCGGACGTTCGCGCAGGATCTTCTCCGCCAGGTGCTCGCCCTGACGCAGACGCGCCTTGTGTACAGAAACGCCGTCCATGATGGAATCCGGACGCGCGAAGTACACGTGCTCGAAAATACACGGACGCAGCTGCGGGTCTTCCGCACACTGCTCGGAGTGCACGGTACCGTCCAGTTCGATATAGATACATTCACCCGGTGCCACGTCGCGCACCAGGGTGTAACCGAGTACGTCCAGCGCTACGGACTCTGAGGCAACCATGTATTCGGTGCCCTTGTCGGTTTCGCGCTTACCGTAAACCAGCGGACGAATGCCATTCGGATCGCGGAAGGCAACCACACCGTAGCCAACAATCATTGCCACACAGGCATAACCACCGCGCACGCGCTTGTGCACTGCGCGCATGGCCGTGAAGATATCTTCTGCCTTGGGCTGGAGTTTGTGCTGCTTGTGCAGTTCGTGGGCGAACACATTCAGCAGCACTTCGGAATCGGAGTCGGTGTTGATGTGGCGCAGGTCCTGCTGGAAGATCGCTTCCTTCACCTCGTCGACATTGGTGAGGTTGCCATTGTGGGCCATGGCGATACCGTAGGGGGAGTTGACGTAAAACGGCTGGGCCAGTGCGGGACCGGAGCTGCCGGCGGTGGGATAGCGCACATGGCCAATGCCAAAGTTGCCTGTCAGGCGCTGCATATGGCGCGCGCGGAACACGTCGCGCACCAGGCCATTTGCCTTCTGCTGATTCAGGCGGTCACCATCACAGGTGACGATACCCGCGGCATCCTGGCCCCGGTGCTGCAACAGGGTAAGCGCGTCGTACAACTGTAGATTGACGTCACTTTTACCGACGATTCCAACGATGCCACACATACTTCAGATAACCCCAGTCATTTCGAAATGGTCATGGTGACCCTGCGCCGCATCCTGCAGCCCAGTGATCAGTCAAGTTGCCCTGCGAAGAAGTCCTTGATCGCGCCTGCCGCTTCGCGCGCGCGATCCTCAAATTCTAGAAAATGCGGTATCAAGGTCGATTCCTGCCACCAGCTGTCTTCGTTGACCGGCGCCAGTGCCGGGGCGAAGATCAATAGCGCCATCACAATGATGCAGCCGCGAAACAATCCAAATACCATTCCCAATACCCGATCCGTGCCGGAAAGGCCGGTAGCCTCTACAAAGGCAGACAGGGTCATGTTCAGGCCGGCTCCGGCCAACAGGGTGAAAATGAACAGGATGGCAAAGGCGGCGATGGCCTGCAGTGAAGGTGTATCGACAAGGTTGGAGAGCAGTGGTGCCAGCTGGTCGCGAAACATCATCGCCACCACGAATGCAGCCACCCAGGTGAGTAGCGACAAGACTTCGCGCACGAAGCCTCGGCTCAAGCCGATCAGCGTGGAGATGGCAACGATTGCCAGAATGGTCCAGTCAGCCCAGTTCATTCAACCCTACCTGCTACGCGGCGGCTGCCGCGAAGAGCGCGCATTCTAACTTACCGACCGGGGCCCGTGAAGCAGTTCACCAAATCCCGCGAGGTTAAACAGCGATCAACCGCCCGCAACTTGCTGAACTGACCAGTCAAATACGTCCAAACCGGTGTCGAATAAAGAACTGAATAGCGTAGCGTAGTGAGCTGGGGCGCGGTATCACGCCCGATAACGCAAGATCAGAGTTTCGGTGTTGAGCAGCTTGTCCAGCTTCTGCTTGTCCGACTGGGCATCCACCCGACTCAGCTTGGGTCCGACAAATACCCGTACAAAACGCCCTTTCGCAGTGTCCACCGAACGGGTGTAAGCGCGAAAACCGGCATCCATCAACTTTTTGCGCATCCGCTCGGCACCGGCGACCTCTTTATAGGCGGCCACCTGAACCACCCACCCTTCCGGCAGCCCCTTGTCATCCAGCTGGGTCTTTTCGGCCGGCAGCTGCACCGCGCTCTCGGATTCCGGCTGCGCTTCCGGCTCGGGCTTGGGCTTAACCGCAGCCACCCTGGTTTCCGTTTGCGGCTTTGCTTCTGGCTCAGCCTTCAGCGAGACCGATTCGGGATCCGGCGCAGGGGATTTCGGTTCGACAAAATCCGGCTGAAACACCTCATTTACCGGTGGCGCCGGCTCTACATCGGCAACCGGCTCTGGCTCGGCTATGGTAATTGGCTTGATATCCGGGGCGGGAGGGATCTGACTGGTCACGTCGATATAGCGTGCGCCCTCACGGTCGAACAGAGTCGGCAGAAAGATGACCGCCAGCGCAGCCAGCACCAGTGCACCCACTATGCGCTGCTTGACCCCATCGTTCAGGCGGCGTGAAGCGCGCCGGCTTTCCGGGGAATAAGAGTCCGAATCACTATTCCGGCTGGGCATCTTGCTGTTCTCTTGTGAGCTGGAGTACTTCTGCAACGGTAAAGAAAGAACCGAATACAAGCAACCTGTCGCTCTCTCCCAGCGCTCCGCAAACACGCTGCAATTGCGCCTGCACCGGCATACTGGGCGTAGATACCTTCTCTTCGGGGATACCTGCAGCCGCCAGCGCTGCCTCAATCTGCTCCGCACCCGCCGCCCGGGGATTGTCGGGCAACAGCGCCGGATACCAGTGGTCGATGGAAGATCTGAGCGGAGCCAGCAGGCCGGCCAGGTCCTTGTCGGCCATGGCCGCGAAAAGTGCCAGTGTCCGCCCCGCAACAGGACGGCATTGCAGCCAGGTGGCCAGATACTCGGCCGCGGCCGGATTGTGGCCCACATCCAGCACCAGGTTGCACCCCTGCCAGGTGAGCGCCTGGCAGCGACCCGGCATCTGCAACTGTTCCAGAATTGCGCACACCTGATCCGCGCCAGGTAGCTCTCCCGCTACAGCCAGTGCGGTGATCGCCGCCGCTACACTCGCTGGCGGCAGCTGCAACTCGGGCAACCCGAGCACCAGCTCAGGCTCGGCATCCAGCCGATACTCACCATCCACCAGAGAGAAATGCCGGTCGATAAAATAACTTTCACACCCGAGCTTGCCTGACACGTCGATGACCGAGGCCGGTGGCCGCGGATCCGCACAGACAAATGTCTTGCCCGCCCGCAGTATCCCCGCCTTCTCGCGCCCGATCACCTCACGGTCGTTCCCCAGCCAGGCTTCGTGATCCACCGCCACACTGGTGATGATCGCGACATCCGGGTCCACGAGGTTCACCGCATCCAGCCGGCCACCAAGCCCAACTTCCAACAACGCAAATTCTACGTCCGCCTGCTTAAATAGCCAGAAGGCCGCGAGCGTGGTGAACTCGAAATACGTCAGGCTGGTCTCACCGCGCGCCCGCTCTACCGCCTCGAATGCGGCAATCAGTTGCGCATCTTCAACCTCTTGCCCATCAATTCTGATCCGCTCGTTAAAACGCAACAGATGGGGAGAACTGTACGCCCCTACCGAATGATCCCCTGCGCACAGCAGCGCCTCCATGGTGCGCACGCAACTGCCTTTGCCGTTGGTACCGGCTACGGTAAATACCCGGCGCGCGGGCACCTGCACGTCGAGCGCACTGGCAACGGAAGAAACCCGCTCCAGTCCCAGTTCAATTTCAGAGGGGTGCAACTGCTCCAGGCGTGTCAGCCAGGATTGAAGGTCTCGCATCGGGTCACCGGTTGTTGGTCTGGTGAGAGGATTTTAGTCGGGAAGAAGGATTGGAAACAGGAGTGATTTGGAAAAGCCCCGGGCAAGGACCAAGGGAGCCAGCCTGAATATCGGGGAGAAGTGCGATCCCGGTAGCGGTGCCATAACAGCACCGGCTACCGGAAGCGCCGGGTTGATTCAGCCGGGATCAATTATTAGTGAGCTTGCCCAGCAGGCGGCCAACCGTGTTGCGCATATCCTTGCGCGGAATAATCATGTCGATGGCACCGTGCTCCAGCAGGAACTCGGCGCGCTGGAAGCCTTTCGGCAGCTTCTGGCGAATGGTTTGCTCGATGATGTTCGGGCCAGCAAAACCAGCGCGGGCACCGGGCTCCGCGGCATTGATATCGCCCAGCAGCGCCAGGGAGGCAGAAACCCCACCGTACACCGGATCTGTCATGATCGAAATGTAGGGCACGCCCGCCATGCGCATTTTCTCCAGCACCGCCGAAGTCTTCGCCATCTGCATCAGTGAGATCAATGCCTCCTGCATGCGCGCGCCACCAGTCGCAGAGAAACACACCAGCGGAATATTTTCGTCCAGCGCGCGTTGCGCAGCGCGGGTGAATTTCTCGCCCACGACATAGCCCATAGAACCGCCGTGGAAAGCAAACTCAAAAGCGACCGCGACAACCGGCTTGCCCTCGAGAAGCCCCTGCATGGCAACCAGCGCATCTTTCTCACCGGTCGCCTTCTGGGCCTGGGTCAGGCGATCCTTGTACTTTTTAACGTCTTTGAACTTCAGACGATCGACCGGCTCCACATCGGTAGCCAGCTCTTCACGGTGCTCCGTATCCAGGAACATATCCAGGCGACGGCGCGCACCGATACGGAAATGGTGTTCGCACTTGGGACATACATCCAGGTTGCGCTCCAGCTCCGGCAGGTAAAGGGTGGAATCGCACTTCACGCACTTTTTCCATACCCCTTCCGGTACCTTGCTGGCACCGGCACGACGCTCGGTACGAATGACCGAGGGAACAATTTTTTCTAACCAGCTCATTCTGTATCCAAAATCCGATGCTTGCAGAATTTAAGTTGCCGGGACACCCGCCCCGGGAAAGAGGCATAGGGTAAATGACCGGCAATTCTAAAACCGCGAATTAAACCACTTTCAAAAAAATTGCTCTTGGCCAGATAAGCCGCCGAATCAGGCTTTCTGGCCAATCTGCGCTGGCGCCTCAGTTATCCAGCGCAGTGCGCATTTCCGATACCAGCGCGCCAATGCGATCCTTGGCGGCGGCGCCATCGGCGGACTCACCCACCGCAGACACCAACACGCTTCCAACTACGGCACCGTCGCCATCGGCACTCACCGCCTTGGCGGAGGCACCATCCTTGATACCGAAACCAACACACAGGGGCAAATCGGTGTGGCGGCGAATACGCGCCAGGTTTTCGCGCACGGAATCCAGATCCAGGTGGCCGGCCCCGGTAACACCTTTCAGGGAAACATAGTAGACAAAACCACTGGCGAGACGGGTGATCTCGTCGATGCGCTGATCACTGGTCGTGGGCGTCAGCAGGAAGATATTGCGCAGGTTGCGCGCCTTGAGCAGGTCATTGAGAGGGCCGGCCTCTTCCGCCGGAAGGTCCACGGTAAGCGCACCGTCCACACCGGCCTCACGCATGTTGTCGGCAAATGCCTCGAAACCCATTTTGACGATGGGATTGGCATACCCCATCAGGATCACCGGCGTGTCTGCGTCCTTGGTGCGAAATTCCGCTACCAATGCCAGACATTTGCGCAGGGAAGCCTTGTGCTCGAGCGCGCGCTCGTGGCCCTTCTGGATCACCGGCCCCTCGGCCATGGGATCGGAGAAAGGCACCCCCAACTCAATCAGGTCAGAGCCACTGGCAACCAGCTGATGCATCAGGTCTACGGTGTTTTCCAGACCGCCATCCCCGGCAACAATATAGGTCACCAGCGCCTTGCGCCCTTCCCCGCGCAATTTGGCAAAGCGACGGTCAATTCTGTTCTGTTCTTCGGTCACCGTGTCACTCCCTACACTTCGATGCCGTCGATGGCGGCCACAGTGAAAATGTCCTTGTCGCCACGACCGGACAGGTTCACAACGATGTTTTGCTCTGGAGACATGGTCGCCGCCAGTTTCAAGCCAAAGGCCACGGCGTGGCTCGACTCCAGTGCCGGGATAATACCCTCGGTGCGGGTCAGGGTACGGAAGGCCGCCAGGGCCTCATCATCATTGGCCGTGACATAGTCCACTCGACCAATATCCCGCAACCACGCGTGCTCTGGCCCCACCCCCGGGTAGTCGAGCCCCGCAGAGACAGAATGGGTCTCGATGATCTGACCGTCTTCATCTTCCATCAGGTAGGTACGGTTGCCGTGCAGGACACCGGGAACGCCATCGTTCAGAGGCGCCGCATGACGCCCGGTTTCCAGGCCGTCACCACCGGCTTCGACACCGTACATTTTTACCGATTCATCGCTGAGGAACGGATGGAACAGGCCGATGGCGTTGGAACCACCACCCACACAAGCTACCAGTGCATCCGGCAGCTGGCCAAATTGTTCCAGGCTCTGACGGCGCGCCTCGCGACCGATCACGGAATTGAAATCCCGCACCAGCTGCGGATAGGGATGCGGGCCAGCCACAGTACCGATGATGTAAAAGGTGTCGTCCACATTGGTGACCCAGTCGCGCATGGCTTCGTTCATGGCGTCTTTCAGGGTCTTGGAGCCGGACTCCACCGGAATGACTTCCGCACCCAGCAGCTTCATGCGATACACATTGGGGGACTGGCGCTTGACGTCTTCCGCACCCATGTAAACCGCGCACTTGAGCCCCAGACGTGCTGCGACAGTCGCCGTGGCCACGCCGTGCTGACCGGCACCAGTCTCGGCAATCACCCGGCTTTTACCACTGTGCTTGGCCAACAGCGCCTGCCCTACGGTGTTGTTCACCTTGTGGGCGCCGGTGTGGTTCAGGTCTTCGCGCTTGAGCCAGATACGAGCACCACCCGCCTCGGCGGTCAGCCGCTCCGCCAGATACAGCGGGGACGGACGTCCGACATAGTGCGCCAGGTCATAGTCAAAAGCTGCCTGAAACTCGGGATCGTTTTTCAGGCGCTGGTACATTTCCTGCAATTCATCGAGAGCGCTGATCAGGGTTTCCGATACAAAGCGCCCACCAAATTCTCCGAAATGCCCTTTGGCATCCGGGAAAGCCCCGTAATCGACGGGGGATGTGGGTTTACTCACTGCTCAAACTCCTTGTGTCAATTCTGTACTGCGGGCGCTGCCACTCTGGGCTGCGCGGGCGGCACGGATAAATTCGTGCACTTTGGCGGCATCTTTCCGCCCCGGCGACGCCTCGACGCCACCGCTGACATCCACTGCCTGGGGACTGGCAGCGGCAATCGCCTGGGCTACATTGTCCGGATTCAGGCCTCCGGCGAGAATGATCTGGCGGCCGCTGTCCTCGGGGACGCGCTGCCAGTCGAAGGTATCTCCGGTGCCCCCCGGCACCCCCTTGCGATAGGCATCCAACAGAATGCCCCGGGCATCGGGAAATGCCGCCATCGCCTCCACGGGATCCAGCTCGGGCTTCATACGCAACGCCTTGATATAGGGGCGGTGGAACTGGCGACAATAGGGAGCGTTTTCACTGCCGTGGAACTGCAACAGATTGAGCGGCACCTGTGCCAGCACCGCCTCTACCTCCTCGGGGTGGGCATCGACAAACAGGCCGGTAAGCACCGCAAACGGGGACACGGCCCGAGCGATTTCTGCGGCCTGCTGCGGGGTGACATTGCGCGGACTGGGCGGATAGAACACGAGGCCGAGCGCATCAGCGCCGGCATCTACCGCGAGACGGGCATCTTCGACACTGGTAATTCCGCAGATCTTTACGCGCATAATCCATACACCGCTGATACTGCCATGGTGTAGACCGCCATCTATCCGGGGCGCTGGCAGCAGAGAAATATCGGAGAGCCCGCGATACTAGCAGATCAGGGGATTAGGCGAAACGCGGCAGTCGACCAATTCAGGGGGATTCGTCGGCACCAATGGTACCCAGCGGCAACGGCACCAGCAGCGGGCCCGGCTCGCGCACCGGCATCGCAAATTCATCCGGGTAGTGCACATCCACCAGATAGAGACCGTGCGGCGGTGCGGTTACCCCCGCAGCGCTCCTGTCCTGCGCCTCGAGCACGTCGCGCACCCACTCGGGATCCCTATCCCCTCTTCCCACCGCCATCAAGACACCGGCAATATTGCGCACCATGTGGTGCAGGAAAGCCGTAGCGCTGACCTCCAGCACAATCAGTTGCCCCACCCGGCCAATATCCAGCCGGGTAAGGCGCCGCACCGGAGACTTGGCCTGGCACTGTGCGGCGCGGAAACTACTGAAATCGTGCTCCCCGATAAGATGCAGGGCGCCAGCGCGCATGGCCTCGAGGTCCTGGGTGCGCTCGGTCCAGGTCACCTCGCTGGCGGCCTGAGCAGAACGGGTGGGCGCACTGTGGATCAGGTAGCGATAGGTCCGGTTGCGAGCGGAAAACCGCGCGTGGAACTGGGGCGGCATCTCTTGTGCCCACTGTACACGCACATCAAATGGCATCTGCGTGTTGACTCCCTGAACCCACGCTTTAGTGGGACGCTGGGCGCTGGTATCGAAGTGAATCACCTGCCCTGTCGCATGCACGCCGGCATCCGTGCGTCCGGCACACACCAGCGTAACGGGCTCTGCCGCCACCTTGGACAATGCTTTTTCCAGGGTTTCCTGCACCGTCTGCGGATCGTGCTTCTGCTTCTGGAAGCCGCGCAGCCGGGTGCCGCAGTATTCAACACCCAACGCTACCCGCCGTAAACCTTCAGGCAGGGACTCCCCCGGCGGCACTTCTCCGTTCGGCTTGTATTCGTAAATCCTGTTCATCGCTTACCAGAACTCCGCACTGGCAACCTGCGGCGCCCTTATTCACCGTCAGCTACCGGAAGAATGTCTTCCCGGAAAAAGAAAGACCCCGCGCGTGGCGGGGTCAAAGTGTTGTCGCTGTAGATAGCGTGAAAAATCGACAGCGGGATCAGCTAATGCGCTCGAGCATATCCTTGGCGCGCTGCTGGTGCTCACCGGCAGCCTCTTCTACCACTTCGCCCAGGATTTCCCGTGCGCCGTCTTTGTCTCCCATATCCAGATAAGCCTGGGCCAGCTCCAGCTTGGTGGTAACTTCGTCGCTACCCTCCAGCAGGTTGAGCTCGGAATCCAGATCGCTCTCCAGATTAAAGTTCAGATCTCCCAGTTCCGCGTCATCGGCAGAAGTTTGCGCGCCCGATTGGGCCGGTTCGACTTTGGCTGCGGGCTCTTCGGCCACTGCAAGATCACCTTCGAGCTCGAATTCTGCGGAAGCGGCAGAGGAAGTATCAGCAGTCAAATTGCCACTGTCGAAATCCAGGTCGCCACTGTCGAGATCCAGATCACCGAGATCAATGGAGTCCAGATCCAGGTTGTCAAAATCGTCACCGCCCAGGTCATCGGAGAAGCTGTCCAGCTCGCTCTCAGAGGTATCAGCTACGGTGGACTGTGCAGCAGTTTCGCCCCCATCCAGGTCGTCGCCTTCTTCCATCGGCGTCAGATCGAGGTCGAATTCCAGGCCGCTGTTTTCTACCGCATCCGCAGTTGCATTCTGAGAGTCGACTTCAATGGATTCGGACTGCTCCAGAGCACCGGCTTCAGCGGACACATCCACACTGAAGTCGGAATCCAGATCCAGACTGTCGAGACTGTCCAGATCCAGGTCGCCGTCAGCCACCAGATTGTCGAGATCAAAATTCTCTTCTTCGGCAGTGCTGCCGGTATCGGACTCGAACCCGGAATCCAGTTCGAGATCGAAGGTCGGCTCTTCAGCAGCAGTCGCATCCGCCTCGGACTGCGCCGATGCCAGATCGCTTTCCAGATCATCACCCAGATCGAGATCCAGAGAGAAGCTGTCTTCGTCTGCAGTATCAGTGCCCGCATTCAGGTTATCGCTGCTGTCATCCAGGTCCAGGGACAGGTCGTCGAGCAGGCCAAAATCGTCTTCGTCATCCGCGGCATCCGTATTCGCGGCCACAACGGTCTGGTCTGCGGAGAACTCCTCGAGGTCATCGAAGCTCGCCTCGCCATCGAAGTCCGCCCCCATATCGTCGAGCTGCGCCGCTTCCAGAGATTCGCTGGAAAAATCGTTTTCAGGCGCTTCAAACGGACCCATACCAGCAATGCTTTCGCGCAGACGCGCGGCGCGATCCGCAGCAGGTCCGTCGCTGTAACCGAGCAGCTGGCGATAGTGCTCATCAAACTCAGCCCCCTTCTGCTGGTGCGCATAAGCCTCCAGCAGCATCAGACGAGCATCGATATTTTCCGGCGCGCCTTTCAGGCCCGCCAGCAATTTGGATTCCGCTTCCTGGTATTGGCCCAGGGAGAGATGGATCTCGGCTTCCGCTACAGGATCGTCGGTTTCCACTTCACCCAACTGGTCCAGATCAAAGCTTTCGCTGGCTTCGAGCTCCTCCACGGCGCTGAGATTGTCATCCATCTCGCCGATCTCGGGTGCTGCCGCCAGTTCGCGCTCGGCAGCCATTTCTGCCTCGACCTGACGAATGGCCTCCTCTTCTTCCTTGCGACGACGCCAGGTAAAGAAGCCAAACAGGCCTGCCAGCAGTGCACCCGCGCCAATACCGATCACCACAATATTATCCAGCACCCGCTCCATCAGAGTGGGCTCGGGACGGGTCTGCACGACTACACGATTGCGCGTAGTGTCTTCTTCGGCTTCTTCGGTCGCCGCTACAGGGGCCTCAACAGCATCGGTCTCGGTCACTGCGTCAATGCCGGAAGTCTCTTCCGCGACGTCATCCAGGCGGTCTTCGCCGGCCTGCTCACCGGTCTCGGTTGCGAGGCCATCCAGCTCTGCTTCCGCACCAGCCTCTTCATCGGCCAGCTCAGAAGTCATTTCGCCAGACTCAGATGCTTCGGCAGTCTGCTCCGCTGCAGCCTGTACTGCCTGCAGCTCATCATTGGAGACCTCTACCAGGCGCTCCATGGTATCGATCTGCTCGTTCAACTCACCGATACGATCCTGCAGTTCGGTATTTTCCAGGCGGGACTTGTCGAGCTCTTCCTCGCTTACCGCCAGCTCACCCTCGAGCGCCTCGCTCTCACCGGCGCCACTACCGGAACCGGACAGCACCGATTCGTTGTCGCCAGGAGCCGCAAGGGACACACGCCCTTCCAGCGTATCGCTTTCAACCGATTCTTCTACCGCAGCACGCCCATCCAGCGGCGCACCAGTAACGTCCTCGGTGCCCACACGCTCGCGCCAGGCATCATTCTGGGTAGCTACCTGAGAGACGGCTTCGGTCAGGGACAGGTTTCGCACTTCATCCGCGGTAGGCAGACGCAGTACCGCGCCTTTCTTCAGCAGGTTGATGTTGTTGTTGATGAACGCCTCGGGGTTGAGGCGCTGAATCGCCAGCATGGTCTGCTGGACAGAGAGATCGCGAGTTTCGCGGCTGTCGCGTGCGATTTCCCAAAGGGTTTTGTTCGCTTCCACCGGCCCGTACACGCGGCTACCGCTGTCGGCAGTCGTCTCGGACTGGAATTCAATCGGTTCTTCTGCCGGGGCTTCGTAAACTGGCTGCTGCGGCTCGGCGGCAACAGTTTCCTGGGGCGCTTCGGGTTCGCTGGACGGCTGCTCTACCGGCGCCTGCACCGGCTCGGGTGCCCGCTGCACCATTGGCTGCAACGGCTTCTGCACCGGCGCTTCACGGCGTACCTGCTGGCGCTCGCGTTCAGCGGCACGCACTGGCTGGGAAGCAGTATTGGTGGAGAAGGCAGGCAGATCCATCAACAGGGTATATTCCCGCAACAGGCGGCCACTGGGCCAGCGGGTTTCTACCAGGAAATTCAGGAAGGGTTCACGGATCGGCGTACGGCTGGAGATTCGGACAACGGGCTGACCACTGGAGTAATCCACTTCAAAGCTCAGCTCGTCGAGCAGATAGGCGCGATCGACACCAGCGCGGTCAAAATCTTCCGAGCTGGCCAGGCGCACCTTGATTTCACTTTCACCAAGGCCGCGTGTTTGCAGCAGTTTGATTTCCGCATTGAGAGGTTGGTTGAGGGTCGAGTTCAGTTTGATCTCACCCAGACCGAGCGCCAGAGCCCCGTTGCCACCCAGTGCGCTGACCAGACCTACCGCTAGTGCCAGCTTTTGCACACGCATATCCGATTCCCTTTATTGTTAGAATCTCACCGGAACCTGCACAAAAAACACCCAAAGGATAATGCAGGCACCAGGTCTGTGCAGCCATCGTTCTGCACAAAAATTATTCACAAGAACCAGTGCTGACACACCAGGCTCTACTCTCCAGCGAAACTCTCCAACGAAAGAGTCGCTCCCCGAAAAAGACTTGGACCATCCGGCTTCTTCCCACTTTCTCCGACCTTGCCCCCAAGCGTTGCCGGTTCCCGAGTGCGGGTGAAGTTAAGAAGAAACCTTCAGAAAGGCCGCTAAGTATTAAATATCAATGGGTTTTTAGCAACAAGTGGACAATCAGTACACAGTTAATTGCGACGTCTTTACGCAAATTGTCGGATGCCGCACAAAAAACGACCTGCCGCGGGCTGATCAAGCCGCTGCGCAGCCGTCCCAGCAGGGTATTGTCACTTCCTACCGCATCCTGTGCCGAAGGCCGCTCACGCATTTCCAAACGCGCCCCATTGGCGAGCAAACCGCGCACAGTTTCCAGCGGCTGCTCGGCATTCAGCTGAACACTCAGGTTCGCCAGCTGGCCGTGGAACACCGATGCAGTATTGATGGTGGCATCCAGTGCCACCTGATCACCCAACAACCGTCGCAGTTCCAGCACCAGCGCCAGTTCACTGAAGTTGTGGCCACTGTCCAGCAACGGTTCCGCAGAGCTCAGGTGATTAAATGCGAGGCGCTGACCGCTCGCCTCGTCCACTTCTGGCTCCTGCCCATTGAACAGGCGCGCAGTCTGCGCTGCCGCCGCATCCACACTGCTTTTGCCCAGCGCCGATACCGGTTGATTCAGCACTACCTCAACGGACTGCAACTGTTCCTTCAGCGGGAACAGCGCCTCCGCGATCATCGCCGCACCGGGTCCCGGCACCGCGATCACCTTGCGGTCCTGTTCATCGCGTGCTGTCAGCGAGGTCGCATTGAGTAGAGGATGCACCAGGGCCACGCTCTCATCACCGCGACTGATCCCCGCCGCGTCCACCACCCAGGCACCGGCACTCTCCGCCTTGGCCAGGGCTGCGCTCGCAATTTCACCCGACGACAGTAACAAGACGATCTGCTCCGGGGTAAACACAAAATCTTTCAGTGACTGCACCGACACACTGCGGTTGGCAAACACCTGAGGATCCGCATCGGCCTCGTCTGCACTAATAAGCTTCAACTGCGCGGGCTTCACTGTCTCCCGCTCTTCCAGGATCTCCAGCAGCGCATCAAACGGCGCACTGCCAACACCTACGATCACCAGTTCCCGGGTGGATTCTGTCATATTGAGTTCTCACGAGCTGATTCGGTTGCTTCTGCGCCAGTTCGGCGAATAAACAGCCTGAAAATGCGGGGGATTATACTCAGGGAAAGTGTGGGGGGAAGCCGCCCCGGGACCGGGGCGGCGAATTGGGCCCAAAAATAAGCTAAGGCACCGTTTAAAATTGTAGCGAGCGGGTGGTTGGTGGT
>NZ_LZDE01000241.1 GCF_002009015.1 Microbulbifer mangrovi | reverse complement strand
TCGGGCAGCTTGCCGATGTCTTCGGCAGAGATAGCTTCGACTACAGCCTTGGCATCGCGCTTGGTACCGATAGAGTCCATAACACTCTTACGGAAACCGGTCACGGTGAGCTCTTCCAGTGTAGAGCTGCTTTCTTCTTGGGCCTCTTGGGCAAAAGCAACACCGGATACGACGGACGCGGCAATAGCTGCGGACAGCAGCGCCGGTCGGAAACGTTTGTTGGTCAGACTCATCATCTTCTCCCTTGGACTTATCGTTATGGTGAGTAGTGCCATCCTAGGCATACCCGAAGTCCTTATCCTCCACCCCCAGGGGGGGAGGAGAGGGGAGAATGTGCAGCCGGCGGAGGAGGAGGAGCCGCTGCCTGTTCACCATGGGGCGGGATTATAACCGCTGAACAATTTTTGTTCAGCGGTTATATGGGTAGATCTGATGAGAAATCGAAAGGGCGTCCGACGGGTCAGTTTTCCAGCCAGGCAGCGGCGCCGATCAGCGCCGGGTAGCCGGCCTTGAGCACCTCTACACGCACACCCTGCAGCCAGTCGCCCAGACGCCCTTTATTGGTAAAGCGCTGTTCGAACTCGCTCTCGGGCAGCAGCGACTCGATCCGCGGCAATACCCCACCACCGAGGAATACACCGCCGCGGGCCACATAGTAGAGGGCTGCATCACCTGCGGCGCTGCCGAGGAAGTTGAGGAAATCCACCAGGGTCTCGCGACACAAGGGATCGGAACCGTCGAGGCCACGGCTGCTGACATCCGGCGGAGTCAGATCTTCCGCTGGACGGCCGTGCAGCGCACAGACCGCACGGTACAGGTTGACCAGGCCGCCACCACTCAGCACATACTCGTTGTAGACCGGCATCTGCTCGCGGGCGAGGATCCTCAGCAGCTCCAGCTCGCGCTCACTGCCCGCGGACAGGTTAGCGTGACCGCCCTCTCCCGGCACCACCCGGTAGCTGCCGCCTTCGTGGACGAGCCCGGCGACACCGAGTCCGGTACCCGGGCCCAGCACCACCATGGGCGCATTGCTCTGTGCGGGCACATCCCGCAGCGCCCATTTATCCTCTTCCGGCAGACGCGGCAGGGACAGGGCGAGCGCAGCGAAGTCATTCACCACCAGCGCGCGCTCCAGCGAGAAGCGGCTGCACAACTCTTCAGCGCGGATATCCCACCCCAGGTTGGTCATGGTTACCCGGCCGCCCTGCGGGGTCTTTTCCACCGGCCCGGCGACCGCGATACAGGCCTCGGTCGGCTGTGGTTGATCCAGCCCCTCGAGCCACTGGCCGAGCGCGGAATAGAAATCTCCGAATTTGGCGCAGTTCACCACCTGAATGGATTCCAGGCGATAGCCACCCCTATGCGGGTGGGCGATGGCGAAGCGGGCGTTGGTACCGCCGATGTCCGCGACAATTCTTGTCATAACGCTTTCCTTTCACGTTCTACTACCGCGGGTGCCGCCCCTGCGGCCACCGGGCCCCAGTGGACAGATGCCCTGAAAAAATGGCGGTATAAGGTAATGATTTGCCGACGAAAACTCCAGTCCCCCTCCCCCTTCAGGGTCACAAATATGGGGGGATGAGACGCCAGGAGCATCATATAAGGAATAGACAAGGCAGTGATTCCAATTTCCGCACAAAGTGAGGGTATACGGGGACAGGAACTGGGAAGGTAAAAATACCGGCAGGGCAAAACCTGCCGGCCCAACTAGCACAATATGGTCGACGAGAAAGACCCACTAGCAGGAGAAGAGAGATGATGTCGGGCTACCTATGCCGGCGGGGTACACCGGGGAGAAACAATCGTATCCTCTCCGCGATACCGGATTCGGCAATACCCGATGTCGCCAGTGTGCGATTTTGCTGGATTAGCGTCGCCCCACTTTGGAGAAATCCGCAAACTGGGCGGTGTCACTTTCGGGATTTTCGCAAGCGGGATGGGCTGGAGAGGCCTGTGGAACCGGGCAAAGCTCCTCCCCCGGGGGGAATTCTCTTATACTCCCCCCTATAAGAGCGATAAAAATCATAACAAGCAAAAATCTATCCGCGATGACCCGATGAAACAATACATATTCAATATCCACGATGTGGTGCTGTTGATGACCGCGGCGGAGTGCCTGCTGCTGGCCGTCTTCCAGTCGATCCTGCCCACCCGTGCGCGGCACGACGGGCGCCTGCTGACCGCCTTCCTGCTGATTATCGCCGTGGCCTCGGGCTGCACCCTGTTGTTGTGGAACGATCAGTTCTCGGTGGCACCCTGGTTCGAGCAGACGTTGCTACCCTATCTTTTGTTTGCGTCACTGCTACTCAAGGGGCCGGCGATCTACCTGTATGTCTGCTCGCTGACCCAGCGCAAGCTGAGCCTCACCCGACACCAGGGCCTGCACCTGCTGCCGGCGCTGGTAGCACTGGCCTGTATCGCCATTTTCGATATTTCCAGCAATGACCTGCGGCATATTGCCGACTCCGGCCAGGGCCTCCCCTCCACGGCCATCGAATTTATCTGGGACATGGCCTCGCTGGTGCCGTTCGTCTACGCGGCAGCGGCCCTGCTGAGAATCCGCCGCTATCGCCACGCCCTCAAGGACGAATACTCGCACTACTCTGAGACCGAGCTGCACTGGCTGTCGGCGCTCACCTGGGGGGTATTTGTGGCCTGGAGCTGGACCATGGTGGTGCACGTGGTGGCCAAGTTTTCCAGCGATGTGGTGGCGGACTATATGGGCATCGCCGACAACTACCTGGCGTTTATCCTGATCAATGCATTCTTTGCCTACAGCCTGACCTACGCCCACCAGCTGCTGGTCACCAAGCCGGAGGAGGAAACCCGCGAGACCAGCAGCGAGGAAGAGCCCTCCGAGCCCGCCATTGCCAAAGTGCGAAATGCGATGGAAGAAGACAAAATTTATCTTAAGAAAAACCTGAACCTGGAACAGTTTTCCGAGCGTATCGACCTGCCGGCAAAAGAAGTATCCGCGGTGATCAACAAGCACTTCGGCACCAACTTCTTCGAATTCGTGAACAGCTACCGGGTGGAAGCCGCCAAGGCGCTGCTCTCGGACCCGGAAAAAGCGGACATGACGGTGCTGGATGTACTGCTGGAATCCGGTTTTAACAGCAAGTCCGCATTCCATCGCTTTTTCAGCCGACTCGTCGGCATGTCTCCCACGGAGTTCCGCAAGCGCGCACTGGCCGCGGACGCAACGTCCTGATCCTCACGGATTGATCGCGATTTTTATAGAGACCGGCTTCCCTCCGGGACCGGTCTCGCTTCCCGTCTGTTCCTGTATACCCTGATCCCCTATACCCAGCTCTTCGTCTGCCAACCGTGCGGCCTCTGCACTGCCAAGTACCGCATCGCGCGCTGCAAATACCTCGGCGTCGCTGGCACCATCAGCGCGCATCCGCGCCACCTTGGCCTCCAGTACCTTGCGCGCCAGTGGAGAGTCCATCCGGCTTGCGGTTTCATTGAACTCTGCCTGCATTGCCGCCAGCTTCTCCGCGCGTTCCTCCTCCGATAGATTCGGGTCGCGCGCGACAGCCATGGACTCCACCATATACGGCAGCTGGGCTTCCTCCTCTGCATACATGCCACTGGCCTGCTCTTCCTCGAGATAGCTGCGGCGCAGGGCTTTGATCTGCTCGTAATTATCCAGCGGATTCGATGCCGCCGAGGTGTCCGTCGCCCTGGTGCGCTGCACATCCTCTACCGCCTGGCGATAGGCCGAAAAGTCCTGTAGCAGATCCAGCAGCTGCATGGCCACCGCCTCTGGCAAGGCATCGCTCAGCAGTGCCTGCAAGCTTTCCAGCCGACCTTGCCACCGAGAGTCCGCCCCATCGCCATCCTCCTCTAGCTGGTCGTGGAGCAACTGCAGCGCAGTGCGGGTATTGCGGTCAAACAGTAAGTTGCCCTCGCTGTCGAAGTTCAGGATCAGCAGCGCATCGTACAGCGCTACGGTGTCCAGCGAATCGCGCCCGCTCTTCCCCGCTGCCGCATACTCACTCTCCGATAAACCCTCAACGGGTTTTCCACTGTCCTTTTCCGCAATGCCAATTTCATTCTCTGGGTCATACGCAACCGCAACCCCATCACCTGGCGAGTTGATTTCCACCGGTTCATTAATAGTCAGCGACGCTGCAGTCTTATCCCGAGGCTCCGGGCTGAACCACAATTTCGCCAACACACCAGAAACCAGCAATGCAATAACCGCACAGGTAATAAAAATTTTCACGGTATGGCCTTTGGATAAATCCGGAAATATATTTTTTCACGGGTATTAAAAGTCCCTCATTTAACAACGGGCGGCAAGAAAAATCTGCAAGCAGGAAAAGGCAAGTAAACGAAATAAACGCCACAGTGACAGCAGAAGACATAAAGGCCAGTTTTTGGTGCCTTATGTACTTTCTGCAAAAGTTGCTCTCAGCCTAACCTCGCCAACAGCTCGCGGCATTCGAAATCAAAAATAAAAAATTTCCAAGAGCCAATGGCCAGACTGCTTTCGGCCGAAAATAAAATCCAACCGATAACGAGGCTAATGAGATAATGATGAAGAGAAATCTGACCAAAACCCTGCTGCCCACACTGGGTTTGATTCTGGGAGGCATATTTACCAGCGCAGCGGTACAGGCGCAGAGCTGTCCTTCCGATGCCATCTGCCGTTACGAAGATACGCCGGGAAACTATAGCGATAACGGACCTTACGGTTACGACAGCTACACCATGCCGTACCTGTCCACACCCGGTGGGGCTACCGTGTACTATCCGCGCAATGCGGAACCGCCCTATTCCCTGCTGGTTTTTACCCCGCCCTACACCGGCACCCAGATCATGTATCGCGACTGGGGTCCGTTCTTTGCTTCTCACGGTATCGTACTGGTCACCATGGATAGCCGCACCATCTACGACAGCGTGGATTCCCGTGCGGACCAGCAGCAGGATGTGCTCGACGCAATGAAAGGGGAAAATACCCGCTACGGCAGCCCCCTGCGCGGCAAACTGGATACCAGTCGCTTCGGTGCCACCGGCTGGTCGATGGGGGGCGGTGCGACCTGGATTACCTCCGCCGAATACAGCGGCCTGAAAACGGCTATGTCATTTGCCGGCCACAACCTCACCGCAGTAGACAGCGATTCCAGCGGTCGCAATACCCGTATTCCCACCATTCTGTTCAACGGCTCACTGGATACCACTTACCTGGGCGGCCTGGGACAGAGCGACGGGGTTTACCGCAACATTCCTTACGGCGTACCCAAACTGTTTTACGAAGCCTCCAACGTCGGCCACTTCGCCTGGGGCGGCCCGGAAGATGCCAACCGCTATGTGGGACAGTTGGCACTGGCCTTCCAGAAAACCTTCCTTGACGGCGATACCCGCTGGGCACAGTTCCTCGACCGTCCGCCGCTATATGTCGCGGAGTTCGAAAAAGCCAATATACCCAACTGATTTCCCCAAGACTGATCAGCCGATTGATAGGCGTTTTAGGCACCGACCGGGTCGGTGCCTCTTTTTTATTATTGAATCCGCTCAATACACTTCAAATGTCCACAGTGAATAGCCGTAACCGGTTCCGCGTTCCGTACCCAGTACACGTACATACCGACCGCTTCCGGCAAGCGCAATTTCATCGCGACCGCCATCACCGTTTGTGGCGATGGCAAGAGTGTTCCAACTGCTGCCATCGTTAGAGACCTGGATTTCATAGCTGCTGCCATAGGCCGCTTCCCAGTCGAGCACGATTTTTGACAGCGGCTGCACGCTCCCCAGGTCGACACTGATCCACTGCGGATCAGAGGCATCACTGGACCAGCGCGTAGCCGGATTACCGTCAACCGCATATTCGGCGAACCAGTATCCGCCCTCGACGGATGATGCAGAGACCGGTTGCCCCTGCGCCTTGTCTGCGAGCGGCTCGGGGGACGTCGAATCTCCGGCATAGATTTCCATCTCCCAAAGGGAAGCTCCGTAACCGGTGGCGCGCTGGTCAACGACAATACGCAGGTGGCGACCAGTGACGTTGAGCGAATGCAATATATCTTCGCCGCCGTCACCATCGGTTACGGTGCGAACCGTTTGCCAGGCCTGTCCATCATCGGAAATCTGGATCCGGTAGGCGCTGGCATAGGCTGCTTCCCACGTCAGCTCCACACGATCGATGGCATAGGCCGCACCGAGGTCCACGGCCATCCACTCACCATCGCTCCAGGCACTTGCCCAGCGCGTTTCTCCGTTACCATCCACGGCAGCCGCGGCATTCATCGCGTCCGATTCACGGGAAGAAGCGCTGGCGGGTTTACCCAGTGCGACATTGTCGACGGGATTCGGTTCCGGCTCAGGGTCGGGAATTGTCGGCTCACCGGTGCCATCGAGATCGTAAACCCGCACCCAGTCCACCAGTACCGAGGCCGGGAATTGCGCTTCCGGTACGATACCGCCGCCATAGGTATAGCCGCTGGGCCCACCCACCCCGGCGGAAAGAATCAGGTACATCTGCCGCTCAAAGGGATGCCACTCATCAAAGTGATTGGAGAATTCGGAAACGTAAACCCGGCGCCCGTCCATGTTTTGCGTGTGCGCCTCGTCATTGTCATCAAGGCCATAGGCATCGCCATCGTTGAGGTAATGGATATGGTAAACATTATCGTCGACGTAGAACTCGATCCGATCCTGGTGCCAGTTGATACCGTAGGTGTGAAATCCGCTACTACCTGCATCCGGATCACCGGCCATCGGCGGATAACCACCGTAACCGGGATTGCGCAGGTTGGAACTCCAACGCGTGCTGTATTCTCCATCTACCGCATTATTGCCAGCCAGATCACTGGCCTGATTACTGGAAGTCGACACAGGTCGGGCGTAGGCCAGGTTGACCCCGCCGGAAAAGACTTCCATTTCAAACAGCGAGTAACTCCACTCGGTCGCACGTTCGGTGCCGTACATGCGCACGTAGCGCCCACTACCTGAAACGTTCAGGGTGTCGGTGCCACCATCGCCACTGTCGGTACTGTAAAGATCCGTCCAGTGACTATTGTCGTCGGACACCTGGATCTTGTAGCTCTTACCAAAGGCTCCCTCCCAGTGCAGCACTACCTGATCGATGGCGGTGGACTGTCCCAGGTCGACGCTAATCCACTCGGGCTCGTCCGGCCCCTGTTGATCGCGGTAACTGTAGTAGCCACCCAGGTGCCCGTGGTTCCAATCCTGATATTCATTGTTTTCCCAGAACCAGGCGTAATGCACGGTCGCGAGATTGTGGTACGGAATGGACCCGACATACTCCATAATGTCGACTTCACCGCCCTGGGGCCACATGATGTGGTCAAAGCCCGCGGGGATCTCATTGGGCATCATCCAGAAGGCAAATCCCTGTCCCTGGTAACGTACATCCCGCGGCCACACCCGCGCCTCGATTTTATGGCCCGGGCCAAACGCCACATTGCCCTGGGTGTTGATGCGCCCGGAGGTAAAATCCCGGTCAATATAAAACTCGTTGCGGGTAGTAATTGACAGCACCCCGCCGTCGGCGCCGGGAACACCGTTGATAAAACTCAGGTTTTCCGCTCGGTCCGTAGCACGGTCCAGCTGGCCGGTGCCCCAATTACCATTAATACCGGTACCGGTTTCGATATTCCACACCGTCTCATCGAGACTGCCGCTATTGAATTCATCAGACCAGATCAGGGTTTGCGCTCCCGCCGAACCAGCCATACCGATGGATACCAGCGCCGCAGCCAGGGGGCGCCCTTTCATTGTTCGAATCATGTTTTCTCTCGCAGGTTATGTATTGATGTATTCCCGTTTTCCAGACGCACAGCCGCCCCTTCTGCAAAAGCTTTAAAAAGCTGCAAAATTAACGGTCAGAAAACGGAAAAATTGGGGCGGCCGGCGCCGTGAACTGCGGCGAGAAACGCCTCACGGTGTGCATCGATAATGCCGGGTCAACGCATCGGGCTGCGCCCGTGCCGACCGCCAGGTTGAATCACCGCCGCCCCGCAAGCCTGGGATGAGCAGGACAGCGGCGTTTCAATTCACGAAGTTCAGTAAACCTCAAAACTCCACAGGGAATAGCCATAGCCAGTGCCGCGCTCGACACCCTGCATGCGCACGTAGCGCGCACTGGCATTGAGTGAAACCTGGTCCACGCCGCCGTCGCCATTACTCACGGTGGCTGCGGTGGTCCAGTTACTGCCATCAGCAGACACCTGGATTTCGTACGCCTTGCCGTAAGCGCCCTCCCAATTGAGTACAACCTGGCTCAGGGTATAGACACTGCCGAGATCTACCTGAATCCACTGGTTGTCACTGAAGTCCGAAGCCCAACGGGTGCCGGCATCGCCATCCACCGCGTATTCCGCGAACCAGTAATTGCCCTCTGCGGAAGAAGCGGAAGCCGGCTTGTTCAGTGCCAGGTCGCCACCGGGTTGCGGATCGCAACAGGGTGGTTCACTACTGTCGCCACCACTGCCATAGACTTCCAGCTCCCACAGTGAGGCGCCCCAACCGGTTGCGCGCTCGTTGATAAATACCCGCAGGTAGCGACCGCTGGCGGCGAGGCCACTGATAACGTCTTCGCCACCATCACTGTCGGTCACGCTCGCCACGGTATTCCAGGCCTGACCGTCATCAGAAACCTGGATATCGTAAGCGCGGCCATAAGCGGCCTCCCACTTCAGTACCACACGATCAATCGTGGAAACGGCTGCAAGGTCTACCGAAATCCACTGCGGATCGCTCCACGCACTGGACCAGCGGGTGCCCATATCGCCATCTACTGCCGCAGCGCCACTCAGATCACCGTTTTCCATCGTGGAAACTTCAACGGTCTTGTTCAGGGCCAGATTGCTGGTGGGTTGCGGGTCGGGATTGCTGCTGTCACCGGCATCGATATCCAGCCAGTTCAACTGCACGGCACCGGCAAAGACCAGACGCAGTTTTTGCGCGCCGTCTTTCAGGTCGGCAGTCGTCGTCACCGTGTCCCAACCGCCGGCTGTAGCCGGTACCGCAACCGTGCCATGGCTGACGCCATCCACGAATACCTCGATGGAAGTGGCGGCTTCCGCGGCGACCCGCAGAGCCAGATCTGCGCTGCCCGCTGTACCCACCAGGTTGTACTCTACCCAGCTGTCGGCAGCGGTTTCGGTAATATCCAGAAAGCCGCTGCTATCGGTAGTTTTATCTACCCGAACCGCGTTCATGCTGCCGTAGGCTTCCGCCTGTACTTTTTTCGGCAGCGCGTGCTGGCTGGCCGCACCGTGCACTGGCATATTCACGTAAATATTGCCGAGCTCTGTGAGCACACCGGACTGACGGTAATCAAACAGACCGTTGTACGGGTGCCCGTTACGACGGCCGGTAAACCAGGCGTAGCGGGCAACGTCCGGATCATTTTCCAGGTAGTCCACGGTCTGGATCAGGAACTTCTGCTGTTCGGCTTCCGTAGTGGTGTCTTCCCAGGCGGAAAATTCCGTGAGCCAGATCGGACGGTTGTACTTCTTGAACAGATCGACGTACCACTCAATGGCACCAACTTCCGGCATGTAGGCGTGAATGGACATGGCATCCACACGGCAGTCGGGACAGGCGGCAAAGAAATCATCAAAGTACTCGATGGGATCGTAATAAGTGGTGCCGTTTTCGGTAACACAGACACCACAAAAGTTCATCGCCACGCTCACGATCTGCAGGCCGAATTCGTCGGCAATGGCTTCCAGTCGCGGCCATTCTGCGGCGGCCTGGGACGGGGTCATGTTGGCCTGTTCGAGGAAGTTGGGCTCGTTGAACGCGAGAATATATTTCACTTCCGGGTGCGCCGCGATATAGGCCCGCATACCCTGTTCGTCAAAGCCGCCATTCCAGGCCATGGGGACAAATTCAACCCCGTAATTCTGGTAGATTTCCGCAATTTGCACATCCGGCGCGTGACTCCAGTTGTACCACCAGGAGATCCCCTGGGACATTACCTCGAAGTCTTCCTGGGAGTGGTGGCCGTAGCCGAGACCGCGCTTGGTGCTCTTGCTGCTGCCATAGGCATCGTCGATAAAGATATAGGTGGCTGCGGTTGCCGTCGCTTCGCCATCACTCACGGTCAACACCGCACGGTAACTGCCATCCGTCGCGTAGGTGTGGGTCGCGCTAACACCGCTCGCGGTAATGCCGTCGCCAAAGTCCCAGCTGTAAGTAAGCGCATCGCCATTGACATCACTGGACTGGCTGCCGTCGAAAGTGACAGCGGTGCCGGCAGGCCCACCCATTACCGAGGGCTTGACCGCTGCAGTGGGTGCGCGGTTTACCGGTTCTCCATCGGTGCCGGGTAACTGCGCCTCTTCACCACCAGACAGGTAGACATCGTCGATGGACATCTCGGCGACTTCGCCAACACCCAGTACCTGGAATACCTGACGCATATCCGCGAGATCCAGGTCACCGGCCAGTTCGCTCATGGGAATAACGATGTCGTGCCACTGGCCATCGCGAACGAATCCATAGGGATCGGCACCGGGCTTGAAGGTAATCCAGGCCTGGCCAATATTGTCCACATTGCCGCCCTTGAGACCGATGCGGAATTCGGTCTGGTCACTGGTTTTCATCGAGAAATGCAGGGCCGCAGTGTCGTTGTCAAACGCGGTGAGGTTGAACCCCTCACGCGCGGTCAGCCCCATGCCAAACCAGCCCTTGCCGGTAGAGGTGAGGTTCAGCGCGGAGTTTCCTTCACGGGTTTCACCCGCGGATAATTGCAGGGTTTCATCCCAGATAAACAGGTCACCGTTGACACCAAAGGCAAAGCTGCCGGCGTCCATATGTGAAGCTGTCTCGGTATAAATCCCGTAACTGCCGAACTCCGGCGCCTCCAGGGCGACACTTTCACTCAGGTAGATATTGTCAAAGGCGATCTGGAAGTCTTCTGCCGGTGCGGGGCCGGAAACACTGAAAAACGTCTTGATCGTCTGCATATCCAGACCACCAAACTTCGCCAGGGGAATCGCCACATGGTGCCACTCGCCGTCGCGCTCGAGGCCGTACTCCTCGCCGCCCGCGGTCAGCAAGACACTGGCATCGCCACCGGAAGTGCTCGCCATATTTACTTCGATATTCACACTGGAATTGACCTTGGCATCGAAGTGCAGGTAACCGTGGGCGTAATTGCGCATGTTGTAATCTTTATGCAACAGACCCATACCCCACCAGTCGCCCGCAGCCACCTGGTAGGACAACACCGCACTGCCCTCCGCCGGCGCGGTCGCAACCGTGGTCATGTTATTCCAGATGTACAGATTGGCCTTGTCTCCCCAGTTGAATTCATCCAGCACCGGGTAGGTTTCGGTCATGATGCCGAAATCGCCGCGATAGTAACTGTCGCTGGCAACTTCCAGCTCGGTGAATTCGTTGGCATAGAGGCGTACGTAGTCCACGTACATTTTTGCCGGGAAGTCCGCGGTAATCAGCGCCGGATCTTCGATCTCGACAAAATTCCAACCGCCCACAGCGAGGTTGAGCAGGATATGGTTGGGGTTGTCGCGAAACTCTGACAGGTTGGGACCGGTGATATCCATGGTCAGGATCTGGGTGTCGTCCACGGAGATAGTCACGTCCGTGGGCGTCCAGTCCAGGCGATAGGTGTGGTACTGCTCGTACAGATTGGATTCGAGCACTACATCCTCGGCGTGGTCAGCCTGCAGCCAGTCGCTCCAGTCACCGGACTCATGCCACCAGTGCAGCGCACCGGAAACCGCATTATTCACCGTGCCATCGTCGATGGCCGATTTGAAACCCGCCTCGAGAATGTCGATTTCCCCGGACTTGGGCCAGCCATCCACACCAAAGTTATCACCCAGCATCCAGAACGCCGGCCACAGGCCGTTATCCAGTTTGGGCAGTTTGATTCGTGCTTCCAGTGTGCCGAATTTGAATCCCATGCGACCATTGGTGTGCAGGCGCGCAGAGGTAAATTCCTTGCCCTCGAAAGGTTCGCGCCGGGCTTCAATCACCAGGTTGCCATCTTCCAGGTAGGCATTCTTTTCCGACGCGGTGTAATACTGCAGTTCGCCGTTACCATTGCCGTCGCCGCCGGTGGTGAAGGTCCACACATCGCGATTGATCCGCTCACCGTCAAACTCATCGGACCACAGGGGCTGGGTCTGCGCCTCAGCCGCGGTAAAAATGGCGGGCTGTGCCAACAGACACGCAGCCGTCAACAGCAAGCGGCTTTTCGCCGTCGCTCTTTTGCTTTTCATTATTTTTCCCATTATGCATCGCTATTTATTGAGTACCGGACTGGGTTGTAAATCTCGGCTCATACCCGACCGGGGCTTTATCGGGGCGCAGCGATTCCTTCCATTTAACACGCGGAATAACAAAGGCGCCCAAAACTCCTGTGATAGTTCAGGAGGGGGTACTGCTTGATTTTCAGGGTTACTTCTTGGAAACCGGTTGCCCGGTCAATACGACGTTATTTTTATTCTGTCTTTTCCGGCCGTCACCTTGTGAGTGATTCGCGGAACCCGGCTGCCGGAGAGGTGGATGGGTGGCAACCGGGTTAATACTTATCTCTACGGAAATACGTTATCCGCAGCTAATATCAGTCTCCGCATTCGCGGCAATATGGATATCGTGAATGGTGACATCCAGGGCACCGGCAGTACGCACATAGAAAGGTGACAGCACCATATCCAGTTTTGCGCCGCCCTTGGCCAGGCACTGCAAATCTACCGCCACGGTTTTCCATTCTCCGGGCGTAGCGCCCTTGAGCAGGTCGGTAATGGATTGCTCAGCACCGCACTCCATGCCGCAGTTAATCCCGAGGTTCACCGCGTCACTGGGTGCTGCGTCCACTTTGACATCAAATACCAGCGCCCCCTGATTGGCCAGGTATGCGGAGAGATCCGTGCGGCTGTTGGCAAAGAAGCCGGCAATCGCATTACCTTCACCGCTCCACTGCAGACGACGGCTGTCCTCCTGCACATTGCGATCCACGGACTGCACACTGATACCCTGCAGCTTTGCGACACTGCTGGAAATCACAGAGTGGTTGTTGCCAACATCCGTAACCTGGAAGCTCCACGGGTCCAGCGCACGGCCATTGAATACCGCCAGCGCTTCCTTGGTGTCCGCCTCGGACAGGCCGCTCTCTTCAGACAACATCGCCAGTTGTTCCGAGTCTGCGTAACTCAGGCCGTAGCCGTATTTGAATTGCGCCAGCGCTTCGTTTTCACCGGGGTTGCGCACAGTGGGCTGTGCGTCGTTCGGCCAGGAGAAAGTCAGCTTGCCGGTGAAGTCGTGATTCACCTGCCCTTCGGCATCGCGCAGGATCACGTCGGCAACGCCTTCGCCCTCGGTGCCCGGCTGCCAGATCGCCACAAATGCATCGGAGGCATTCAGCTCGGGATTCACCCACAGCGGGCGACCGGTGATAAACAGGGAAACCACCGGGATGCCCTGGGCGCGCAGGCGCTTCAGCAGTGCGAGATCGCTCTCTCCCGGGTAATCCAGGTTGGAAACGTCACCCTGCATCTCTGCGTAGGGATCTTCACCGAATACCACAATCGCAACATCCGGCTTCTGCTCATACTGGCCATCTACCGACAGTTCCGCAGTACCGCCAGCACTTTCCACCGCTTTGGCAATACCACCGTAAATGGAGGTTGCTCCCGGGAAATCACTGTTCTGGTTGCCGGTACCCTGCCAGGTAATGCTCCAGCCACCGGACTGTTTGCCGATATTGTCGGCACCATCACCGGCGACCAGAATCCGCTGGTTGCGCGCAAGCGGCAGCAGATTGTCGTTGTTTTTCAGCAGCACCAGGGATTCGCGCACTGCCTGACGGGCAATGGCGCGGTGCTCCGGGGAGCCGATCAGGGATTCGTCACCGGCAAACGCGCGCTCGGAAGGCGCACCGGCTTCAAACAGGCCCGCGCGCAGTTTGACGCGCAGGATGCGGCGCACGGCGTCGTTCAAACGCTCCGCGGAAATCTCGCCACTTTTGGCTTGCGCCAGGGTGTTTTTGTAGAGTTCCTTCCAGCTCGGGTCCGGCGCCATAAACATGTCGAGGCCGGCAT
>NZ_LZDE01000240.1 GCF_002009015.1 Microbulbifer mangrovi | reverse complement strand
CACGCCAACAACGCCAACCAGGCACTCGACCGCATCGTGAACTTCTTCCCGGAAGAGCGCCGACCGCAATTGTTGATGTCACTGTCGCAGAATATCCGCGCCTTCGTATCCCAGCGCCTGGTACCGACTGTGGACGGGAAACGCTGCGCCGCCGTAGAAATCCTGCTGGGCACGCAGACCATTAATGAGCTGATCCTGAAAGGGGAATTCCACAACATCAAGGAGATGATGGAGAAGTCGGAAAACCTTGGTATGCAGACGTTTGACGGTGCGCTGTTCAAACTCTACATCGAAGGCCGTATCAGCCACGATGAAGCGATCAAGAACGCGGACTCGGCAAATAACCTGCGTCTGCGCATCAAAATGTATGAAGAAGGTAAGAAACCAAAAGTGGTGGCCGCGGAAGCAGAAGGTGAAAGCAGCGGCAGCGCAAAATCCGGCGGCGGCCTTTCGTTGTCTCTGGAGTCCATAGAGGACGAAGAGGAAGAGGTGATGCACTACTGAAGGAGCGAGGGATTCGGAGAGTACAAAGCTGGTAAATCATAGTGTCCCGTGGCAGCGAATCAGATCGCTGCCACAAATCCACCGAGTAACAGGGTAAGTGCAATGGTAAGAAGGCCCTGAATAATCGCGATCAGAATGCCCTTCAGAAACCCGGTTCCCAGCACCAACATATAGGCAATGGCGGCGAGAGGCATGGTGATCAGCAGGCCGAGTTCTTCTGTGACGCCGGGAATCATCCCTCCGACGAAATGCTGGATGATCACTGCCAGCAGCAGGGCAAACAGGCAAGAGAAGACTCCGGTGTTGCGCGCTCCCAGCATACCGGCCGCCATTTTCAGTGGCAGCACCAGAACTGCGACGACAATGATCAAGAGAATCAAAAATTCCATAGGCTGTCCCAACATGTTTTACAGTGAATGTGCCCTGACTATAGCGAGACAGTATTACCGCAGCACACATTCTTACGTGCAATCCGCGCGGAACAGTTCTCCAGACTGACTCAGGTACTGCGTGGCCCCTCCGGAAAAATGCCTGTGAGAATAAGCGCAGTACCGCACCTTGATATGATCCAGTTTCACCGTCTCCAGTACACACTTTAACCCGAGTGCAGGGGTGATAATCAACCCGCACCAGGGTAGCGAAGCGACGGATGTCCGATTTGGTCAGTGCACCCACCAACAGAGCGTTTGATCCATCGGCGAGGCGTGATTCCATTTCATCGAGCGCTGCGAATGCGCGAGCATAGGCTGCTTCATAGGCAAGACGTTGAAAATGGCGAAATTATGCATCTTTGTGTGCGCCTAAATCATCTTGTGGCTAAAGAGCTATTCTAGATAACAACAGATCCTCAACTGAAAAATCCTGCCAATTATAGCTATATAGTGGCTTGTCCCGGCTTATGGCCCGAACGGGCCCTTGTTCCCCGTATCCACCTAGATATTCTAAATGTAAGGAAAAGTTCCTAGGTCGATTAAGAGTTTTCGTTACTGCGTATGGGTGGCTCGGACGTCTATGGCTAAGCCCAAGCGTGAAAAGTGGTTTTAGTGAGATATCTCAACGCGCTCGACGATCATAGCCTTCGGATTGTGTTGGTAAGTTAAAACTGTCTTGGTTATAACCGCGATTTTTATGGTTGAAGGTAGTTTGATAGTGGATCACGTCAGGTGATCAAGGAGCGACTCATAATGGCTATACGGACTGCTTGTTATTGCAAAATTTGTCGTCTACTGCCTTGCATGCATGGAAGCAAATGATGGCAAGCATAATTATTCCCGCCCATAACGAATCAAATGTGATTGACCGTTGTCTGAAAGCTATTCTTAAAAGTAATACCTCTGCGCAAAAAAATTATGAAGTAATTGTCGTATGTAATGGCTGCTCAGATGATACGGCAGATAAAGCGAGAAAGTATCAGGGTGTTAATGTCATAGAAATCAGTGAAGCTTCAAAGGTATTGGCTCTTAATAAAGGCGATTCTATCGCCAGGTCCTATCCGCGCGTCTATCTGGATGCAGATATCGAAATTAGCGCGGAGTCGCTACAGGTAGCAATCGAAAAAATTCGGTCGTCAAATTATCTTGCTGCATCACCAACTGCTACGTTCGATTTAGGCTCATCCAGTGTATTAGTGAAGTGTTTTTACGCTATTTGGACGAAGCTACCATATTTTTCCAGTGGGAAAATGGTTGGTTCAGGTATTTACCTTTTATCCGAAAAAGGGCGATCCAGATTTTCAAATTTTCCTGATTTAGTCTCGGATGATGGGTTTGTAAGAGCGCTATTCAATAGTTCCGAAAAATCTACTCTGGATGGATGCCGCTTTAAAGTATTTGCGCCACGTACAGTTACCGAGTTAATAAAGATAAAGCGGAGAGCACTTTTTGGAAATCGGCAACTCTCGATGCAGCAGCCTGGTGCAGATATTGGTAATGATAACGGGGTAAAGGATCTACTACTCGTAATCCTTAAAAATCCTTGGCTGATACCAGCAGCAATTGTATATGTGCTCATAAAACTTCGAATAAAAACAGAGGTTATAGCGGAGGAGAAAGAGGGCACAAGGTTCGTCTGGGAGCGTGATAACAGTTCGCGAGTCTAGAGGTTATATTAAAAGCTAGGGGTTTTCGTTTATGGATGAACGTAACTTTAATGGTGTTAAGAAGGTTCTGTTAATTTCCTCAAGTGGTGGGCATTGGATACAACTAAGCCGGTTAGTCCCGAGGTTGGAGTCATGCGATCTATATTTTGCAAGTACCGATAAATCCTACAAGGAAACTGTGCCTGATGGACATTTTTACTACATTCAAGACGCATCAAGAACGGATACCATAATAAAAATTGCGAAACAAGCGCTGCAGGTTTTAATTACTCTGATCAGAGTGAACCCGCAAGTTGTGATAACGACGGGCGCCGCGCCAGGTTTTTTCGCCGTATTTTTTGCGAAGAAATTAGGCAAGAAAACGATTTGGATAGATAGTATTGCAAATGTCTGGGAAATATCGATGTCGGGCGCAAGGGCACTCAAGCACGCGGATTTATTGCTCACTCAATGGCAGCATTTAGATTCTAAGGTTGGTGCCAAATATTTCGGGTCCGTAATATGAGATTGATACGGATAAACATAAAAGTAAAAAATAACATTCGTGCAATATGCGAAGCTGAAACCCTGTCGCGTTGATGCATAGAAATAAAAATATTCGTAATATAAAGAATGCGAAAAAATATGAGTGCTATGATTTTTGTCAGCGTGGGAACACAATTACCATTTGATAGACTAATTTCCGCAATGGACCAGTGGTCAGGAAATCATCCGGACTATTCTGTTTTTGCACAAATAGGGGAAAGCCAGTATGCGCCTAAGAATATGGCATTCGAGAAAAATCTAAGCATCTCAGAATATACCGATTGCTTTAATAAAGCGAGCCTGGTGGTATCACATGCTGGAATGGGGACTATAATCACAGCTCTCGAAAGCCAGAAACCTTTGATTATTATGCCGCGAGAATTTTCACGGAGCGAGCATCGAAATGATCATCAGGTTGCAACAGCAGAAAAGTTTTCTCACTTCGACCTTATAGACGTGGTTGAAGATACTGCGAGTCTATTTGACGCTATCGATTCTGCTATGAAAAGTGCAGGGGAGAAAACATCGCCAAGACTTGAAGTTTCTGGAGCGCTAATACAGGCCATTGAAAGCGTAATTGACTCTGCGTAAAGCTTATACCTATATTATGTTGAGCAGTAATACCGTGAAAGTAGGGGAAATTCAGAGGTTCTCGAGTGTCTCATCTAACCGTGCGAGCAGTAGCTTGCTAGCGAAACTATTTATTATTTCTCTATTTATCCCCGGTGAATTTTACCTGAATCTCGGCGGCTTACGACTAGAGCTGTATCGCATTATTCTGATGCTTTCCGTTCTTGGTAATTTCAGATATGCGATGAATTCCGGTTCTTCTCTACACCTGGGTGATAAATATATAAATTTGGCAATACTTTGGGCTATCGTATCAATTCTAATTAATTATGGCCTTTCAAAGGGCGTGGAGAAATCCGGCATACTCTTTATAGAGTTGTTTGGGGCGTACTATCTCGCACGGAGAACGTTTACATCAATAGATAACGTTATTTCGGTATATAAAACCTACATGATTCTCGTTGTGTGCATTTTGCCTTTCAGTTTTATCGAGTTTTTGACTGGAGATAAATGGATTCACGACATCGCATCGGCGATTACTGGGAACAGACATATACCAGCTTCACTATATACAGAAAAATACATGCGACTTGGGATGACTCGCGCGGCCAGTGCATTTTCTCATCCAATTCTCAATGGGATTGTGTGCGTTACAGTATTGCCTCTCGCATTTTATCTCTACTTGTCGGAAAAAAAGTTTTGGCATATCTGTTTAGTTGCAGCACTGGTTGTTGCGGTTATAACTTCTATATCATCAGCAGCTTTTCTTGCGCTTGCAATATATATTTTTGTTATCTCATTTTTTAAGTTGAAGAAAAAAATTGGCGAAGGAATGAAGCGTATTGTTTGGCTTATCGCGGCATTAGCGATCGTTGTACAGATGGTTTCTAATCGCGGATTGGTGAAGTTGGTAATTCAGAATTTAACATTCAACCCACATACAGGTACACATAGACTATTAATTATCGAGCATCTTAAAGACGATATCTTACGAGCCCCATTTTTTGGTTCTGGAATAGGGGCGCCTTGGTCTGCTCCATTCTGGATGGGGCAGAGTATCGATAATTTCTGGTGGGCTACTGCATTTTTCTTTGGGATTCCATTTCCCATACTAGTGTCTTTATCGGTCATCTACTGTATCAAAAAAATTCCAGTGTCAATCCGCCCAAACGAAAATGATTACTTCGCATACGCCATAATTAGTATGTGCTTGGCTTTTTTGTTTCTCGGCCTAACAGTGCATCTTTTTGGTAAGGCCCAGCCACTGTTCTTCTTTGTGGTCGGTACATCAGCTGCGGTACTGACCTTTCTATGTAAGGAGAAGAGCATACCTGCTGCTGATGCTATCGAGGAGCGATATCCGCGGTTGTTGTGGAGGCGTAATTATGATGTATAACAAAAGAATTCAGAGAATACTGGTATCCATTCGGCATTTACTGCTATCTGTACAACGCTGGATTTTGATAAATCTATATGGAATGAATATTGGTAAAGATGTTCGTATATCGTTGAAGGCAAATTTGGACAAACGACACCCGAAAGGTGTCCATATTGGCGATGGATCCTATATCGCCTTCCACTCCACAATTTTGTGTCACGACATGTCCAGGAACGTCTATTGGGATGTCGTTATAGGGCGCAACTGCTTTATCGGCGCGCGTAGTATCATAATGCCTGGCGTGACGATTGGCGATTCGGTAGTAGTTGCTTCTGGAGCGGTTGTGACGAAAAACGTTGAGAGTAACGTGATAGTTGCGGGGAATCCTGCAAAGGTAATAAGAACTGGTATTAAAACTATCAAGTGGGGGAGATTGGTAGATGAAGCTCCAAGCTGAAAATGCGATTTCCGCCAAGATCAGCATTTTGATTGTTTGCTATAACTCTCTTTCTGATATTGCTCTATGCATGGCTAGCGTCATAGAAAACCTTCGAAAAGATAGTGTCGATGCGGAAGTGTTGCTGCTTGACAACTCTAATGATGGAACTGTGGAATTCATTTCAAAAAATTATCCACAGGTTCAAATCATCGATAACCATGTCAACCTAGGGTTTGCCGCTGGTAACAATCTACTTGCGGAGAACGCTAAAGGCGAATATCTGTTGCTATTAAACCCTGATACGAAACTTTATGAAGGGGCGATTAAAAACTTAATTTCTATCGCGAAAGCTTACCCAGAGAGTGGAGCTTGGGGTGGGGCAACATATTTTCCTGATGGGAGTAGAGAATACTCTTCTTTGCAGGTTGATCCTACCCTCGGGCGAGAGCTTATTAATTTGTTCGGTTTATCGCGCCATTTTCCTGGTCGAAAATCCTTGAACGCCACCGATGAATTAACTCCAGTACTATCTGGCGCATTCATGATGATTTCGAAAAGAATATGGGACCAGTTGGGTGGGTTCGATACTGAGTATTTCCTTTATAGCGAGGAAGTAGATATTTGCTTTCGGATTAGAAAACTAACAGGATCCATGCTGTTAATGTCGGAAAGGGCTAAAGTTACACATTTTGTTGGGAAAAGCTCCACGAATAGTGGAAGAACCCTGTTGATGTACAAAGGTAAAATGCACTATAGCCGAAAACACTATGGAAAAATTTATAGCTTTTTCTATGCAATCGTTATCTGGTTATATGCTTTTTCGCGTTTTATCTTGGGATGGATGGTAAATCTCTGCCCTCCAAATGGAAGAGCAAGAAACCTTGTAGAAAAATTTCAATTAGTAGTTTCTTCGCCCTCAAAATGGATCTCCGGCTACCAAGACTTTGTAAATGACTCTAAGCAGTCTCGGAGTGGAGTGTGAGGAAGGAAAAAATATGCCTTTCAGGTGCTTTAAAAGGTCGGGATAACAATCTCAATTTAATCAGATTCTGCGCAGCGACTATGGTCCTTGTCGCACATAGTTTTACGATAGTTACTGGAGATGCATTTCTGGAGCCGTTTTCGAGCTCTATCCATAAGTCCATAGGCTCTATAGCCGTTGATATATTTTTCTTTATCAGTGGAATGTTAATAACAAGTAGTTTGATCCATAGTCCGGATTATACTAGATACGCTATCTCAAGAGTGTTAAGGATATTTCCCGCTTTATTTGTAGCCAATATTATAACTGTATTATTGCTGGGGCCGATATTAACAAACCGCTCTTTTTTTGAATACCTGGAGGAAGGTAGTTGGCTGACCTACATTATTAAAAATACTTCTCTTTTTTTGGGAATACAGTATCAGCTTTCAGACTTGTTTGACTTCGCCCCGTACTCCAGTGTCGTAAATGGATCGCTATGGACTCTTCCTTATGAATTAAAAATGTACTGTTCGATTGCGCTGCTTTTCGCCATTTGCTCCTATATGGAATTTCGCGAGCGTGAAAGAACGCTAGTTTATTTAGTGGCGATAATTTCAGTTGCTTCATTTTTTTATCTACTAGCTGATATTTTTTTGCCCGATACCGCGGTTCCGTATTGGAAGGGCGGTCGACTGGTTTTTATGTTTTTCGTAGGCGCACTGGTTTTTCTGTGTAGAGATAAAATTGTTTTATCGAGTCGCACTTTTAGTATCTCGATAGTGGCACTTTTGTTAAGTCTAAGCGTGTCAGAACTGTTCCTATCCGTCTATTTAATAGTTATTCCATATATCATACTTGTTATCGCCTATGTTCCTAAAGGAAAACTTATTTACTTCAATAAACTTGGAGATTTTTCTTATGGACTCTATATCTTCGCATTTCCGGTTCAGCAAACGCTGATCTTTTTATGGCCCGGAATATCTATTGCTGAAATGGTTATGGGGTCATTTTTCTTTACTCTAATAATGGCGATTTTAAGCTGGCACCTTGTGGAAAAGCCATGCCTATCCAAAAGAAATTTATTCTATGGGCTAATTAAAAAGCGAGTCTTCAAAAGAAATGCGCCATCTTGGTAGTAAAAAGTTTTTTACCCTCATAGCCTTCGGCCTTCTGCTTTTTTTTGTGTTCGCGGCAGGAAAGGTGTCGTCTTATAAAATGATAAGCGAAGAGAGACTTACACCGCTTGGTTCTATAATGGCTTCACGAGTCAACTCTCACCCATTGGTTGATCAAGAAAAAGTTAAAGTTTCTTTCCTCGGTGACTCCAGAGCGAAAGATTGGGCGGATTACTATCAAGGAAGTCAGGATTTCAATGTGATAAATCTTGGGCTTGATGGCCAGACGACTGCGCAAGTCCTCTATCGGGCTGGCTATCACTCTGCAGATCTAGATGCCAGTGTGGTAGTTATTCAGGTTGGGATTAATGATCTTAAGGTTATCGGCTTTGATCGTAATCTATTTCGAGAGGTGGTAGATAACTGCAAGAGAAATATTTCGAGCATTGTCGATTTAATAGAAAAAAACAATGGTCAAATAGTGATATCTACGATTTTTCCCCGGGGCGAATTAAATCTTGTTAGACGTATCGTATGGAGCGAGCATGTCGATTTTGCAATTCTTGAAGTAAATGATTACATTCGTAAGAACTTCGAGGGTCGAGCTACCATTGTCGACTCTTATTCAATTTTGTCATCCTCTGTATATGAAGTAGATTCCAAATATAGTGAAGATTTTCTACATATAAATAATCACGGGTACCAGGTTATTAGTCTGCACGAGAAATTGATGCAAGCTGCACAGAAATTTTAATATTTTAGAGCGTTACTATTACGACTGGCCTAAGCCAAACCTTTGTTTACCCCAGTTACACAAAATACGCGGAGAAATAGCATAGATAGCTGGCTTGATATAGCCATAGCCATGTCGAAAAAACTTCAAAGAGTGAATTGCTGTTCTCCACGCTTCGAAGCGCTTTCTTTTCATTACAGACTGGTAGGCGCTTTCGGTGAAATGTCCGGCTAAGTTATTGTATTTATCATTTGCCCATCGGCTATTAAGGCGCAAAAACTCTGACTCCGACCACGGCTCTTCTCCCCGCCGTTTTTTGGCCATATTCATTACGCGAAGTAGATTTCTAGATTTTTCAGCGGGATCTTTTTTTGTTATGGAGTCAGTGCGTACTCTATAGTAGTAAAGACATTCATCTATGACATTGATCGGATATCTTTCAGAGATCCGAAATATGAAATCTACCCCCTGGCCTATTTTTAAGCTTGAGTTAAAAAGATATTCCTTGGCTATTTCTGTCTTTACCATCATGGTTGGGTCATGAGCAGGCAGTTGGAGAGAATTTATATGCTTTTCGCATTCTTGCTCATTTAGGATTTTAGACTTTGGGGCAATGATGCGGTCATCGAGTATTATTGCATGCCCAGATAAAAGCATGGCGAGGTGGGGTCTTCTTTCAAATGTCGTTACCAGAGTTTCCAGTCGCTCCCTTGAGCTTATATCATCAGAGTCTTGGATAACAAAATATTTTCCCTTGGCTAGAGAAAGTATAAAATTCAAAGTGTCAGCTTTCCCTTTGTTGCTATGCTTGAAACCTGAAATTCTTTGATCTTGAGAGCTAAGATTATCAATAATTTCGTATGTATTGTCAGAGCTTCCATCGTCGACAATTATAAATTCAAAATTCTTGTACGACTGATTTAAAATACTTTCTATTGCTTTCCGTATATATTTTTCGTCATTATATGCGCTCATTGCAACGGTAATCAGAGGTTCTGATGTTGTGATTTTCATGCGATTTTTTCTCTACGAAAATTTCTTACGAATGAATAAATTTCAAGAATTTTATTTCTTCCGAATGATAAGGAAAATAAAACTGAAAATATTGCCATCATTTCAACTAGGCTGACTAACAAGACGTAGATACTTGTCTGGTTGCTCATACTGTGGGTGGCAGCTACCAATATCAGAGATAGAGCCGCGCATATGATTACTCTTGAAGCGGTTTTGAAAAATGATTTAGCATTAAAGTTTACGTGCCTTGAGACATAAATGACAATTACAAAGAACATTACAGTGCTTACGGAAAGTTGAGCATAGGCTATTCCAATTCCAGCCCAGCGGATTCCAAACAAGCACGCGATAAAATTTCCTATGAGAGATAGCGTAGCAAGTTTAGCTAGTTTTTCTGGCTGTCCCGTCGCAAGTAGACACCAGCTTACACAAAGACCAAGCGCTGTTGTGATGCTGGATAGCGCCAACATTGAGAAAATTTCTGCCGATGGAAGCCATTTGTCTCCGAGTACCAGTGTCAGAAGTGGTTCGGCTGCGTAAGAGGCCCAAAGCATTATTGGTACAACAACGATGCCAAGACCTATCGTGACATTACATAATGAGTCAGTGAGGTTACGTCCTGAGTGATGTAGTTGGCTATAGTACGGAATAATAGCTCCTGCGACAGGAGTCATTACCTGTAAAAAGGGGAGCATCATAATACTGTAAGCCATGTTGTAATAGCCCACTTCCTCAGTACCATGAGCCCATCCCAACAAAACTTTGTCAATATTTTTCGAAATCACATTTATGGTTTGCGAGAAAATCACATAGAACCCAAACGTTAGTATCGTTCGACTTAAATTAATTTCCAGTCGAGGCCTTTTGGGCACCCATCCTGTTAATGTCCATATAGCAATAGCGTGACCCAAGTGACGCGTAAGAGGAATCGACACTAGCGCCCAGTAATCGGCACCATGCAGCGCCAGATAGATTCCCACACATAGGCTTGAGCCCGCACCGACTATTTCCGCAATCGCGTAATAATCTTGTCGGAAGCAACGTTTAACAAGGGCATTATGTTGATTGTTGAAAATAGTTAGTAATAGTGTGGCCGCCAACACCTGCACGACTGTCCTTATTCTCTCTTCTTCGTAAAATATAGCGATTGCGGGTGCCAGAAGTATTAGCGCTACAAAAAGCAAGAGCGCTGAAAATGCGCCCAACCAAAATGCATGATTGAGTTCTTCTTCTTTGATCTGCTTGCTCTGCAAGGTGTAATTGCTAATTCCAGAATCAGAAAATACCGTAACGAGTGCGATGATTGGAGCAACCATCGCAACAAGCCCAAAGTCGTCTGGTGTTAGTAAGCGTCCGAGAACTACCGCAGAGACTACACTTGCGACGAGTCTCGCGGCTCCGGACGCCATGGTAATGACAGCACTTTTAGCGACCCTGTGGCCGTTCACGTTATCACTGTCTTCAGCCCAGGATGGAATGGACATAATTCCTTTTCACCGAAATTTTTTGTTAAGGCACATTTCGTGTGTAGTTTCTTTCTTATCCAAAAAAACTAAATACCTATTTCATAGGCTTGACTGGTTCTTTTCGCAATAGTGTCCCAGTCTAGGGATTCCGCTTGCTTGTAATTCTTGGACCCCATTTCTTCAAGACTGGTCTCACTTTTCTGTAACATATATTGAAGTGTTCTGCCGAGTTCACTTTCCATTTCGCTATTGTATGAAGCTCCGCCTTCTGGATGTAATGTTTCCATCATGCAGCCTTTGTCCACAACAATGCAGGGCTTGCCAAATGACATCGCCAGAATAACAGCACCAGATGTCAATATATCTCGGTAAGGGAAGACGACTATATCTGAGGCATTAAAGTATATTTGGACGTCCTCTTCCTGAATATACTGAAACACGGTTTTAATACGTGGATCGAGTCTTGCAGAATTATTTATATCTTCCGCTAGTTTCTTATTGTCGGGCTTGCCGACAATAAGTAAGCGTGAATTTTCCATGTCAAGCGTGCTGAACACATTTGTCAGAGTCTCAATACCTTTATAGGGCTTTATATTTCCGAAAAACAGTAGTACTTTTTCATTTTTTAGACCCAATAGACGCCTGGCTTCCTCTCTGCTTACTGTATTTGGGTATACGCTAATATAATTTCCATGAGGTATACAGTCCATCTTGTGAGAGTACTTGTCGCCAAATTCTTTACAAAAGGCGGATCGCGCTCCTCTATTGTGAATAATTATTCGCGAGGATATTCCGGCAATTCTGGTCACGAATTTCTTTTCAAAGTCATGGTTTTCCGAGTCGTGCGAGTAGAGATTATGCAATGTCCATACCACTCGTATACGTAGACACCTTAATGCAAATAGTCTGAAGCAAAAAAGCCACATTCTTAGGTTCGCGTTTTTTTTTCGCTGGAGAGCTGGAAGCCAGTGTAGGTGTACAATTTTGACCCTATTCAATAGGGTCAAAAATATTCGTAGCTTTGCTTGTTTGACGACCCTAATACCCTGTTTTTTAAGGGCACGGGAAAGTAAATCCTGGTAAGGATTTTCTTCGAAGTAAGGGAGAAATATTGCTCGATCTTCCTGATTTATTTCTTGCTCGACGATTGCATCCACTTTTATCTCACCTTGATATCACGGACAGCTGGTAGGTCCACCATGTAGACTCAGGTCTTCTGTTGATTTTAGGAATTGGATTATTTTTTTGTGCGAATCAACTGGTAAGAGCGCTAGCTTCATCTTTCATTAATGAGAAATCTATATCGCTAAGATAAGATTTACCATTTCCGATAGACTCAATTTTTCCTCGTTTACTGGATTTTAGTGCAGCTTCAATTGAAGTCTGATTGTGGATCCCCAGAAATTTAACCATCTCGGGAAGCACATTGTCTGGATTGCGTACAAGGTCTTCGTAATTTATTGTGAAAAACTGATTTTGGGGGACAGAGTCGGATATCTGCTGAATGGCATCATGATGGCGCTTCCATACCCAAATACACCTATGTACATCGGTCGTCTTTTGGTATTCGTCGCGTCGTCCATGTTCTATGTAAAAATGTGGGTGGGCGCCATAGAGATATCCACCTGGTTCACGCTTGCCTGATTTTTCGGATGACTTTAAATGCCACGGTTTTTTCAATAGAGATGTGGCAACATCGAGGCCGTCTCGATTTATCACTACAAATTTTGCATTAGGATATATTTTCAGTAATTCTCCGGGAATAAAGGTATTGTTCGGGTTTTTTTCAATGATTTGTCGACCTGTGCCAGGCGAAAAAAATAGAAGAGATCGAAAAATTAGTTTGTACAGTATTTTTGTTCGGAAATTTATTGATTTTTCTTTGTATAGTTTTTGGGCGAGGTATTTTAATATGGGTGGCTCAAAAAAATAGGAGGATTCTGGCAGATCCTCGAGTAATTCTCCTAGATAGGTTGTGCCGGACCTGGGACTACCGAGGATAAATATCGGATCCGGGAGGGATGAGAATGATGCTATTCTTGTTTTTATCTTGGTCCAGAAGCCTGGTATTACCCGTCTTTGACCACGTGCAAACCTGAGAGTGTAATACCAGTATCCAATCAGTTGTTTTCCTCGGAATTCTTTTTTTATTTCAAGGCTGCTATTGGACGATTCATGATTCATCTTAGTTAGCCTCTGCGTAGTGTCCAGTCCATCTCAAGATATGATTGAAGAAATCGCGCATGTTGGTGTCTTTTATTTCTTCATTAATATTTATTGAATAAAAAGGTCTATTGTGATGAGTAGGTTTGTAATCTATTTTTCTCGCAGCACCGTTATCTGATATGAACAGTATTCGATCATATTTCCCTTTTGCTTGCTCTATTATTTCGCCCGCAAATTTATCTATCCGATGATATGCCTTTTCGACCTCCTCAACCTGATCCTCCTCGTGGTATGAAAAATAGAGATGTTGGGTTGAATCAAGGTATTGAAATTGGGCCATAAGAAGGTTTTGAGGAGGACCATCAAGAGCTTCCATTAATCTTTTCTTTCTCCAGCAGAAATGCTTTTCGCGGAGATCAAGTGCCGCTTCGACCCCCATTTCCGGATATTTTCTCGGGTCAAGAATATTTCTATCCAGTGCCCATGTTGGTTCTGGATTATAGGCTGGTACATAAACAGCGCGACTGTCTTTGATTAGTTCAAATAGGGTGGGGCATGTTAGATCGTCTTTTAGGAATTCTCTTGCGATGGTTGTTACTCTCTCTCCCAAGAGCGTGTATAGGGCATTGCGTCTGATTCTTCCTTTTTTGATATTCTTAAAGATCTTGCTCTCAGCCCATTTCGATACAGGACCATGGTAGATATATTTTACTTTTTTCCGTTCGTTTACGCCGTTTTCTTTCCACGTTTTTCCCGTAATAAGTTGCGCCGTGATTTGTGTTGCGACATCCCGGTCCTGCCATAGATTATCGACTTGTACCTTTCCCCACTGCGCTTGTTTTAAATTGGGACAATCAAATTGGTTGAGATAATGATGGTCGGCGCCACCAAATATTATGACCAGTAGTCTTGTGCTCATGAAATTATCCAGGTGTTTTATATTTTGAATCTGTTATGGGAAATAGTAGAGGTTCAGCTCTGACGATATTGTATCCACCTCTTGCGTCGTCAGCGCGCGGTCATATACGTAGATCGCCGCCACCTGCATAT